>JAZUKS010000137.1:0-113975 GCA_045643405.1 Bacteroidaceae bacterium | reverse complement strand
AAGATTTCCAAGTCTTCCATGAAGAAGGATGGCAAGGTTACCGTCACCGTTCCCGTCACCAACACGGGTAAGGTAACTGGCGAGGAAATCGTCCAGGTTTACGTCAAGGCGCTCGACTATGCCGATGCTCCCATCAAGTCGTTGAAGGGATTCCAGAAGATCAAGTTGGCTCCCGGTGAGACTGGCAAGGTTACCATCACCCTCGATGGTGAGTCGTTCGAGTACTACGATCCCTCTATCGACGAACTCTCAACCCGTAGTGGTCGCTACAAGATTCTCTACGGTAGTTCTTCACTCGACAAGGACCTCCAGAGTCTCGACTTCGCTGTTAAATAATTCCATCATATCATACAAAGGCCTGCTCTTCGGAGCAGGCCTTTGTTGTATTCATACGAGATGCTTTCTCGTGCAACACGGTTTTAGACGCAAGTTAACGCGAATTTCATGAATTATTTTTTCCTGGAAGTTATCGAGCTTAAACATCCAATGCAAGAAAGTTAAAGAAATGGCTTTTGCAAGGTGCACAGGTTTGAAGACTCTGACCCTGTCTGTATCAGACGAATTGGGATATGGTGCATTCTTAGGTTGTACAAATCTTACGACCACAAACATTAACGAAATACCTTCAAGTATAACATCTATATACCCAAGTTTCCAAGATTGTACGGGTAAACTGACAATTAATGTTACATCGTTGCCAACATCACTCACAACAGACCACGCACCATTTAACAAGGCTGATTTCAATGCGGTTACTACAAACAAGTCGGCTAGCTATATGTTTTATGGTTGCAGAAATCTTCAAAAACTTACGCTGAACAACCCTACCAGTTGGAATGGTTACACATTATACGGATCATCTGTAAGTTCATTGGCACTTATCAATGCTGACTCAAAATATAAAATTAGCAGCGATGGGAAATACATCTACTATGATAATTCTGGACAAAGAAACATTTGCCTTGTCGTTAACACCAGTCTTCTGCCATTGGAGGAGGTAGGGAAAAAATACAACTTCAATTCTAATAGTTTAGCAAGTTTCGAAGGTTATTTGGACTTATCCAAACTTACGACAACACCTAATTTCGCAGAAACCGAAAGACAGGCATACTGCATTTGTACCCCTTCAATGGCATCCGATTGTCAAACCACTTTTGGAATTAACCATTGTGTCATAAAGGAAGATGCCGGCGACGTCAACAATGACGGTAAGGTCAGCATTTCGGACGTGAATGCCCTCATCGATTACCTCAAGAAAAAATAAGAGCAGTCACTTTGCGAAGTACTTTTCACTTCGTAAGTAAGTAAGTAAGAGAGGTTCCCTTCCGCCACCTTTAGTGTGGTGATGAAGGGAACCTCTTTGAATTGAGGATGTGTCAAAAAAAGACACATACTCTTTTTCTTCCTTCACTAAGTGGATGGGGCAAATAAGCAAACGAGAAAAGTACTCTGTCTCCTCGTGCAGACCCTAAGATTGGTTCGTGGCATCTGCATCCCATCCCCATCGATTGTCCATCGCGATGGACAATCGATGGACAATCTCCGAGCACAGTACGGAGGAAGAAGGGAGAAACGTTTAGAGTTGAGAGTTGATGGTTTAGAGTTTAGAACCAGTTTAAAGTATAGAGTTCATAGTTCACAGTTAAGAGTGAGTATGAAGTTGAGAGATGTGTTGTGTCTTTTTTTTGTAAAAGAAAAATCTATGAAATCATTTTTGTTTCTATCCTTTTCTTTTCGCCCAAATAAATCAATCTACGGAATTCGTGTAATTTGCGTCTAAAACTCACAGGAAGACACGAAGCACGATTTTTAGGGCATTATATTTTTTTCTTTGAAAAAATTTTCGTAACTTTGAAACCGAATTCTAAAACCACGTATGAAGACTAAATCTATAATCCTTTTCGCCCTGATGGCGATGATGTCCGTAACAGGCATAGCAAAAACGAGTGACGGCAAGATCTTAAGCATCAAATCACCCAACGGAAAGTCTGTCATGACTGTCCATTCACTCTCCGACGGTACACCAGCGTTCACGCTGACGGTGGACGGCACCTGTGTGCTCAACGACTCCCGCATGGGATACAAGTCACAGCAAGGTGGCGTGCCCAGCACGTCGTGGCAGATGAGCAAGGTGAGCACCACCAAGCACAAGGGCGTGTGGAAACCCGTATGGGGTAAGCGCGCCGAGGTGGCAGACGTGTACAACGAGGCCAGCGTGAACTTCAGCCAAGGTGGCGAGAGCGTTACCTACGAGGTGCGCGCCTACAACGACGGCGTGGCATGGCGTTGCGTGAACGAGGGCGGACAGAGCGTATGGAGCGAGCAGAGCAACTTCAACTTTGCCGGCGACTACACGGCATGGTACTATAACGGAGAGCGCCACAACATCGGTCCCGAGAAACTGACACAGGCCAACGGCGAGCGTACGCCCATCATGATCGTGGAAGCCAGCAAGGACCTCTACATGGGTGTTCACGAGGCTTGCCTGGAGGTGGGACGACCCCTTCTGCTCAGGAGCGACGCCGGCAGTACCCGCTTCGACGTGGTGACCGAGAACACCACCATCGGCAAGGGACAGAAGACGGCATGGCGCGTGGTGATGCACGGCAAGACTCCCGGCGACCTGGTAGACTCGCACCTCATAGAACTGCTGAACCCCGAGCCCGAAGAGGACTACAGTTGGGTGCGCCCCGGCATTCACCTGTGGGACTGGCGCATCGACGGTGCCATCTGGGGCGACTTCCACTATCGCATGAACTACGAGTCGTGGGTGAGGATGATTGACTTTGCCTCGGAGCAGGGATTCAGCGCCCTGGTGCTCGACGCCAACTGGTACGGTCCTGAGTTCGAGAAGAACTCCGACCCCGTGACCGGCGACAAGGCACGCGACGTACAGCGCATCATCAAGTACGGCAAGGAGAAGGGCGTGGGCGTATGGCTCTACATCAACGACGTGGCAGGCACCAACTACCCCATCGAGCAGACGCTGGAGCAATACGAGAACTGGGGAGCATCGGGCGTGAAATACGGTTTCATGAACGGTTCGCCCTCGCAGAAGAACGAGAAGACCATCAACATCACCAAGTTGTGCGCCAAGTATCACCTTTGTGTGGACTTCCACGACTACCCCGTACACCCCTGGGGACAATGCCGCACCTACCCCAACGCCCTGACGCGCGAGTACTGCAAGGCACAGTTGGACGGTCACGACATCTTCCAGCCCAAGACCTTCGTCACCTCGGCTTTCGTCAACATGGTGGCAGGTCCCATCGACCAGAACAACGGTATGTTTGACCTCCGACAGGGACGCACCACACGCAAGGACAACAACCAGGAAGTGCCTTCGACCGTATGTGCCGAGGCTGCGCGCACCTTCATCACCTACTCGGGCGCTACGGTCATCCCCGACATTCCCGAGTACTACAAGAAGTATCCCCACCTGCTGGAGTTCCTGGCCAGTCAGAAGCAACCCTGGATGGAGAGCCACACCCTGGACGGCGTCATCGGCGAGTACATCGTGATGATGCGCCAGGCACACGACGGTCGCTACCTCGTGGCATCGGCCACCAACGAGGAGGCACGCACCGTGAGCGTTGACCTGAGTTTCCTTCCCAAGGGCAGTTATGTGGCCAAGATCAGCGAGGATGCCGACGATGCACACTACAAGACCAACCGCGAGGTGATGAAGTACCGCGAGGTGGAGGTTGTGGGTGGCAAGAAGGCCTCAACCATACAACTGAGCATGGCTCCCGGCGGAGGAGCGTGTGTGGTGTTCGAGAGAAAGTGAGAGAAACAAAAACAAAAACATATATGAAACCCCATGTAAAACTATTGGCTGTGCTCTGCCTGCTGGCCTTGCCCGGCATAGCGATGGCACAGAAGAAAGCGAAAAAGAATGCGAAGGCTAACTACACCGTGCGCACGGACGCCGGTTGGGTGCAAGGCATCGAGCAAGAAGGCACCGAAGCCTTCCTGGGCATCCCCTACGGACGCGTTGAGCGACTCATGCCCTTGTTGCCCGTGACACCCTGGGACACCGTGATGGTGTGCGACCACTGGGGACCACAGGCCATGCAGGGCAACCGCCCCATGCCTGAGGACCAGATGAGCGAGCAATGCGCCGTGCTGAATGTATGGACAACCGACCGCAACGCCAAGAAACCCGTCATGCTGTGGTTGCACGGCGGTGGCTTCGACTCGGGCACATCGGCATGGAACCCCGGCATGGGACTGGCCAAGCAGGATGTGGTGGTGGTGAGCATCAACCACCGTCTGAACATCATGGGTTTCCTCGACCTAGGAGGCGTCAGCGAGAAATACAAGCGCTCGGGCAACGTGGGTATGCTCGACGTGGTGGAAGCCCTGAAATGGATTCACCGCAACATCCATGCCTTTGGTGGCGATGCCAATAACATCACCGTATTCGGCGAGTCGGGCGGTGGCGGAAAGGTGGGAACCCTGCTCTGCATGCCCGAGGCCAAGGACCTCTTCCACAAGGCCATCATCATGAGCGGAACCATACTGAACGTCAACCGCAAGGACATGACCGAATCGCTCGGCAAGGCCGTCCTGGCTGAACTGGGCATCGACAAGAACAACATCGAGAAGATAAACGACGTGCCTTACAGCCAACTGCAGGAGGCCGGACAGCGCGCCATGGCCAAGAGCATCGGCACACGCCGACCCGGTACGCCCATGATGTGGGGATTCGGTCCCACACCCGACGGCGAGGTATTGATGCAACAGCCTTTCCAGGACGGTTTCGCACGCTTCTCGGACAGCAAGCCCATCATGATCGGTACCACGTTCAACGAACTGCAACGACTCACCTACGGACAGGACATCACCCTGGACCAGGCAAGACAGCAGTTGCAGGCAACCTTCGGCAACCGTACCGACGAATACATCAAGACCTTCGACGAGACGTACCCCGGGCACTCGGTCAACGACCTGCTCAGCATCGACTGGCTCTTCCGTCCCAAGACCATCATCACGGCCGACTACCTCTCGGCCAACCACAAGGCGCCCATCTATACGTATATGTTCACCTGGAAGTCGCCCCTCAACCAGGGTTCGGTGCATGGCCACGAACTGAAGTTCTGCTTCAACACGCTGAACCATGGTGGCAACGAACTGCCCAACCCCACCGCACAGGACCAGGTGCTGGCCGACAGGATGAGCGAGGCATGGTCTGCCTTTGCCCATACCGGCAACCCCAACACGCCCAACCTTCCCGCATGGAAGCCCTATAGCCTTCGCGAGGGTGAGGGCGAGATGATGGTGTTCGACCATAAGTGCGAGATTCGCAAGAATCCCGACCGCAAGCTCTCGAAGATCATCAACGACTGCTATTTCAAGCAACTCAACGAGTTCCGCAAGTCGCGTCCCGAGATGCAGGCCTACACGTTCAACATCTCTTCCCTTATGAAAGGGCCCAGAATACTGAATGACGGTAGCGTGCTGTTTACCGTCAAGGCAAAGAATGCCAGCGACTGGCGCGTATCGCTCGACCCCGATGCCCGCTTCTACATCCAGCAGGACGGCACATGGCAATGCCATACCAAGCCCCTCGTGCCCGGTTTCCACTATTACTGGTTCACCATCGACGGTGTAGACGTGGCCGACCCCTCTGCCCCCAGCTACTATGGTTGCGGTCGCTACACGAGTGCTGTCGACATCCCCGAGGAAGGCTGTACGTTCTATGCCAACGAACCCGTGCCCCACGGCACCGTTCACCAGCTCACCTATCCCTGCCCCGTCCGTGCCTCAGACAAGGTATGGGTCTATACCCCTGCCGGTTATGAGCAGGGCAAGAAGAAGTATCCCGTGCTCTACCTGCAGCATGGTGGTGGCGAGGACGAAACAGGCTGGGTGCTTCAGGGCAAGACCAACCTCATCCTGGACAACCTCATCGCCTCGGGCAAGGCAGAGGAGATGATCATCGTCATGGCAAACGGCACCATCAACAAGATGGGACACCGTTTCGGTTACAACATCGAGGGCATCAAGCCCTTCGAGGAGGACCTGATACAGAACCTCATCCCCTTCATCGAGAAGAACTTCCGTTGCAAGACCGACAAGAACAGTCGTGCCCTGGCAGGTTTGTCGATGGGTGGTGGCGAGACCTTCTTTGCCGGTCTGCAACACACGGATATGTTTGCGCACCTGGGCATCTTCAGCACGGGCGTCTTCGGTGGCATCCGCGAGGCTGGTCAGTTTGATGCTGAAAAGGCGATGCCGGGCCTCATCTCCCAGCACGACCGTTTCAACAAGGAACTCAAGACCTTTTACATCTCGGTAGGTGAGCAGGATCCTCGCATCACTGGCACCACCAATGCCGTCAACACCATGCGTTCGCAGGGGCTGAACATCGTGTTCAACACCTTCCCCGGTGACCACGAGTGGCAGGTTTGGCGCAAGTCCCTCCACGATTTCGTGCAGAAAATCTTCAAGTAGATTTGGAGCATTTCTTCGGCTTTTAGGAGTTAAAGAAGTTCTTCTGCCTTTCGGCGAAGCATCAGGCAGCCCCTCTGAGCGAAAGGACGATAGATAAAGGCGTAAGTTCACTTTGAAGTATTTCTATCCCTTCCATAAGGTTTTAAGAGGATATGAAGCCCCCTCACTAGAGGGAGGGGGGGGGGGAGAGTCTTTTTTTAAACAGCAACAACAATAAAAAAAAAATGAAAAAGATAATCACAACAATCGCTTTGAGCCTGGCAACAGTCTCAAACTTGAGTGCCCAGCAGTCGCACGTCAACATCGTGTACGACCCCCAGCGTAATACCGAGAACATCACCCCCTTCAGCACCCAGGTCATCTCGCCCGAGGTGCACGACGACCACACCGTGACCTTCCGTGTCAAGGCGCCCGACGCACACGAGGTGAAGTTGCACGGTTCGATGTTCGTTGGCGACGAGGCTCGCAAGCAGGTTAATTTCACCAAGGGCGACGATGGTATATGGACCCTCAAACTGGGTCCCCTCACTCCCGAAATCTACTTCTACTACATCACGGTGGATGGCGTGTCGAACGTAGGCCCCAACAATACCTATACGGGCCATGCGGCCATGCCCGCCTTCAGTATGCTCTTCGTACATGGCGACAAGCCCACATGGTATGACCCCATCCCCGGCGTGCCTCACGGCAACATCACCACGCACTACTACGAGAGTAGCGTGACCGGTGCCTTGCGCGACATGATGGTGTACACGCCCGCCAACTTCGACCCCAGCAAGAAGTACCCCGTGCTCTACCTCATGGGCGGTTCGGGCGACCTTACCGAGACATGGGTGATGCATGGACGTGCCAACTGGATTCTTGACAACATGATTCACGAGGGACTGGCCAAGGAGATGATCGTATGCTTCCCCAACGACCAGATGGTGACACGAAGCCATCCCCAGCACACCGAACTGGCATTCCCCCTCATCGAGCGCGAACTGAAGGAGTGCATCATCCCCTACGTTGAGGCACACTACCCCGCCATCAAGGACCGCCATGCCCGTGCGCTATGCGGTTTGTCGATGGGCGGACGCATGTCACAGTATGCCGGTCTGCGCAACCTCGACGTCTTTGGTAGCGTGGGATTGCTCAGCGCGGCCATCGACATCGACGAAACGCCCGTACTGCGCGACAAGGACTTCAACGACAAGATTGACTATTTCTTCATTGGCGGTGGAACCTACGAGACGGGCTTCCTGGCTCGCCATACCCGTCTGCACGAGGAACTGGAGAAGATGGGCGTAAAGCACGACTTCTACGTTGGTGGTGGTGGTGCGCACGACCTCGTTACATGGCGTCACTTGCTCTACGAGAGCTTCTTGCGTAACTTGTGGAAATAAGCAGAAAAAACAATTATATGAAAGCAATAAACTGGCGTTTCCTTTTGCCGTTGGTGCTGTTCATCGCCCTGGCATATTTCGTGCTGGGCATGTACAGCGACATGCTCTATACGGCACAAGACCGCAACACGTTCTTCACCACCTCTGACTTCTTCTGCCAGACCGTCAAACAGCCCTTCGGACTGATGACATGGCTGGGAGGTTACCTCACGCAGTTCTTCTTCAATCCAGCACTGGGCACAAGCATGCTCATTGCGGTATGGGCAGTCATCTACATCGTGTCCTACCGCGTGTTCCGCACCTCTCCGGCAGGAGCCGGATGGTTGCTGTTGCCCTTGGGTTGCCTGCTGGCATCCATCACCGACGTGGGCTATTGGGTGTACACCATGAACCTGCCCGGATACTGGTTCTCGCAGTCGGTAGCATACCTGCTCATGTTGCTCATGCTGATGGGAGCACAGCACACCCCATCGCCTTTCCGCCTGGCATGGTTTGTCGTGGCATGGTTGCTTTATCCCGTCCTGGGATGGGTGGCACAACTCTTTGCCGTATGCCTCGGATTGGGAATGATTTTCGCCACAAAGGATGAGGATGGAGTCAACGTCAAGCCATGGTGGCGTGAGAAGGGACTTCCCCTCCTGGCCATTGCCCTGACGTGGTTGCCTCCCTACATCTGGCGTGCCTTGCTGTACAGCAACATGAATATGCGGGACATCATGCATACGGGATTCCCCTTCTTCGAGAGTAACACCACCGACACGATGCGTACCACCATACCCTTCATCTTCCTGATAGGATTCACATTATGGTTGTCGGCATTCGCTTACCGCAAGGACAGTTGGATGGAAGGCAAGTGGGCCAAGCGCCTCAAGATGAACGGCGTGACCGTGCCCATACTGGCCATCTTGCTCTGCATAGGTGGCGTGTGGAAGACGAAGTTCAACGACTACAACTTCCAGGCAGAGATGCGTATGAACCGCATGGCCATGGAAGACGACTGGACGGGCATCATCGAGGAGGCTGGCAAGACCAACACGCCAAGTCGCTCCATGGTGATGTTGCGCAACATCGCGCTACTGAATACCGGCGAACTGGGCAACCGCGCTTTCGCCATGAACAGTAGTGGCGAGGATATCTTTAATCCTGACTCGATGAACCTCAACATCATGCAGATTGCCTCTCCCATGGTGTACTACAACTACGGCAAGGTGAACTATGCCTATAAGTGGTGCATGGAGTTTGGCGTGTACTACGGTTTATGTCCGTACTATCTGAAGATGATGATGAGATGTGCCCAGGCTACGGGCGAGGAGAAACTATACAAGCGCTATGAGACGTTGCTGGGACACACCTCGTTCTATGGCGACTGGAAACCCAAGCCAACGAGTGAAGTGGTAAAGGGACTGAAGAGTACCTTCCTCGACGTGATTGACTCGGACAACAACAATATGGAGAGTTACCTCATCGAGAATTACAGCATGGCACAGGGGGCTGAGAACAAGTATGTCAAGGAGTTGAACCTTTTCTACTCCATGGTCTTCCGCGACTCGAACCTCTTCTGGCCTGCCTTCCATTCATACGCCATAGTGACGCAAGGAAAGAATATTCCGTTGCACTACCAAGAGGCGTACCTGGAAATCAGTACCAGATATCCGGTACAGTTGCCCTATGAGGTGGAAATAGACCCCAACGTAAGAAGCCGTCACCAGAGTTTCACGGCGTGCCTGGCCAATGCAAGCAGGTATTGCAACAACGACTACGAGCAAATGAAGGAGATGTTGCATGACGAATGGCAGTACACCTATTGGTATTATCTATATTTCGGACGAAAAGCGTATTAAAATGACTATCTTACATTATATAAAAAAAGGGGTGTGCGTGTGGGCGACAGGATGGCTCATGATGTCGTGCGGTGGCCATCCCTCTGTTCCCGATTCAAGTACGCCATCGGGCCACGAGGCACACATCTACCCCGACTATACCGACGTGACGGTGCCCTGCAACATCGCACCGCTCAACTTCATGCTTACCGACAGTCTGGCAACCGAATGCGTGGCACGCTTCACAGCGGGCGACGGTAGCGTGCAGACCTATGGCGATGGCATCAAGGTCATCGTCCCAGAAGACGAGTGGAAGCAGATGCTCCAGGCATCGGTTGGCAAGGACATCAAGGTGGAGACATTTGCCAAAGTGGGCGACAAGTGGCTGAGCGACAATGCTTTCGCCATCCACGTCTCAAAAGACGAGATTGACCCATACGTGTCTTACCGTCTGATTCAGCCCAGTTACGAGATGTACGACAAGATGTACATCATGCAACGCAACGTCACCAACTTCGACGAGGTTGAGGTGTTCAACAACAAGATAGCATGCGACGACAAGAAGGGACAATGCATCAACTGCCATAGTTACCAGAACTACCGTACCGACAACATGCTCTTCCACGTACGCGTTACCCGTGGTGGCACGATGATGGTAAAGGATGGCAAGGTCTGCAAGGTAGACCTCAAGCGCGAAGGCATGATCAGCGCGGGCGTGTATCCCTCATGGCATCCCACGTTGCCTCTTGTGGCATTCTCGACCAACACCACACGACAGTACTTCCATACGGATTCGGCCAACAAGGTTGAGGTGTTTGACAATGCCAGCGACCTCGTGCTGTATGACGTCAATGCCGACAAGGTTACCAATATCTGTGCCGACACGACACGCCTCGAGGTGTTCCCTACATGGGCGCCCGACGGAAAGTACCTCTACTACTGCATGGCCGACGTGCAGAAACCTGACTCGGCAGAAGAGCATAGCGATGATATCCGTTTCAACTACAAGAAACTGCACTACAACCTCTACCGTCGCAGTTTCGATGCCACATCGAAGACCTTCGGCAATGAGGAATTGGTGTATCGTGCCGACACGCTCGAACGAAGTGTTTCGTTGCCTCGCATCAGTCCCGACGGACGTTTCGTGGCATTTGCCGAGGGTGGCTATGGTTGCTTCAACATCTGGCATCACGATGCCGACATCCGACTGATGCAGATCAGCGACGGCACCTTCATTCCTGCCAAGGCGCTCAATAGTGCAGAATATGCTGACAGTTACCCATCGTTCTCAAGCAATGGTCGTTGGGTGATGTGTGCCAGTCGACGTGACGATGGCAACTACAGTCGTATATACATCGCCTACTTCGACGGGAAGCAGTTGCACAAGGCATTCCTACTGCCCCAGGCAGACCCCGAGCAGAACACGCTCAGGCTGTTCTCGTACAACCGTCCCGAGTACACCGTCGAACCTGTAAAGGTCAGCCTGCAAACCTTTGCCTCGGAAATGATGAAGGAGCACCAATAGTTTTCTATAGTCCTCTATAGTTTCTATAGCATCTATGGCATCTATAGTCTCTATTACCTCTATAGCATCTATTACCTCTATAGCCCCTATAAAACAATTAAATAATGAAGAAAGTATTTGCCTGTGCCTTTGCAATGCTGATTGCAGGTACTTTGTTCGCTCGCGAACTCACCCCCTCGGAGGCGCTCAGCAATGCCATGGAGCAACTGAACGCCGGGAAAGCCACCAAACGAAAGAGCGTGGCCTGGCAGACTGTTACAAATGTCATGACATTATCGTACACCGAAACCGACGATGGTGGCACTCCCCTATTCTATGTGTACGACATGCCCGAAGGTGGTTTCATCATAGCGGGAGCCGACAGTCGCGCACATGCCTTGCTGGGCTATACCGACAATGGCAGTTTCACACATAGCAAACAAAATGTGGCTTTCAACAGTTGGATGACCAACTGTACCGAAACGCTGAAACAACTCAGCAAGAAAGCCGACGTTAGCGTCGAAAGCAAGCATCGCACAACGACACTCACCACCTCGGTATCTCCCCTACTGGGCGGAATAATGTGGGATCAAGAACATCCATATAATATGAGTTGTCCCAAGGTTTCCAACGAAAAAGGGGCCAGCGTACTGCCTCCGACCGGTTGTGTTGCCACGGCTATGGCTCAGATCATGATGTACTACAAATGGCCCAAGACTGGCGAGGGTACGAATACCAACGAATTGTTTGAAACCCAAACCGTTGATTTCAGCAAGTCGGTCTACGATTGGGACAATATGCTCGACACCTATACCGGCTATGAGACTGCCGATGACATACACGCTAAGGCTGTAGCCAAATTGATGAGTGACGCAGGTTGCTCAGTTAACATGCAATACGAAGAAGGAGGTAGCGGAGCCTTCTCGACAGACGCCGCGCAGGCCCTGGCCAAGCATTTCAAGTACAACAAGGGCATATATTGCGCCTATCGCTACCAGTTCGCTACTGACGATTGGAATGCACTATTACGCAACGAATTGGACAATGCACGTCCCGTCTACTTTTCTGCAAGCACGTCAGCAGGTCCTGGTCACGCATTTATAATCGATGGTTACGACACCAATGGCCTATACCATGTCAACTGGGGATGGGGAGGCTATTGCAATGGTTACTTTGACATCAACTACCTTAACTACACACAGCAAGGAACAAATATTAATGCTGACAACTTTAATTCAACACAATATGCCATAACGGGAATTATGCCCGACGAGAACGGTACCAGCCAGTATAAAACCCATCTGTGGTTACGCGAAGAGATACAGTACGATAAAGAAGAACAGTTATTCTCGTTCAGGTTTGTCAACGAAGGGCTTTGCAGTTTTAATGGTGAAACGGGCATCCTGATTTACGACGCAAACAACAACCTGTTGGCAAGAAAGAGCATACAAATAGATGAACCCATACCCTGCACCGGAGAATTTGGGGGGACGATTGGCATCCCCACAGACATCAAATGGGCAAAAGGCTATCGTGTTGTACCTTATTACAGCGATTCTGCAGGTGGCGAAGCCAAGGAGTTTGAGTCATTACTGAACGGCGCAAGATACCTTGTGCTGAATGATGAAAATGGAGAATTGGTATGGACTGACCCCGAGAAACTGAGTGCCGTTCTCACTTGCTCGGATGTAAAATTACTGCGAGCATATGTAGGTTATGCTCCCAAGTTCAGCGTTACCGTAACCAACGACAAAAACGCAACAAAGGAGTACAACGAAGAAGTCTACGTCTACATCTATGATTCTGAGGGAACACCCATCTGCTTAGGCTATACCCAGGTATTCATGGCTCCAGGAGAAACCAAAACCGTAGAGGTGGAATGCTTTTTTGACATGGAAGGCAATTATAGTTATACAAAACTGAAGACTGGCGTTCAGTACGTGCGCGAAGTCAGCTATTGTAGGGGAGGATACGGAATACCACTCGTAGAAAATGCCACTTTCAAGATGGAAAAGAAAACACGAAGCAATATCACATATTCCGACTTTGCCATCGACAAGACCGAAGTGAAGCGTGGTGAAAACCTTACCGCATCATTCAACGCAAAAAATGCTGGAGGTTTCGACAACATCAAATATATTTTCTTCATCGTACAGGAAGGAGATGAACAAAATGTTGTTGCACAATCAGAAGCAGAAACTGACATTCATGCAAACACCACCACAAAGGTCAATCTCTACAAATACATTGACCTCGCTCCGGGCAAGTATTACGGTCTTTTCTGCAAAGCTGGCAACGCAGGATATTCATATTTGGTAACCGATAGATATTACTTTACCGTAACCGACGAACAGACTGCCATTGATGAGGTGGGTGACAAGAAGCGTCAGGACATCATCTACGACTTGCAAGGCCGTCGCGTAAAGCAAATGAAGAAGGGTGGCATATATGTCGTAAACGGCAAAAAGACAGTAAGATGAAACAATATACAATTGCATTGCCCATAGCATTGGCCATGATGGTTGCTGGTTGCTCAAAAAAGAGCACCAGCGACATCGTGCAAACTGATTCGCCAACAGTAAAGCCTTCGGTAACAACGCAAAGACCAAAGCAAACCGCCAAAAGGATTAGCGACAAGACTGTAAAGGTAGTGCGCCCGCCACGCTTGATATACAGGATGAGCGGAGACTACGCAGACCTGGTTCCCGTGACTCTCAACGAGAAGGGCGAACTGAAATTCTTCCCCGACCCCGTTGATGTACGAGAGGCAACAAAACCCGTGCCTTTGGGTGATGGTTGGTATCTTGACCGTCGTGGAATAAGCAGTAGTACTGCTTTTACCGACTATACTTACGAGCAGTATCATGCTCTCCCCAAGGTTCCTTCTGCCGACACGCTGAAAGCGCACATCATTGCCCGCAATGCCATCACCACCATCTGGAGTTGTGGCAACCAACAACGCACCATAGAGCAGTATAAACAACTTGTGGCGGACGGTTTCCCTGATTGCACTTGCATCTTGGCAGATAAATAAGGGGGAAAAATAAGACTGTCCCCTCACCCCCCCAAGGGGAGAGTTCCTATCCTAATGAGGGGACACAAGGAGGTTTTGTCACGCTTGTCACACGTCACACTTGTCACACTTGTCACGCTTGTCACACGTCACAAAGGCAAAACAATCCATGAAATCTGCGCAATCTGCGTCAAAAATTTCACATGCCAGACATCCTCGCAGGGGTGACACTTCGCTCATAGGACAGAAGAAGGCACAAAGATCACGAAGTACTTTTCACTTTGCGAATTTCACATTTTCATAGTGAAAATCCCTAAAACGAAAAAACGCCACCTCGCAATGAAGTGGCGTTTATCTTTTTACATTTTACAAGTAATCTTTACCCCTCAACGCGCCAGCCTTCTCCCCATTATGGGGGAGATGCCCGAAGGGCAGAGAGGGTCTTCTTACCTTCTATCTCCAAGGATGCGCAGAAGGTAGATGAAAAGATTGATAAAGTCGAGATAGAGTGAGAGACTACCCATCAAAGCCAACTTGCTGGTAGCATCGGTCTCGCCTTCTACGCTTGCCTGCTGAAGCATAACCTTGATTTTCTGAGTATCATAAGCAGTAAGGCCTACGAAGATCAGGACACCAATATAACTGATAATCATTGACATGCCACTGCTTGCAACGAAGAGGTTAACTACGGTAGCAATAAGAAGACCAATGACACCCATCATCAGGATGCGACGCATGGGCGAAAGGTCTTTCTTGATGAAGAAACCTACGCATGACATGGCCGCAAAGGTTCCTGCGGTGATGAAGAATGTGTTGGCAACACTCTCTTTCGTATAGATAAGCAACAAGAACGAGAGTGTAACACCATTGACTATGGCATACAAGGCAAAGAGCAGACCTGCCATCAAGAACGACATCTTGAACAGACGTGCCGTAAGGAAAAACACCAAGGCGAACTCACCAATAATCAAACCAAAGAACAAGGCTTGGTTGGTAGCAATGGTATACACAAGTTCCTCATTCTTGGCTACATAAAGGGCAGTAAAACCTGTCATGACAAGCGCCAGTGACATCCAAATATACACGTTACGCATCAACTTCGAAAACGCGCTTGCAAGCGATCTGTTTTCGTACGAATAATCTACATTGTAATTGTCCATATTATTATGTTTTGTTTTTAATCTGTTATTTCTACTATCTTCTACTATCTTCTACTATCTAATGATTTGCTCTCTTCTATCTTATTAGAAATTAAAATGAATATGCTGTGCATTCACATGAAACCGCAGGAATTCTTGAATACATCAAACTTTACCCATTCATCGGCAAAGATAGGAAGAATTTCTGAAACCACAAAACTTTTGGCAACGATAAATAGATAATTCAAGGATGTACAAAAAAAGGAGCATGCTTTTCGGCATGCCCCTTTCTAATATAAAATGTATGTGATTAACCCAAGAAACTGAGGAGGATACCGGCAGCAACTGCAGAACCGATAACACCAGCCACGTTGGGACCCATAGCGTGCATGAGCAGGAAGTTGCGGGGATCAGCCTTCTGACCCTCTGTCTGACTAACACGAGCAGCCATGGGAACGGCACTCACACCAGCAGAACCGATGAGGGGGTTGATCTTCTCCTTCAAGAAGAGGTTCATGAACTTAGCCATGAGCACACCACTTGCACTACCAACACCGAAGGCAACGATACCTACGGCAAGGATACCTACGGTCTGCCAGTTCATGAATGAAGTAGCAGTAGCGGTAGCACCTACGGTAAGACCGAGCATGATAACCACGATGTTGTTCAACTCATTCTGAGCAGTCTTGCTCAAACGCTCAACCACACCGCTCTCCTTCATCAAGTTACCGAGCATAAGGCAACCAATAAGGGTAGCTGCAGAGGGAACTACGAGACTCACGATAACAGCAACTACGATGGGGAATACGATCTTCTCCTTCTTGCTGACAGTACGCAACTGCTTCATGCGAATCTGACGCTCGCTCTTAGAGGTGAGCATACGCATGATGGGGGGCTGGATAACGGGTACCAAAGCCATGTACGAGTAAGCAGCAACAGCAATAGGACCGAGCAACTCGGGAGCCAGCTTACTGGTAAGGAAGATGGCGGTAGGACCATCAGCACCACCAATGATACCGATAGACGCTGCCTGGTTGGGTTCGAAACCGAAGCAAGGCAAGTCAGTCTGGGTAACAATGAAGGTAGCGAAGATACCAATCTGAGCAGCAGCACCCAGCAACAAACTCTTGGGGTTGGCAATCAGAGGACCGAAGTCGGTCATGGCACCAACACCCAGGAAGATAAGGCAGGGATAGATACCGGCCTTAACACCAATGTAGAGAATGTCGAGCAAACCACCATGAGCCATGATGTGACCATAGCTGTGGTAGTTGGGGCTATCAGGATTAAGGAACTCATTGTTCCACATCTCTGAATCAAACATACCTGCACCGGGCAAGTTCGTGAGAATCATACCAAATGCAATGGGAAGGAGCAACAGAGGCTCGTACTTCTTGACAATGGCAAGGTAGAGCAAGTAGCAACCGATAAGAATCATTACCAGATTCTTCCAGCCGTCCCCCTCGAAGAAGGATACGATACCCATCTCGGAGAAGAAATTGCTCAGACCCTCTGAGACATTGGTCTCGGCAGCCATAGCAGGAGCGCAGACCAACATCAGCAATGCCAAGAGGCTGAAGAATTTAATCTTGTTTTTCATTTCAAGTTGTATTTTTTAGGATTAGATTAAATTCTCAGCAATTATGCCAACTCTACCAATGCCTGACCGCTCTGTACCTGAGCACCAGCCTCAACGAGGATAGCCTTAACGGTACCTGCAGACTCGGCGGTGATGCTGTTCTCCATCTTCATAGCCTCCATGAGGAGTACCTGATCGCCAGCCTTGATAACATCACCTACCTTAACGGTAATCTTGGTGATGGTACCGGGCAGAGGAGCGGTAACAGCATTTGCACCAGCAGCAGGCTTGGGAGCTGCGGGAGCGGGAGCAGCAACGGGCTTGGGAGCTACAGGAGCGGGCTTGGGAGCCAAAGCAGGAGCCTCGGCAGCAACGAAGTCTGCTACCATCTCAACGAGCAGGTCACCCTGGTTAACGCTAGCACCCTCAGAAACAGCAATATTCTGTACGGTACCATCGATCTCGCTGACAATGTCGTTAGCCATCTTCATGCTCTCGATAACGAGAAGCACATCGCCACGCTTAACGTGAGAACCAGCGGTAGCTACAACCTTGGTAACAGTACCGGGCAACTCAGAGTTAACATTTACAGGACCGCCCTGCTGAGCAGCCTTGGGAGCAGCAGCAACGGGAGAAGCTACGGGAGCCTTGTGCTCTGCGGTTTCAATCTCTACATTATAGGTCTGGCCATTGAGGGTAACCTTGAGAGCGCCTGCGCCCTTCTCCTCCTCTACAGAAGCAGTATACTCCTGACCGGCCAACTTGAACTTGAATTCTTTCATGATGTTTCGTTATTATTATTAGAAACGGGGGTTAAGTACTCTACCCCATGCACTTGGGGTGTTCTTGATGGTGAGCACGCCACTCTCGTGGTCGTGGTCATCGTTAAAATAAAGATATACAGCCATGGCGATAGCAGCCTTGTCCTGCTCAGAAGCACCCGATACGGCCTTTGCCTGCTGGCTGGCCTGGATGTTGCTGACAATGCTGTTCTGTACAGAAGATGCTGTAGCCTTGGTCTTCTTGGCAACAACAGTGAAGATACCGAGTACTGCTACCAAAGCAACCAAGATGGCAAATACAACACCTACGCTGATACCAGCCAACTGCCATGTATCCGATGTGATTGAAAGTAAATTCATCTTTCTTTGTAAATTAAAAATTTAAAATCGAAAGTTGAAAACCGAGAATGGGAGGTTGTGCAATTTCTGCATACGGCAAGCCATCGACGGGCATGCAACGGCACGCTTTGGTCGGTATGGCACGCAATAGCAGAATGCCTAACTTTCCATTCTCAATCTCACATTTATTACAAGGGGATATTACCGTGCTTCTTAGCAGGGTTGGTTACCTTCTTGTTCTCGAGCTGAGCCAAAGCGCGGATTATGCGGAAACGAGTATTGCGGGGCTCGATAACATCGTCGATGTAACCGTACTTAGCAGCCTGGTATGGATTAGCGAAGAGCTTCTCGTACTCAGCCTCCTTCTCCTTGATGTAAGCCTTAGCCTCTTCAACCTTACCCTCGTCCTTGAGAGCCTTAGCGTCCTTAGCGTAGAGTACGCTGGCAGCACCACTAGCACCCATAACGGCAATCTCAGAGCTGGGCCATGCATAGTTGATATCACCACGCAACTGCTTACAAGACATAACGATGTGGCTACCACCGTATGACTTACGCAAGGTAACGGTAACCTTGGGAACAGTACACTCACCGTAAGCGTAGAGCAACTTAGCACCGTGAAGAATAACGGCATTGTACTCCTGAGCGGTACCGGGCAAGAATCCGGGAACGTCAACGAGAGTTACGATAGGAATATTGAATGCGTCGCAAGTACGAACGAAACGAGCACCCTTACGGCTTGAGTTGCTGTCCAATACACCAGCCAACTGCTTGGGCTGGTTAGCAACGATACCTACGGTCTGGCCGTTGAAACGAGCGAAACCGATGATAAGGTTCTTTGCAAAGTTGGGCTGTACCTCGAAGAACTCGCCATTGTCCACGATACCAGCGATAACCTGATACATATCGTAAGGCATGTTGGGGTTCTCGGGGATAACCTCGTTCAGGTAGTCCTCCATACGGTCGATGGGGTCGGTGCACTCTACACGAGGAGTCTTCTCCAAGTTGTTCTGAGGCAGGTAGCTCATCAACTGCTGGATCATAGCGATTGCCTCCTGGTCGTTTGAAGCGGTGAAGTGTGTTACACCACTCTTGGTAGCGTGAACGCTGGCACCACCCAACTGCTCCTGGGTAACAACCTCGCCAAGCACAGCCTTAACAGGGCCAGGACCGGTAAGGAACATGTATGAAGTGTTCTCGACCATCAAGGTGAAGTCGGTCAAAGCGGGAGAATAAACGGCACCACCGGCACAGGGACCGAAGATACCAGAAATCTGAGGAATAACACCACTGGCCATAATGTTGCGCTGGAAAATCTCAGCATAACCTGCCAAAGCGTTGATACCCTCCTGAAGACGAGCACCACCCGAGTCGTTAAGACCAATAACGGGAGCACCTACCTTCATGGCCATGTCCATGACCTTGCAGATCTTGCTTGCCAACATCTCTGACAAAGAACCTGCACTAACGGTAAAGTCCTGTGCGAAGACATAAACCAGACGACCCTGGATAGTACCGCAACCGGTAACTACACCATCGCCCAGATAGTGCTTCTTCTCCATTCCGAAGTTTGTACAACGATGCTCAACGAACATGTCCATTTCCTCGAAACTACCCTCGTCAAGCAAGAGAGCGATACGCTCACGGGCTGTCAGTTTGCCCTTCTCGTGCTGCTTGGCAATAGCCTTCTCACCACCGCCGACACGGGCTTTGGCACGGAGTTCAATCAACTCCTTGATTTTTTCTGTTTGATTACTCATTGCTGTTATTTAATGATTAAAAAACGATAAATATTACAATTTCGCTACAAAGTTACAATATTAAAAGCAAAAAGCAGGTTTATACCTATAAAAAAGGGAGGCAAAAGGCATTTTTTTACAAAAAACACGCGCATACGTTCCACATACGCGCGAAATGTTGTAATTTTGCATCATAATTTATGGAAAGTAAAGTTAAAGCCCCAACAGAATTGGGTACTGAGCGTATTGGAACGCTCTTATTGAAATATGCACTTCCGGCCATCATTGCCATGACGGCTAGTTCGTTGCTCAACAATGTTGACCGATTCTTCATCAGTCGTTGTGTTGGTCCGGATGCCATCTCGGGCCTGGGTGCCACGGCTCCCTTCATGAACCTGGGTGCCGCCTTTGGTGCCATGGTGGGCGTGGGTGCCGGTGCCGTGATGAGCATACGACTGGGACAACGCGACTACAAGACTGCACAGCAGGTGCTGGGCAATACGGTGGTGCTCAACATCATCATCTCTCTGCTCGTAACAGCAGGACTGCTATTGTTCCTCGACCCCCTACTCTATTTGTTCGGAGCCTCGGAGAACACCATACAGTATGCCCGTCCCTATATGCTCATCATCCTGGGCGGTGGCGTCATTACGCATAGTTATTACGGACTGAATAGTGTGATACGTTCGGCAGGCCACCCCACTTTTTCCATGATGTGCACCATCGTCACGGTACTCTCAAATGCCGTACTCGACTGGCTCTTTGTATGGATATGGAACTGGGGAATTACGGGTGCCGCATGGGCTACCATCCTGGCACAAGCAGTAGGTCTGACCATGCAGTTTGTCATACTGAGCAGAAAGAATGAACTTGTTCGTTTTCAGCGAGGTATATACAAAATAAAGACCACAATCGTACGACAGATCCTGGTTATCGGTTTGAGCCCCTTCCTCATGAATGCGTGTGCTTGTCTGGTGGTGTTGCTCATCAACAAGGGCATGAGCAAGTATGGTGGCGACTATGCCATTGGAGCCTATAGCATCGTCAATGGTGTTGTGTTCTTCTTCTTGATGATTGTGATGGGAATCAACCAAGGCATGCAACCCATTGTGGGTTACAACTGGGGCGCACACCAAAACGACCGTGTATGGCGCACATTGCGCTATTCCATCTTTGGCGGAGTGGCCGTCACCACGGTGGGTTTCCTTATCGGAGAGTTCTGTCCAGAGATGGTGACAAGCATCTTCTCGAACGGAGATAGTGCCGAGTCAAAGCAGATCATGGAACTCTCTACAATGGGATTCCGTGCCGTTGTGATAGTCTTGCCCTTGGTTGGCGCACAGATGGTTATCGGCAACTTCTTCCAGAGCATCGGACATGCCGGCAAGAGCATCTTCCTCAGTTTGTCACGCCAGTTGCTCTTCCTGATTCCCGGCATTCTTATCTTGCCACAACACTTTGGTTTGAAGGGTGTTTGGTACGCTATTCCACTTTCTGACTCACTCTCGGTATTTGCCGCATTCACATTGCTTTACCTCTTAGTCAAGAAGGTAAAACGAGCAGAAAAAGAGAAAATGACAGAAAAGGAGAAAACCGAAACTGCATAATAGTTTCACAGCCGTTTTTACATCTGTTTTCCCATTAGTTTAACATAAGTTTTCCCTTATGTTCCTACACAAAATCGTGGAGAATCGTACAGGAACATAAGGGAAACATAGGGTAAAGACTGCAAAAGCAATGCTATAAATCACAGGAAAAACGCGTCCCGGAACGCACATCATCTCGGCATTTCAATGACTTCAAGATCCTTGAACTGACCGTTATCCACGGAAAAGCGGACAAGCGTACGCACTTGATGCCAACCTTGAAGACCACAGGCTCCCGGATTGATGTGAAGCAATCCTAACGACTTATCATATTGCACTTTCAGTATGTGACTATGTCCGCTAATGAACAACTGAGGCGGATGGGCATAGAGTTGCTGACGAATGGAAGCATCATAGCGACCAGGATAACCACCAATGTGCGTCATCAACACATCGGCTCCCTCGCATTCCCAACGCAATGTCTGAGTATACAAGCGACGAAGTTCTCCCCCATCGCAATTACCGAAAACTGCACGAAAGGGACGGAACTCCTGCAAGCGCATGGCCAGTTCCAAAGAGCCAATATCGCCAGCATGCCATATCTCATCGCATGACTCGAAATATTCCAAGTACCTATCATCCCAATAAGCATGGGTATCGCTTAACAGACCTATTCGTTTCACAGACGTACAAGGTTAAGAACAACAGGAAAAAACTGCAGGAAAAAGAAAACGTATGTTGAAAATTAAGAAACAAAGCAACAACGTCACATCGATTTCTTCAGCATTCAACAAACCACACTTATTTTACCAAGAACCAGGGATTGTGCAAATCCTTCTTGTTATAGACAAGAGGCTTTCCATCTTCAAAAGGCAATCCTTCATAAGTTCCTGCTTGTAAGCAGATTCTACCCGAAGCACGCACCACAGCATCTCCTGCGCCTGTATCCCATTCCATAGTAGGAGCAAAACGAGGATAGGCATCTGCAGTACCCTCTGCAACCAAACAGATCTTGATACTGCTTCCGCTTGAAACAGTCGTTACGTTGTCATAGGTTTTCGTAGCCTCATCAATATAAGCCTGCGTCTCGGGAGAGAGATGTGAACGACTGGCCACAATGACATAATCATCGTGCTTGGCAGAGGCAAGAGGCAAGCGTTCTGTCACTCCGTCTTTCGTGCGGAATGCGCCACCTTCCATATCGCCATAATAAAGCACATCCTTGGCAGGCAAATACACCACGCCCATAATGGGGGAACCATTCTCGACAAGAGCGATGTTGACGGTAAATTCACCATTCTTCTTGATGAATTCCTTCGTACCATCCAAAGGATCGACCAACCAGAAGCGCTCCCAAGAAGCACGTTGCTCGTAGGGTTGGTGAGCACCCTCTTCGCTCAGAACAGGAATGCCTGTCGATTCAAGATATTGCATTATCACGCCATGTGCTGACTTGTCGGCAAGGGTAAGGGGCGAATTGTCTGCTTTACGCTCAATACCAAAGTCTTGCGAAGGATCAGTGTATATCTTCATGATCGCTTTACCTGCGTCGAGAGAAGCCTCAATGGCCAGTTTCAAAAGTTCTGTAAGTGTCATATTGCATTATTTTTCGACAAAATTACATTTTTTTTCGCGCATACGCAATAAAAAAGAGATAATTTCGTTTGTATATAGACGCGTACGAATACGCAATCTTTAATAAATCAGTAAAACATCGGACGATTATGATAGATTACATCAGAGGAGAACTGGTAGAACTCACCCCCACTACCGCCATTCTTGAAACCACCGGAGGTGTTGCCTATAACTTAGGCATTTCGTTAAACACCTTCTCTGCACTTGAGGGTAAGGAGAAAAATACCGAGATGGTAAAACTCTACAGCTATGAGCAGATTCGCGAGGATACGTGGACGCTTTGGGGATTCGGCACCAAACTGGAACGCGAACTTTTCATGTTGCTCATTACCGTCAACGGAATCGGACCGGGTATGGCACGCATGGCGCTTTCTGCCTTCTCACCTGCAGAACTCTGCAACCTCATTGTCAACGGTAACGACAAGATGCTGAAGCAGATCAAAGGCATCGGTCCCAAGGCTGCCCAGAGAATCATTGTCGACCTGAAAGACAAAGTGGTAACATTGGGCATCGATGCACAGACAACTGCTACCGACAGTACCGGCGCTGTGGTCAACATCAACAACGAGGTCAAGAATGAGGCTGTGGCTGCACTCACCATGTTAGGATTCAGTCCCGCACCCACCCAGAAGGTGGTAGTGAAGATTCTTACCGACGAACCCGACTGCAAGGTTGAGCAGGTTATCAAGAAGGCATTGAAGATGCTGTAATCATTGTTAATTGAAAGTAGGGCAAAGATAAAGATTTGAGACTTAAACGAATCATAGCAATACTGATGATTGTGGTCGGGCTGAACGCCTTGGCCACAACCATCGTATCCAGTCGTTTGGACGTCTCAAACGAAGCACCTGCCGACACGGCAACTCAGAAGAAACCCAAATACTCCGTTCGCAAGACCGACAAGGAGACAACCAAGGATCTGAAGAAAAAAACGGCAGACCTCCGCGACCCCGACAATGTGCAAACCGAGGTGAGTTATGACGAGAAAAACGATGTATACACCATCGGAACTGCTCTGAACAACACCGGGAAAAGCACAAAGGGAAGTGGTCCGAGTAAAAACAACAACTCGGCAAACAACAGCAAGAATAACAGTAAGAACAACAGCAAAAACAACTCGAAGAACAGTTCGACAACAAGCAGTTCGGCGAGTGCCAATAGCAGTGGAAGTTTGCTACCCTCTTCTACGCTGACTCCACTCGGTCAAGTCAATTCGTATCTTTCTGCCCCCATCCTCATGACACGTGAGGAATATGAGAAGTGGAGCCTCAAACAGTCCATGCAACAGTACTTCCGCAACAAGAACGCGGAAGCATACGAGGCACAAGGCAAGGACAAGTTTGACTTTACCGACATGCATTTTGACTTAGGACCTGCAGAAAAGATTTTCGGCCCTGGAGGCGTGCAAATCAAGACGCAAGGTTCGGCAACCATCAAGATGGGTGCCAACATGAAGAAAGTAGAAAATCCTTCGTTGGCGGCTAACCGCAGAAAGACCTTCGGTTTTGATTTTGACGAGGATATCAAGTTCAACCTTACCGGTAGTGTAGGTGACAAGATTAACCTGAAACTGAACTACAACACAAGTGCATCTTCGGCCACCTCGGACATGGATGCTCAGAACCTCAAACTGAAATACGACGGCAAGGAAGACGAAATCATCAAACTGCTGGAAGCAGGTAATGTCAAAATGCCCTCGAACAACAGTTTGATGCATGGTTCGCAATCACTTTTCGGTTTGCGTGCCGACATGCAGTTCGGAAAACTGAAACTGCAGACTGTGGTCAGTCAGAAGAAGTCTGCCAGCAAGAGCGTCAGTTCAAAGGGAGCCGCATCGACCAACAACTTCGAGTTTTCGGCTACCGAATACGAAGAGAATCGCCACTTCTTCCTCGGTCACTTCTTCCGCCAGCAATACGACAAGAATATGAAGACGCTACCCACCATTGCCAGTGGCGTCTCTATCACGCGTATCGAGGTATGGAAAACCAACAAGACCGCATCCGTACAGAACAACCGTAACATCATCGCTTTCACCGACTTGGGAGAATCGGAATATATCGGAAATAAATTCTGGAAGGGAGGATATACCACATCGCCTTCAAACAAGGCCAACAATGAATATGCAGAATTGGTGGGCACTTACGCTGGTGCACGAGACATCTCGCAAACTACATCAATACTTGATGCCATCCCCAATTTTGAAGGTAGTACAGATTACGAAAAACTGCAGAGTGCGCGTTTGCTGACATCAAGCGAGTACTACTTTAATTCTGCCCTGGGTTACATCTCACTAAATAGTGCTCTGGAGACAGATGAAGTACTGGCCGTTGCCTACGAGTACACCTATGGTGGCGTGACCTATCAGGTTGGTGAATTCTCGAGCGACTTGACAGACAATACTAAAGCGCTCTACGTAAAATTGCTGAAGGGTACGACTAACAGTCCTAAGTCATCCAACTGGCGCTTGATGATGAAGAACATCTACTCACTTGGAGCAAGCACAACGTCCAGCGAAAAGTTCCGTTTGGACATCAAGTACCAAAGTGACTCTACGGGTGTGTACCTTACCTATTTACCCGAAGCAAAACTGAAAAGCACCACGTTGCTCAAAGCGCTCAACCTGGACAGATTGGACGCCAAGAATCAGCCCAACTCCAATGGACAGTTTGACTATGTGGAGGGATATACCATACGCAAGGGACGAATCATCTTCCCCGTGGCAGAACCCTTCGGTGAACACCTTGCCAATTGGATTGGCGATGCAAGCATCGCAGAGAAATACTGTTTCCCAGAACTTTACGACAGTACCAAGACGGCTGCAAAACAGATTGCCGAGCATGACAAGTTCCTGCTTACCGGACACTACAAGGGGCAGAATGGTAGCGTTATCGACCTCGGTGTGACCGGTTTGGCAGAAGAAAGTGTGGTAGTAACCGCAGGAGGTCAGACCTTGGTAGAGAATACCGATTACACGGTGGATTACCAGATGGGACAGGTTACCATTATCAACCAAA
Organism: Bacteroidaceae bacterium; assembly: GCA_045643405.1. Classification (GTDB taxonomy): domain Bacteria; phylum Bacteroidota; class Bacteroidia; order Bacteroidales; family Bacteroidaceae; genus Physcousia. The sequence continues at coordinate 87,981 of JAZUKS010000137.1, read as the reverse complement.
GCATCATCGATGCCGGAACACCCATCAATGCCAGCGTGGAAAGCAATGACAATTATGGCATGCAACGCAAGACAATGATGGGATTCAATGCTGACTACGAATTCAGCAAGAACCTTACCATCGGTGGTTCATTGATGTTCCTCAACGAGCAACCGCTCACCACCAAAGTCAACATGGGTGCCGAACCGTTAAAGAACACATTGTGGGGTACGCACATATCGTGGAAACGCGAAAGCCAATGGCTTACCAACATGCTGGCGAAACTGCCTTTGCTACATTGTACGCAACCCAGTCTGATTACCTTCAATGCTGAGTTTGCCCAACTTATTGCCGGACAGAACAAGCGCATACAAGGTGCCGCATCATATCTTGACGATTTCGAGAGCAGTTCGCAGAAGAACTCGCTCACAACGCCATCATATTGGATGATGTCAAGTACCCCCAGTGTTTTGCCCGAAAGCAAATTCAACAATGACGAGCGCTACGGATATAACCGAGCACTCCTCTCGTGGTACAATATCGACGCTATCTTTACCCGTCGTAGCAGTACACTTACGCCCAGTCACATCAAGAGTGACCTTGACCAACTCTCGAATCACTATGTGAGAGAGATCTACGAACGAGAACTCTATCCGCAGAAATCACAGAATTACTCGGGCGTGACTTCATTACCCGTGCTGAACCTTGCCTATTATCCCAGCGAGCGTGGTGCGTATAACCTCACACGCGAGATTGACGCAAACGGTAACCTACTGCATCCCGAAGAGAAATGGGGTGGTATGATGCGTAAACTCGACAATCCTGACTTTGAGACACGCAACGTGGAGTATATAGAATTCTGGATGATGGATCCATATATCTATACACGTGGAAAGGTGGACAACCTGGGTGGTAACATGCACATCAACTTGGGTGAGATAAGTGAAGACATCCTGAAAGATGGCAAGAAATACTTTGAGAGCGGAATGCCTGTAGACGGTAACGAACAATACTACACCACTACGGTATGGGGACGCGTACCCAACAACTCGACAAGTGTAACATACGCTTTCAACAATGACGGAAATTCGCGCTTGATGCAGGATATCGGTTTGAATGGTCTGCGAAGCGATGAGGAAGTAGAATTCCCGACTTATGCAAAATACCTTGCTGATTTGGAAGGCAAGGTCAATGCCGATGTCTATACTGCCTTGCAGAAAGACCCCGCCGGCGATGACTACCACTACTATCGCGGTAGCGACTTTGATAGAGACAAGACAAGCATATTGGATCGTTACAAACGCATCAACATGCCAGAAGGAAACTCGCCCGATTCACAGAACTCGCCCGAGAAATACGAAACGGCCTACAAGACTACACCCGATGTTGAGGATATCAATCAGGACTATACGCTCAACGAGTACGAAAAGTACTTCAACTATGACATATCGCTCTATCCCAACGACTTGGAGGTAGGTCGGAACTATATTGTAGACAAGCGTACTGCCAGTGTGAAACTGCGCAATGGCAACACGGAGGATTGCACATGGTACCTCTTCCGCGTTCCACTTGACCAACCCACCAATAAAGTCGGAGGCATCAATGACTTTACGAGCATTCGCTTCATGCGTATTTACCTTACCGATTTCGTACAACCAGTCATACTGAGATTCGCTACATTGGACTTGGTACAAGGTGACTGGCGTACATACGAGCAGGCTCTCTATCAAGGTGAGGCTCCTTCAACAAGCGGTACATTGCAGGTCAGCACCGTGAACATCGAGGAGAACAATGACAAGACTCCTGTCAACTATGTATTACCTCCTGGCATCAGTCGTATCACCGACCCAGACCAGAGTCAGTTGGTTGAAGCCAATGAGCAGGCACTATGCTTGGTAGCAGAGAACCTGGCTCCTGCAGATGCTCGTGCAGTATACAAGAATTGCAATTACAACATGCGTCAGTACAAGCACTTGCAGGTATTTGTACATGCCAATGCATTGATGCCCAACGTTACAGACTTGGCAGACGATGAAACAAGCATATTCATCCGCTTGGGTAGCGATTACAAGAGTAACTTCTACGAATACGAGGTACCTCTGAAATTAACTCCAGAAGGCAATTATGACACCTACTCTGCACAAGGTTGCCATGCAGTATGGCCAAGCGAGAACATGATTGAACTGGACTTTGACAAACTTACGGACTTAAAGAAAAACCGTAACCGACAGAAGAGTTTAGGGATGACTTCATTCAATGAACTCTACAGCGAATACGACCCTGACCTGGCAAGTAACAGAATCTCCGTAATGGGTAATCCTACTCTTGGAGAGGTCAAGACCATCATGTTGGGTATACGAAACAATGGCCGTACTGCAAAGAGTGTCGAGGTGTGGGTCAACGAGTTACGCCTACAAGAGTTCTCGAACGAAGGAGGCTGGGCAGCACAGGGTAATCTCAACATTCAACTGTCTGACCTGGGATCCGTTACCGCCGCAGGAAAAGTACAAACGGCAGGATTCGGAGGTTTGGAGCAGAGTGTAGCCGACCGTGCAGACGAGAATACATATAACTACACTGTAACAACAAACTTAGACTTGGGTAAGATCTTGCCTGAAAAAGCAAAGGTCAACATACCTCTATATTACAGTTATCAAAAGGATGTTGTAAAGCCAAAGTACAATCCGTTGGATACTGACATGTTGCTTTCTGATGCTATTGATGCACTCGCCACACAGGAGGAGAAAGACTCGCTGATTTCGCTTACTACAACGAATGAGGTGCGCAAGAGTCTGTCGTTTAGTGGCGCTAAGATCAATATCTCATCGAGCAAGCATCCCATGCCTTATGACCCGTCCAATTTCACGTTTAACTACTCCCGTCAAAGCACCTTGAAGGAAGGAGTTACCACCGTGTACGAACGTGAACAGTCATGGAAGGGCGGACTCTCATACTCATGGACACCCAACTGGAAGAGTTGGGAACCCTTCAAGAAACTCAAAGGCAAATCAAAGTGGCTTGACATCATTAAAGATCAAAATATTGCCTTTGCTCCACAAAGCATAACATTTAATACAGACATTAATCGTCAATACTACGAACTGCAGGAGCGTGATATCGACAACATCGAGAATCCTACCGCTCTGCCTATGTCGTTTAGTCAGACCTACCTTTGGAATCGAGATTTCCAGATACGCTGGGACATCTTCAAGGCCCTGCACTTTACTTTCCAGAGTGCAACGCATGCGGAAGTAGAGGAACCGTACACGCCTGTCAACAAGGACCTGTATGCCAATGCCTACGATGGATGGAAGGACTCTGTACGCTACTCTTTGCGACATCTGGGACGTCCGCTCGACTACTCACAATCAACACAGTTAAGTTATAAGTTGCCTATTCACCGTTTACCTGCCTTCGATTGGGTAAATGTTGATGCAACATACAACGCAACCTACTCTTGGAAGCGAGGTACAGAACAACCTGACGGTTCTACTTTGGGCAATAACATACACACTCAGCGCTCTATCAACGGAAACGCCAAGTTCAACTTGGAGACTCTTTACAACCATTCTCCCTTCCTCAAGGCTGCGAATAAGCGTTTCTCCGCTTCTAATGCAAAGTCGGAAAGCAAGAAGAAGGCTGACGAGAAAAAGAAAGCAGACGAACAGAAGAAAAAGCAGAAAGAAGCAGAGAAGGAAGCACGTGCTAAGGCTGAAGAAGAAGCCATGCGCACAGGAGAACCACTTGACAGCGTTCTTGCACGACAACCCAAGAAGCAGACGAACACCAACGGAAAGAGCAACCAGAAACTTGACCCCAAAAAGGCAAAAGGATATGCTGGAGAAATACAACTCAAAGCAGACACAACCGTAACGCTGGCTCACAACCAGAAATCGAAGCGTCTTGTCATCACGGCTCGTGACGAGGATGGTCATCCCTATAACCTCAAGTACAAAGTTCTTGATGACAATAAGATACTTATAACCAACCTCGACTCGATGAAGGTGCGCGTCAATGTTACAGCAAAACCGAAACTTGATGACGAGAAATGGTATACGATGCTACAGGCTGGTTCACGTTTCCTTATGATGGTACGTAATGTCAGTGCAAGTTACCGCAACACATACAACCTTTCACTTCCCGGATTCCTTCCCGAAGTAGGTGACATGTTAGGACAGTATCGTGGAAGCGATGGTATCTTCACTCCCGGCATCGGTTTTGCAATGGGTATGGTGGGTGATAGTTATCTCGAGAAAGCAAAGAATAACAACTGGTTGCTTTGTGCAGATAGCGTATCAACACCCGCTACTACCGCAACAACAGAAGACCTGCAACTCAAGGCTAGTCTGGAACCATTCACCGATCTTAAAATAGACCTCAATGCAAGTTGGACAAAGAACTCAAACCGTTCTGTACAATATATGTATCAAGGCAATCCCACCACACAAACGGGATCATTCAATATGACTACAATCAGTTTGAAGACTGCATTCCAAGGTCCAGGAAATGCCAGCAATGGTTATGCTTCAAAGGCATTTACAGATTTCCAGAACAACCTCGACATTCTTCAAAGTCGTGTTGAGCAACGATATATGGGAACATCATATCCTGTTGGTTCTGGTTACAGTGGCACGTTCGATCCTAAAAACGGAACTGTAAGTCGCTATTCTGCCGATGTAATGATTCCGGCTTTCCTATCTGCCTATACAGGTAGCAATGCACGCAAGGTTTCTCTTAATATCTTCCCGACAATTACAAAACTGTTGCCCAACTGGAGTCTGACGTATAAAGGACTCTCTACCCTACCTTGGTTGCGTGATCACTTCAAGAGTGTCAACATCACACATGGATACAAGAGCGTGTTCAGCATCGGCTCATATAATACGTATAGTTCGTGGATTCAATCTATGGGCGGACAGGACATGGGATTTGTAGAGAACACAACGACTGGTTCTTATATTCCATCATCGATGTACGACATCAGCACAGTAAGTATCAATGAGTCGTTCACACCATTAGCAGGTATCAATGTCACATTCCAAAATAACATGACTGCAAAGATGGAGTATCGTACAACACGTGTACTCACGCTCTCCATGACCTCATTACAGATAAATGAATCTTCATCTAAGGATATCGTTCTGGGATGGGGATATAAGATACCTGACTTCAAAATATCAAGTCTGTTTAGTGGAAGCAAAGCAAGTAGCAAAGGAAAAGGAAACAGTTCTGCTCGCAACAACAGTAAGGGAACAAGAAATAACGATGGTGACAATAGATCATCTAGTAATTCGAAGTCGTCCAACAGCAAGAGCAATTTTGCGCACGATCTCAACTTGCGTTTCGACTTCTCCTTCCGTAGCCAAAGTGCACTTACCCGTGACATTCAAACAGGTATCTCTGAAGCAACATCCGGAAATCGTGCAATCAAGACTACATTCCAATGCGACTATACAATGTCACGCTTAGTCACATTCAGTCTTTACTATGATCGCCAACGCAATGCACCGTTGCTGTCAAACAACTCATTCCCAACCATTACACAGGATTTCGGATTCAGTCTCAAATTCACGCTATCAAGGTAAAACAAAAATTGAAGTCCGCTAAAATTCAAATAGCATATAATAACGTGTCCGCAATGCCTATGAATAGGTGCTGCGGATATTTAAGTAAAAAACAAGCCTCCTTTTTAGGCAAGAAGTTGTTTCAAGAATTTCTCAAATAAAACTGGAAAATCATTTATAATGACACAAAAAAGTGGAACAGTTTCCTATTCCACTTTTGTATTTAATTGGAGTTCTATCTTAGAAAAGATGAGGCAGTTTATTAATGGAACTACCATTGAGAATCTCCTTGTTTTTTACGACAGGTAAGTTTATGTGTCAGTTCAATTAATATGGAGAAAACTTACTTCGAAAAACGAGCAGCTTGCTCTGCAATGAGTGCAGCATCATCAAAGTAGTTGATTTTCATTGCACGACGAACTTCATCCATTGTCTGAACAGCAGTCTCACGTGCCTTCTCACATCCCTTACGAAGAATCTCATATACACCAGGAATGTCCTTCTCAAACTCTGCACGACGAACTCTCATGGGGTCAAGAGTATCTTGCAGGACAGAAGTCAGAAGTTTCTTACACTTCATGTCTCCCAATCCACCACGAGTATAATGGTCCTTCATATCTTGCAAAGTTTCATACTCTGGGAACATTGCATTGACTTGTTCATTAGAACAGAAAGCATCAAGATAAGTAAATACCGTATTACCTTCCAAATGACCGGGATCGTTAACCTGCAAATGCGTTGGGTCTGTATACATTCCCTTTACCTTCTTGGCAACCTCGTCAGCAGTATCACTAAGATAAATACAGTTGCCGAGACTCTTACTCATCTTAGCCTTACCATCAGTTCCGGGGAGGCGTAAACATGCCGCATTATCGGGAAGTAAGATATTGGGTTCAACCAATGTGTCACCATAGATAAAGTTGAAGCGACGAACAATCTCACGGCATTGCTCAAGCATGGGTTCCTGATCCTCACCTACAGGAACAGTTGTAGCCTTGAAAAGCGTAATATCTGCAGCCTGACTAATAGGATATGTGAAGAATCCAACAGGAATACTTTCGCCAGCGAAACCACGCATCTGGATTTCAGTTTTTACTGTGGGATTGCGTTGCAAACGACTTACAGAAACCAAATCCATATAATAGAAAGACAACTCGCACAACTCAGGAATCTGACTCTGAATAAAAAGAGTACTCTTCTCTGGATCAAGTCCAGCAGCCAAATAATCAAGAGCAACCTCAATAACATTTTGACGAACCTTCTCAGGATTCTCAATATTATCAGTTAGGGCTTGTGCATCTGCCTCAAAAACAAAAATCTTATCGTATAAACCTGAGTTTTGCAACTCTACGCGTCGACGAAGCGAACCAACATAGTGACCAATATGAAGACGACCTGTTGGACGATCGCCCGTAAGAATAACCTTTTCTTTTGCTTCCATATTTATTATTATTTTGCAATGCAAAGTTACAAATTATTTTGCAGTCAACAAAATATAGACAAAAAAAAGACGCATCGACCAAAGGCCGATGCGTCATATTATCTATTAAAACAGATTACTTCAGCTTAACAACTGCACGACGGTTGTAGTTGTAAGGCTCGATGTCTGCAACACCACCCTTAGCAACAACCTCGATATTGTCGCGGCTTACACCCATCTTAACCAACTCGTCAGCAACAGTCTGAGCACGACCCTCTGACAAAGTCTGGTTGCGGCTTGCACTACCAGTCTTGCTATCAGCATAACCAGTAACAACCAACTTAGCGTTCTTAGACTTAGCCAACTCAGCCAACTCCTTAACATTAACCAAATCCTTCTTAGAAGCGATCTTAGTCTGGTTGATGTTGAAGAATACAGATGCGCTAGTGGTAGCGTACTCAGTTACAGTAACAGTCTTAGCCTCGGGGCACTTGTGGTTAGCAATAAGAGCCTTCAAACGAGCGTTCTCAGCCTCTGCATCAGCCAAAGAAGCGTTCAAAGCATCGAGCTGAGCCTGATTCATAGCCATGATAGCATCTACGTCAGGAGCGTTGCTCCATCCCACCTTACCAAGGTTAACACCAACACCCACGCTGATACCGAGTTCCAAATCACAGCTCTTGAAGATACGGGGCTTCAAACCTGCAAAGGTACGGATGTTATCAACATCATCGTTGCCAGAAGTACCGTAGATCTCCAAATTAGCAAACAAACGGTCAGTAATTGTAAAGGTATTCATAATACCTACAGAATACTGCATGCTGTACTGATGCTCAAAATTCTCTCCATCTACGCCGAGGTTGCAAATATAACCAGCACCACCATAGAGACTGATGTTATAGAAACGGGGCTTGTAACCACCAAACAAATTGGTCAAGTTAATTACTGGCTGTAAAGCAAATGAGTACTGCTTGAAAGTGGGGCAATTTGTATTTCTTGTACCATCCATGTTGAAATCACAAACACGAGTACCCCAAGCAGCCTGTGCCTTAAGACGCATACCAAATACGGGAGTAGCCCACTTACCCAAAGAAATCTCACCACCCCATGAACGGCGAGCAGACCAGAAAGGATTCTTGTTCATGTTCATTCCGTGCTCCTGATCAGAATAGAATGAAAGATGATCAATACCTGCAGTCACAAACCAGTTGTCCCAGAATGTGTTCGTTACAATCTGATGCTTCAAGGTAGGATAACTAGTTTCCTGAGCTGAAGCAGCTGTTGTAAGGCCAGCAAATGCTAGCAACATCATTAACTTTTTCATACTTTGAAAATTTATTAATTACTTATTTTTTTCTTTTCCTAAGCCTAATACAGGCGTACTTATACGATATTTCTTTCGCAAAGTTAGCAAAATATTATTTATCACGTACTATTTTTCACAAAAAAAAACAAAAAAAACACACTTTTCTTAATTTTTTCTAAGATTTGAAGAGTTTTTCAATGTTTTCGAGGGGAAAAACAGCTATTATTGACTTACCATCAGGAGTAAAGTTGGGATTGTCTTGCGCAAATAAATCGTCAAGCAAACTCGACATTTCTTTCTGCGTAAGTACTTGCCCATTAGGTATTGCAGAACTTTTTGCTAAAGTAATAGCAACACGGTGATGTAAATCATCTTTCAATGCTTTACCCGAATCACGTACAGACGATACCATATCCGCAATCAAGGCAGAAGGGTCTAAACCGTCAAGACCGACAGGAACTCCTTGCAAGGAAAAAGAGCCTCCGCCCAAAGAAGTGATATCAAATCCCAAAGAATGGAGTTCATCGGTAATATCTGACAGAACCACCGCATCAGAGGCAGGCATTTGAAGTAATTCTGGGAAAAGCAATCCCTGAGAAGGCGACACCTGATCTTTCATTTGCGCACGATACATATTATATAATACACGCACGTGCGCACGATGCTGGTCAACTATCAGCAATCCATTTTGTACGCTCGTCAAGATGTATTGACCTCTAAACTGGTAATGTTCCGAACTCTTCTCCATCTCCTGAAGAGTAGTATCGTCGTAGAGATTCCCTTCGGATTGTTGAGTAGATGACTGAATAGGCAATTCAAAAGAACTTGCTTCATCAAACCCTTTTAACGTGGGAGTCATCGGCGGGTCAATAGGGTCGAGGAAGTCTGGCATTTGAACCCGAGAAGATGAGTTCGAAAAAGATGGAGTTGTAGAAAACGGATTATAATCAGGATTCACCTGTACCTCCGGTGCTCGAGTACAAGCAGTACTTGAGGAAGGATTATACACAGGGATGTCTGTGGGCGAACCTTCCGTGTCGAACTCAATTACAGGAACAGCATTGAATTTTCCTAAAGCCTCTTTGATACCAGCAACAACGATCTGCCAAATTGCCTGTTCATTCTCAAACTTAATCTCCGTCTTAGTAGGATGGATGTTAACATCAATACTTGAAGGATCCAAATCGAAATACAAGAAGTAAGGAACCTGTTCTGTTTCCGGAATCAAACCAGAAAAAGCATCCTGAACTGCACGATGGAAATAGGGATGTCGCATATAGCGACCGTTAACAAAGAAATACTGATGAGCCCCCTTCTTCTTGGAAGATTCCGGTTTACCCACAAAACCGTAAATGCGACAGATTGTCGTATCCACATTAACATTAAGCAGTATATTGCTCATCTTCTTTCCGAAAACTCCGGCAATACGTTGCAGTAAGGAAGCCGAAGGAAGAGATGTTACAAGCGTACCATTATTTGAGAAAGTGAAACTGACCGATGGATTTACCAAGACCATTCTCTCAAATTCCTGCACGATATTATTCAACTCTGTCTGGTTGCTTTTCAGGAATTTACGTCGAGCTGGAACATTATAGAAAAGATTGTTAACCAAGAAGTTGCTACCCACAGGACAGGCTTCAACCTCTTGCGACACTATTCTACTACCTTCTATCTGCAAGAAAGTACCTAACTCCTGCTCGGCAGTACGGGTTTTGAGTGACACCTGGGCCACTGCAGCAATACTTGGAAGTGCCTCTCCGCGGAATCCCATAGTACGCAATGAAAACAAATCGTCTGCTTGTTTTATCTTGCTGGTCGCATGACGTTCAAATGCCAAACGCGCATCAGTCTCGCTCATTCCCTTTCCGTCATCGATAACCTGAATAGACGTTCGTCCTGCCTCTTCTACCAATACATCAACATGAGTGGCACCTGCGTCAATTGCATTTTCCACAAGTTCCTTAATAACTGATGCGGGGCGTTGAATGACCTCGCCCGCAGCTATTTGGTTAGCCACGGCATCAGGAAGAAGGTGTATGATATCTGCCATTTACGAAAAGGGTTATCTTTTAAAAACAATGAGCGTTCTATTTACGCCACACTTTGGAATTCCTTTCATTCCATACAAGAAGGTGACGTTCACACAAAACAAGAGGAATTCCGAATATTATATTACCAATGCACTTTACCAGTCATCAGATAATGCCACACAAAAAGCAATATGATAACAAGAAAGAGAGCCACTGGCCATACTAATTTATGACTTTTCTCACTTGCACGCTGTGCATGAGGTGTATACTGAGAAAAGGTTCCGCGAAACTTTGTAGGGTCATATGGTTCATCAACGTGCTCACCCTGCGAACGGCGAACATCATTAACCAACTTACGCAGTTTCTCCTTTCGCTCGTCTACAAAGATAGTACGAGGACGGTATTTTCTTGGTTGTCTTGCTTTAAAAATGCTCATGTCTATCTATTAGCTTTTAGGTTTGACAATTTCTGTGTCGGAGCTGCATGGCGGATCTGCTCTTTCAATTCAGAACCCTCTTTCTTACCTCTCCACACAAATACATCATCCTTGCTCGTTGGACGAATATAATCGAACCACGCAAAGTTCTCCAGAAAACGTTTTTCTGGTGGTGTCTGATCAATAGGATACATCTCACCGTTCGTGGCAGGCATCCATATCTTCTCGAGCTTTCGTTCGTTCATGTACATCCTAAGTTCTGTACTCTCGGCATGAACCATACCAATCATAAGGCTATCCGAATCGTAGGGATGATAATTCAGAAAGACATTCGACTCTGCCACGTTCAGCGTCACCTCGCCATCCTTAAAGTATGAATGCATCTCCTTGCTGGCAACCTGGTTGTAGTGCATGCTATCAATACGCTCCACCATCAGAGCCTGATTAATGACATATACACTGTCTACGGTTGAATCGTTTGTCCAAGCCTTTATCTGCTCACCCAGGATTTGCTGACCCTGTTGCCAGACTATGGGGTCATAATACATCGTAGCACAAGAGTCTGCACCATCGTAAACCAATGAGTCGCAAACCGCTTGCAAGTCTTTTCTGTATGCCCTGACGTGTCGGTAAGCGTGTACCATCCTGTACACACTATCAGTATCTATGTTATAGGTGAAAAGTTTGAAGGTATCAGCATGTGCGTACAATGTGTCTGCTTGTGAGTAGTCAATACACAAGGCACTATCCGCAGCCTCCGCATATCCGGTGCTGTCATTATACAAGGCATAGTTACCTACGAACTTATTCTTGTTGTCACGGTCATCGTAGTCTATATTGCCATAAGCCTTGCTGTCATGAGACTTACCATCATAATAAAGACTATCACCGACCAATCGACGAGCCACGTTGGTCAGAATGGATCGATTAAGCAAATACGCCTCATCCGTATTGGAGAAATAATATCCATCTTCCGTATACACATGTGTGTTGCCATGTTCAAGATTAGAAGGACCAAGAACATGCGCAATTCCACTCTTTGTATTATAATGAAGAGTATCGCTCAACAATGTGGACTTCGTCTCCTTTGGAGGACGCGGATTCACAAGTTTTACGTTGTAGTTGAAATGCGCATCACGTGTGGAAAGATAATATTCCCCCCAGTTACTCGTCAATTCATTGTCCTTATCAATCAGACGACCTCTGTTAGGAAAGAAAACATCATCATACAAACGGTCATAGACAAGACTATCGGTATAAAGCGTTGTCTCACGGTGCTTTAGTACGACACCTTCATCGCGGTTCGTACCGGCATAAGCCATACTCTCCTCGCCCTTGTAATACAGAAGGTCACAAACAAGCGAAAGCGTGTCACCCTGTACCATCCTGACGTGTCCGAAAGCATCAAACGACTTTGTCTCCTTATAATATAAGGCACTGTCGCAATACATCAAGGCACCCTGATGCTCAAAGCACACATTACCCACAAGAATCTGTGCATCGCGGTTTACGCGCTGGTTGAAGTACAGTTTGTCCGAATGACGGAGATAGATCATCTCCTTTGACTGAGGACGTTTTTTCCCATTGTTTTTCTTTGGTGCAGGTTGCAAGGCCCATGTGAGGGTGAGTACCCCACAAAGCAAAACCAACAACAAACCGAAAAAACGTCTCATTTACTACAATTTATAATTAAGGTAACTTCTTGCTAACAAAATATTTCCAAACAACAGAACCCGCACGAACCATTACTTAATCCATCCTGGATATTCAAACTCACAAGTTCTCCAGTCTTCGTTGATACGAACGTATGTAGTCTTTTGCTTTTCAGTAACCCAATTCTTGATAAAATCCTGTCTCTTTTGGTTGAGCACAATCTCACGAAGAGCCTGGAAATCCTCCTGAACGGTAGCACGATGCGACTTGATGCGCGACTTCAGTTTCACAATAGCACACACAGGGCGTCCGTTCTTGTTAGTCATCTCAAAAGGCTTGCTGATTTCACCCGTTTCCAATCCGTCAACCACTCTGGCAATCTCAGGCGACTCCTGTGCCAGGTCAGACATGGTATAACGTGAAGTTCTCTCGCGCGAACCATCTACTATAATCATTCTCGACATCAAGCCATGATTATTTCGGGTATCTTTGTCGTCGCTGATGACAGCAGCCTCTTCAAAGGTATATTTGTTTTTGCGAACATCCTCTGCCAAAGAGTCCAACTTCATCATACAAGTGTCAATATCTTCCTGGTCCAGTTCAGGACGAAGCAAGATATGGCGACAATTAATCTTATCACCACGCTTATCAATCAACTGTACGATATGGAAACCTGCTTCAGACTCAAACACCTTGCTAACCTTCTTGGGATCAGTAAGTGAGAAAGCAACATTAGCGAAAGCGGGATCCAATTCTGCCTTTCCGTTATAACCCAATTCACCTCCCTGGCGCCATGAGTTACACTTACTGAACGAACGGGCAAGCGATGAGAACGACTCACCATTCTGAACTCGCTCAGCATAACCACGCAGGGTTGTTTTCACACGGTCAATCTCCTCCTGTTTGATAACAGGTTGCTTCATGATGACCTCAACCTCAACCTGAGTCTGGATGAAAGGCAAACTGTCTTCAGGCATATCCTTGAAATGACGACGCACCTCTGCAGGCGTTACCTTGATACCCTTGGTAAGAGACTTCTGCATCTCCTCTACGATACTTTGGTTCTTGAGGTTGTCAAACATCTCCTCACGTATCTGAGCCATAGGCATCTTCATGTACTCCTCCAGTTTCTCTTTAGAACCAGCTCTCATCACATATTCATTTATCTGAGCCTCAACCTGTTGACTCACTGCTTGGTCTGTCACTTCAATACTGTCAATGACAGCCTGATGCAAGAATAGTTTCTGCACAGCCAGACGTTCAGGTATTACGCAATAAGGATTGCCAGGAATACGGTTCCAGTCGGGATCACGACGCATACTCTCTACATCGCTTCTCAGAATAGCCTCATCACCCACTACCCAGATTACTTCGTCTATCACATTGTTCTGAGCAAACGAAGCCAACGAGGTCAGCATTAGAGCAAGAGCAAAAAGATATCTTTTCATGATGCTTCTTTATCTTTGATTTCTACTTTAATCATTACGGAATTAGTGGTTGTTGACCGTCTTCAGCACATCGTCAAACACCTCGACTTTGTAGCGACGACGCAGTTCGGCAACAAACTCCTCTTCCTTCTTGGCCTGATAATCAGCAACAACATCGGCACTTACATCAGTCCACTTGGCAGGACCTTTTTTCAGGACAGTACCTACACTACCACAGTAGGGGAAGTCCTTGCGAGGTTTTGCCTTGCCCGTATTGATCTTGAATACCAGAGAGTCAACGTATGCGTTACTGCCCAAGACAAACAACTTCTGTTCCATTCGAACCATCACGCTATCCTTGTTGAAGCGTTCACGCACACGCTTGGTCCACTCCTTCTCATCCACACCCTTCAGCAACTTTTTCACAGCATCCACGTCACCTTGCTGGCGACAGTAGAAAACCATACCTCTGTAGTGGGGTGTACTCCAGTTGTATTTCTTCTTGTTCTTCTTGAAGTGTCTCTCAATGCTCAAAGTATCCTTCGAAGCGGGTTCCCAGACCTTGCGAGAGCACTCCTCGAAAAGCAACAAACCATCATGATACTCCTGAACCAAGTATTTCAGTTCATCATCCTTGGCGCACTCAATCTCAGTCTGCTGGTCCATAACCTGTTCTACCGTGAGTTGTTGCATCTTTGCCAATGAATCAACAGCCTGGTCAGCCAACTGATCACGAAGACCGCGCTGTTCCAGATAATTGAGGATCTGACCGTGCAACTGGGTATAACTCTCCAGAGGTTTACGTCCCATCAGCTTGATAATGTGGTAACCTACAGTCGAGAGGATGGGAGCAGCCACCTCACCACTATCACGAAGAGAGTACATGGTCTCCTCCATCTCGGGGAGCAGTTGGTGAGGACCCACCCACTGAATCACACCGCCTCGCATGCCAGTCTGCTTGTCATCAGAATGCTTGCGTGCCAATTCCTCGAAACTGGCACCCGACTGCAAAGCCGCATAGATGCTGTCAATTCGCGTTTTTCCCAATGCCTTCTCCATGGCAGAAGCATTCTGACCAAGATGCAGGAAAATGTGAGCGGGCAAGTACAAATCGTGTCCCTCCAAGGCATTAAGCATGTTGTCGTAGTATTTGCGGACCTCTGACTCCACTGCGGTACTTGGCACAATAAGAGGCTTTATCTGCTGGTCACGATACTGACGGAACTCGCTTTTGTAACTACTGAGCGTATCCAGATGGTCGTCCAAAGCTGCCATCACCTTGAGTTTGTAGTTGATAAACAGATCGACGTATTCCGTCAGGTCCTTCTTGTCCACTACGCCATCAGCATTGTTCTTGTTGTAGTTATATTCAAATTCCGAGCGAGTAATATTCTGACCATTGATTCGCATCACTACAGGATCGCTCTGTGCCATTGCACACAGAGAACCGGCAAATGCCACTAAGGAAAGAAACAATTTCTTCATGATAATTTTTTGTGTATTGCTTTTCACCTTCAACCCTCCCCCGTAAAGGAGGAGGGTCAAAAGAATTTTTTCAATTGTATATTTCTAACCGACTCCATGAAGAGACCTGCAACTCTGAAAATCCAGACTGTCCAGAAGGTCTGCAACACGAGGAGGAAGAACATCGTTATTACTGAGGTCTGCTGTAGTTAGGAGCCTCACTGGTAATGATTACCTCATGAGGATGGCTCTCCAGCATACCGGCATTGGTGATACGGGTAAACTTAGCATTGTGAAGCTCCTTGATGTTGTGAGCGCCACAATAACCCATACCGCTACGCAAACCACCTACCATCTGGTAGATAACCTCCTGTACGGTACCCTTGTAAGGAACACGTCCGGCAATACCTTCGGGAACCAACTTCTTGGTCTCCTTCACGCCACCCTGGAAGTAACGGTCAGCACTACCCTTCTCCTTTGCCTCGAGAGAACCCATACCACGGTAAGCCTTGAACTTACGACCGTTGTAGAGGATGGTCTCACCGGGAGCCTCTTCTGTACCTGCAACCAGAGAACCCATCATCACGCAATAGCCACCAGCAGCCAAAGCCTTCACCACGTCACCGCTATAACGCAAGCCACCGTCAGCAATCAAGGGAACACCAGTACCCTCAAGTGCAGAAGCCACGTCGTAGATAGCGCTCAACTGGGGAACACCCACACCGGCAACCACACGTGTAGTACAGATACTACCGGGACCGATACCTACCTTAACTGCGTCAGCGCCAGCCTCAACCAGCATCTTGGCAGCCTCACCGGTAGCGATGTTACCAACTACGATATCCACCTCGGGGAAGGCAGCCTTTGCCTCACGCACCTTGTCGATTACACCCTTAGAGTGACCGTGAGCAGTATCGATGATGATAGCGTCAACACCTGCCTTTACCAAAGCCTCCATGCGCTGGAAGGTATCAGCGGTTACGCCAACACCGGCTGCAACGCGCAGACGACCCTTGGCATCCTTGCAAGCCATAGGCTTATCGGCAGCCTTGGTAATGTCCTTATAGGTAATCAAGCCAATCAAGTGGTTGTCATCATCCACAACGGGAAGCTTCTCAATCTTGTGCTCAAGCAGAATCTTGCTAGCGCTCTCCAAATCAGCCTGCTGATGAGTAACCACAAGATTCTCCTTGGTCATCACCTCATCAATCTTACGGTTCATATCCGTCTGGAAACGCAAGTCACGGTTGGTAACGATACCCACCAACTTGTTATCCTTGTCTACAACGGGAATACCGCCAATATGATACTCAGCCATAATGTCGAGAGCATCCTTAACGGTCTTGCCACGCATAATGGTCACGGGATCGTAAATCATACCATTCTCAGCACGCTTTACGATAGCCACCTGACGAGCCTGCTCCTCGATAGACATATTCTTGTGGATTACACCAATACCACCCTCACGAGCGATGGCAATAGCCATAGGTGCCTCGGTAACTGTATCCATAGCTGCAGTTACAAAAGGAATCTTCAACTCAATGTTTCTTGAGAACTTGGTACTGAGAGATACCTCACGGGGAAGTACGTCCGAATAAGCAGGAATCAGCAATACGTCGTCGAAGGTAATACCTTCCATCACGATCTTGTCTTCAATAAATGATGCCATAAGATAAAATATGCTTTTAATTTATTGCGCGCAAAGGTACAAAAAAAAAACGAAATCTATGCCATCCACGGCATAGATTTTAGTTATTTTAACCCCCTTCTTGACAAAGCATGACAAAAAGGGTTCCTATTAAGTCTTTTTAAGGCTTTATCAGCCCGTTCTTCAAGGCTTGACGTGGTCAATGAAACACGAAATAATTTATGACTGTTTTAAGTAGATCAATCGTCAATCATCAATCATTAACCGTCCGCTCAGCGAAGTTTGCCCGATACTTTCATAGCGTAGCGGAGAAAGAATCATCAATCATCAATCATCAATCATCCGCTCAGCGGGCTTGCCCGATGCTTCGCTCGCAGGGCAGAAGAATCATCAATCATCAATCATCAACCATCAATCGTCAACCTAATTGCCCATCTCCGAGACGAACTTGACACGAACCAAACGGATTTCCTCTTCTGTGTAATCGCCATCGAAATACGCCACGGCCTCGTCCACGCTGTCCGAATTAGACTCATATCGGAAATACTCATAGATTTCCTCAATGCAGTCGTCATCCAGCAACTCTTCGATATAATAGTCAATGTTGAGTTTGGTGCCATTCTGCACAATAGAGTAGACCTCCGCCAGCAAATCCTCGTATTCCATGCCCTCTGCCTTTGCAATGTCAGGCAATGCCACACGACGGTCAACAAGATGAACGATATTGCGTTTTTTATTGTTCTTATTGGCCGATTTGTAGGGATCCTCATCGTCCAGCACGTCTATGTCATTCTCCTCGCAATACTTGGCAATAAGCGAGCAGAACTCCTTTCCATAGCGCAAAGCCTTGCCCTCGCCCACTCCATTAATGCGGTTGAGTTGCTTGATGCTGACGGGATAGAACGTCGCCATTTCATCGAGCGATTTATCCATGAAGATGACATAGGGGGGAATGTTCATCCTCTCGCCCATTTCACGGCGCAAGTCACGCAACATCTTCAGCAAAGGCTCGTCCAATACCGAAGTATTGTTTGGCGCCTCCGAAACGAATTCCGTAAACTCCCTGTCTTCCGACATCATGAACGGTTCCGGATTGTCGATGAACTTGCGACCAGCCTTGGTCAACTTAACCTGTCCGTAGGTTTCCACGTCCTTGCGGATGTAATCTGCCAGCAATCCCTGACGCAACACGGCATTCCAGTATGACATGTTATGATCGTCACCCGAACCGAAGCATTCAAGTTCATTATGATGATGAGCACGGATATCCTCCGACTCTCGTCCGATAAGCATGTTTATCAGGTAGTCTACCTGGAAGAGTTCCTTCACCTCGCGAACCACGATGAGCGCCCTGCGCAAGTCATCCTGTCCGTCGAACAAGGTTCTGGGACACAAGCAATTGTCGCAATTACAGCAATTATCCTTGCCATACATTTCACCGAAATAATGTAATAGCACGCGACGACGGCACACATTGGTTTCAGCGTATGTAGCAGTTTCCTCCAGCAACTGTCTGCCAATCTCCTGTTCTGCCACGGGCTTGTCCGACATGAACTTCTTGAGTTTATCCAGGTCCTTGCGGGCATAGAAGGCAACGCAGATGCCCTCGCCTCCATCTCGTCCGGCACGACCCGTTTCCTGATAGTAGCCCTCCAGACTCTTCGGCATGTCATAATGAATGACGTAACGCACATCCGGTTTGTCGATGCCCATACCGAAGGCGATGGTAGCCACAATCACGTCGCAACGCTCCATGATGAAGTCGTCCTGCGTCTGCGAGCGCACGGCATTATCCATGCCTGCATGATAGGCCTGTGCCTTGATATTGTTGGCCTTGAGCACCTCGGTAAGGTCTTCCACCTTCTTTCGGCTCAGGCAGTAGATGATACCGCTCTTGCCATCGTGCTTGCGGATAAACTTCACGATATCCTTGTCCACGTCCTTCGTCTTGGGACGCACCTCATAATAGAGGTTTTCTCGGTTAAACGAACTGCAGAACTCGTCAGCCTCTGCCATGCCCAGACTCTTCTTGATGTCCTGCTTCACCTTGTCAGTAGCCGTAGCCGTAAGGGCAATGATGGGAGCCACACCGATGCGATTGACCAAAGTACGGATGTTTCGGTATTCAGGACGGAAATCGTGTCCCCACTCCGATATGCAATGTGCCTCATCCACCGCATAGAAGGAAATCTTGACAGAACGCAGATACTCAATATTCTCCTCCTTGGTGAGCGACTCGGGCGCCACATACAACAGTTTGGTCACCCCACTGTTGATGTCTGCCTTGACCTGGTCGATAACCGTTTTCGTGAGCGAGGAGTTGATGCAATGGGCGATTCCGTCCACCGCACTTACCTGGCGTATAGCGTCCACCTGATTCTTCATCAGGGCAATAAGTGGCGAGATGATAATGGCCGTTCCCTCCATGAGCAAAGCGGGCAACTGGTAGCACAGAGACTTGCCTCCGCCCGTGGGCATCAGGACAAAGGTATCCTTCCCACTCAGCAGATTGCGAATGATTTCCTCTTGCCTTCCTTTGAATGTGTCAAATCCAAAGTAATGCTTCAGTTGTTCGTTTAAGTTGGTATTTTCCATGGGGGTATACAGTAATTGGCCTTTGTTTTTAGCTATACAAAGTTATAAAAAACTTTATAAATAACAAAACAAAGGCCAACTATTTTTCATTATTTCCGAAAAATTCTTCTTTTCGGAGCGATTTTGCAGTACTTTAGCAAGGGCAACAAACCTATGAGTTTGCCTCAACGGGCAGGTTTGCCTTGTCAAGTTGCTGTTTTGCGTAATCCTTCGTAACCACGAAAGATTTCTTGCGCCAAGAGGGACTCTCGTACTGAGCTTCCATCATGACAGCCTCCATAATGGAGCGCAATCCACGGGCACCCAACTTGTACTCTACCGCCTTATCAACCATGTACTCAAGGGCATCGTCCTCGAAACTGAGTTTTATGCCATCCATCTCGAACAGTTTAATCTGCTGGCGAACCAAGGAGTTCTTAGGTTCGGTGAGAATATTTCGCAAAGCGGTACGATCGAGAGGATTCAGATAGGTAAGGACGGGCAGACGACCGATAATCTCGGGGATAAGTCCGAAACTTTTCAAGTCCTGAGGCAAGATGTACTTCATCAGGTTGTTACGGTCGAGTTGCTGTTGACTCTTCACCGAGTCGTAACCTACGACGTGGGTATTGAGTCGCTGGGCAATCTTGCGCTCGATACCATCGAAAGCACCACCGCAGATGAAGAGGATGTTGCGGGTATTGACATGAATATAATCCTGGTCGGGATGCTTACGACCACCCTTGGGAGGTACGTTGACCATGCTACCCTCGAGCAACTTCAGCAATCCTTGCTGTACGCCCTCGCCACTCACATCGCGGGTAATGCTGGGATTGTCGCTCTTGCGCGCAATCTTGTCAATCTCGTCGATGAAGACAATGCCTCGCTCGGCAGCTGCCACGTCGAAGTCGGCCACCTGGAGCAGGCGCGAGAGGATGCTCTCCACGTCCTCGCCCACATAACCGGCCTCGGTAAATACCGTAGCATCGACAATGGTGAAGGGCACCTTGAGCAGTTTGGCGATAGAGCGTGCCAGAAGGGTCTTTCCGGTTCCAGTAGGACCCACCATGATGACGTTGCTCTTTTCAATCTCCACGCCCGACTCGTCAACCGTCTGACCGAGACGCTTGTAGTGATTGTACACCGAAACAGCCAGATAGCGCTTCGCATCGTCCTGACCGATGATGTACTGGTCGAGATATTCCTTTATCTCGCGGGGCTTGGGCACGTTGCACAAGTCTGTATCGAACTTACCCTTCGCCACGGAGTTGTTTTCCTCCCCCATGTTCTCCATCACGATGTCGTAGGCCTGGCGGGCGCAACTGTCGCAGATATAGCCACTTGCACCCGTTATCATCAGGCGGACATCAGCATCAGAACGTCCACAGAACGAACAATAAGTATGATTTTTCTTTGCCATCCTACAATTTTACTTGCGTGTGATAACGCGGTCAATCATACCGTAATCCAATGCTTCCTGGGCAGTCATCCAGTAGTCACGGTCGCTGTCGGCCCATACCTTGTCAAACTCGGTGTGCGAGTGGTCGGCAATGATAGTGTACAATTCCTTCTTCAACTTCTGAATCTCGCGGGCTGTAATCTCGATGTCGCTGGCCTGACCCTGAGCACCACCCATCGGCTGGTGAATCATCACGCGACTGTGGGTAAGGGCGCTACGCTTGCCTTCCTGACCCGAAACGAGCAGAACGGCAGCCATCGAAGCAGCCATACCGGTACAGATGGTTGCCACGTCGCTCTGAACCAACTGCATGGTGTCGTAGATGCCCAAGCCGGCATAAACCGAACCGCCAGGCGAGTTGATGTAGATGCTGATATCCTTGCCTGGATCAGCGCTGTCAAGATAGAGCAACTGAGCCTGCAGGGTATTGGCGGTATAATCGTCAATCTGGGTACCAAGGAAGATGATGCGGTCCATCATCAAACGGCTGAACACGTCCATCTGGGTAACGTTCAACTGACGCTCCTCAAGGATGTAGGGGTTCAGATACTGGTTCTGTGCAGAGATGACGTCGTGCAGCACCATGCTGTTGACGCCCATCTTCTTGGTGGCAAATTTTTCGAAATCTGTTTGCATACACTATAATATTATAAGGTGGATAAAAAGGTGGGACAAGGGGGACTAACGAGTAGACACTACCCTTTAGTCCCCCTTTGAACTATGTGAATGTCTTACTTGAACATTGCGTTGAATTCCTCGATGCTAACCTGCTTAGAGTTGAGTTTAACAACCTCCTTAGCCTTAGCAACGATCTTGTTCTCTACGGTACGGCTTACCAAACCCTCTGCCTGACGCTTGTCCTGAAGCATCTGGCTTGCGTAGTTGGTCAGAGCCTCCTCGGGAACGTTCTGCATACCGTACTGAGCGAACTGCATGCGAGCCACCATCTTGGCGGTCTCGAGTACGTCTGCCTGCTCAACCTTCAACTCGAACTGGTCGCTCAACTGCTCCTTGATCAAGTGCCAGGTCAGCTCGTTGATGCTCTGCTTGTACTCCTCGTCGGTGAACTCCTTGTCGGGGTTGTTAAGCTTCATGATGCGCTTCATCATTGCCTCGGGATAGGTCAACTCACCTACGCGCTCTTCAAGATACTTGCGGATGTCGAGACCCAACTTGTAGTCGCTGTCATAGCTGTACTCCTCTACGAGGGTAGCACGGATAGCTGCGCGGAACTCCTCCTCGCTGTTAACCTTACCCTCGCCATAGATCTGGTCGAAGAGCTCCTGGTTAACCTCAGCGGGTACGTAGCGGCTGATCTCCTCAATCTGGAAGCTGAAGTCACCGGTCAACTCCTTAACCTGCTCCTTCTCAACCTTCAAGAGTGCTGCCAACTCAGTCTCGTTGTTGTCGTATGCCTTAGCGGGGTTGATGGTCAACACGTCGTTAACCTTAGCACCCTCGAACTTCTTCTTCTCGTCGTCGCTCTTGAAGTACTCGGGAAGCATGATAGCAGACTCAACCTGCACACCACCCTCGAGCACGCTACCCTCAGCGTCGAGCTGAGCGAGGATACCCTTAACCATGTCACGGCTCTCGTAGCTGTCAACCTTGTCCTGGTGACCGGCACGGCTGCAGAATGCCTGAACCTGACCGTCGATCATCTCGTCGGTAACGTTGATGATGTACTGGTCGATGGTGTCCTTATCGCTGAGCTTAGCATCGAACTCGGGAGCCAAAGCGATGTCGAACACGAAGGTCAACACGTCCTGAGTCTCGAAGTCAACGGGACCCTGCTTCTCGCTGGGAAGGGGCTCGCCCAATACGTTGAGTTTCTCCTCGCGGATATAGCCGTACAACTTCTCACCCAACAACTTGTTAATCTGCTCTGCAGTGGTCTCAGCGCCGAAACGCTTCTTCAACAAGCCCATGGGAACCTGACCGGGACGGAAACCGGGCAACTGAGCCTTCTTGCGAAGGTCCTTCAATGCTTTTTCTACATTAGCGGCATAATCTGCCTTCTCCATCTCAACGGTGATGAGTCCGTTTACGGCATCAATCTTTTCAAATTTTACGTTCATTGTTTTTGTATGTTATGATTTTATTTATGCTGACTTTTTTTGCCCATTGCACTCAATGAGCGTGCAAAGATACGACATTTTTCCGACTATGCCAAAAAAAACTGATGCTTTTTGCATCTTTATAGGTATTCATACGCGCGCAAACCTTCGGAATGACATTCTGTCACACTCGTCACGCTTGTCACACGTCACGCGATACAAAAACCGCCAAGGTTTTTAGACGCGGATTTCACGAATTTCATGGATTATTCGTTCGATTTGCGTTAACTCTCTTTTTCGAACGCACTTTTGAAGACGTCCGAAAGTCGACGCAAAGTTTGTCTTCGTGACCTTCTTCTGTCCTACGAGCTAACTGCCTCTAAACTCTCCAGCTGACTCTAAACTCTAAACTCTCATCTCTAAACTTTCCAACTGGTTCTAAACTCTAAACTCTCATCTCTAAACTTTCCAACTGGTTCTAAACTCTAAACTCTCATCTCTCAACTTCCCAACTGACTCTAAACTCTAAACCATAAACTCTAAACTCTCCTGACGACTCTAAACTTTAGAAACCTGTCATCATTTTTCCCTCTCTCCGTCCTTCACCCGAGGTAAACCTTACGTTTGCACGAGAATCCCCTGCAAATTACACAGGCACTACGGAAGCACCTTAGTGCACCTCGTGTAATGCTCAGAAACTCTCCTCATTATCAATACGTTATAATTCCAAAAACTTGACAAATCTCGTCTTTTTGAGAGAAAAAACGAGTTGCGAATGGCTTATTTTTGAACTAATATGTAAAGAATCTTCCAGCAAAACTATCAACAACAAAGAGGATTGATGGTTGAATATTAGGTTGGCGCGATGAGTCATGAAGATATTTCGAACAAGAACATCATAAACACAAAAGCCAGCTCACAAAGAGCAGGTTTTTGCAGTATATTGGTTTAAGTGGGAAAGCAAAGCGCCAGCCTCCTCCCCATTATGGGGGAGGTGTCACGAAGTGACGGAGAGGGTCTGTTGTTCCGCCGCATTTCGTTCCTTCTCCATAGCATCGAAGTCCTTCATGCGGAGGACGAAACTATTGGTAAGGTATCTTTGCTTTACGATGGGGTTCTCAGCCAGTTCCTGAGGCTTACCCTTGAAGAGGATCTGGCCTTCAAAAAGCATGTAGGCACGGTCGGTAATACAGAGCGTCTCCTCCACGTTGTGGTCGGTAATGAGTACGCCAATGTTCTTCTGCTTCAACTTCCACACAATGAACTGGATATCCTCCACAGCAATGGGGTCGACACCGGCAAAGGGTTCGTCGAGCATGATGAACTTAGGATCGATGGCAAGGCAACGGGCAATTTCGCAACGACGACGCTCGCCTCCCGAAAGGCGGTCGCCATTGTTCTTGCGCACCTTTTCAAGACGGAACTCAGCAATCAGACTCTCCAGTTTCTCCTTCTGATAATCCTTGGGCTTGCCGGTCAGTTCGAGTACCGAGGCGATGTTGTCCTCCACCGACATCTTGCGAAAGACCGAAGCCTCCTGAGCCAGATAACCGATGCCAAGACGGGCACGCTTATAGACAGGGAACTTGGTGATTTCCTGTCCACCGAGGTAGATGTGTCCAGCATTAGGCACCACCAAACCGGTAGTCATGTAGAAAGATGTCGTCTTTCCGGCACCATTAGGTCCCAGCAATCCCACAATCTCGCCTTGGCGGACGTTGAAAGTAACGTCATTCACCACGGTTCGCTTGCCGTATATTTTAACGAGTCCTTCGCTACGCAGTTCAAGGCACTCTTGTGCCACGTTCGTGTTTTGGTCTTCCATTTCTTTATCAATTATAGTGCAAAGGTACGAATAAGCGAGAGAAATGCCAAATTTATTTGGATATTTCCGAGCAAATTTGATTATCTCACACGCGCTAGGCATCCCCGCAGGGGTGACACTTCGCTCGTAGGGCAGAAGAAGGCACGAAGGAGACGAAGAAATAAATATTACTTCTTTGCGTTTATTATTTATTCCGAATACTAGCAAATCTTCTTTGTGACCTTCATGTGAGTTTTTTAGGAGCAGATTTCATGGATTTGTTTTTTGTGTTTCAGAATGCCATTCCGAGGGACTGAGCCCTCACCTCGGGGAGTTGGAGGGGGTCTTTTCTCAAATAAAACAACATATATTTGCCAATATCAAAAAATAAACGTAAATTTGCAGTAGAAATGGCAATCCCTTCCGTAGGAAGGTAGCTACGCAAAGTATAACATTAAAATAATAAAAACGTGATATTACAAAAAAAACTCGCTCAATTGGGCGAATACATACTATTGATGGGCAAGACATTCCAGCGCCCAGAGCGAATGAGGATGTTCATGCGTCAATACACCAAGGAGATGAACGCACTGGGCGTCGGCTCCATCGGTATCGTGTTGCTCATCTCGTTTTTCATCGGAGCCGTCATCTGCATCCAGATGAAGGTCAATGTGGCTTCGCCTTGGATGCCACGATTCGTCACAGGTTACACCACTCGCGAGATTATGCTGTTGGAGTTCTCATCCAGCATTATGTGTCTCATCCTGGCAGGTAAGGTAGGTTCTAACATTGCCTCGGAACTGGGTACAATGCGAGTAACGCAACAGATTGATGCACTCGAAATCATGGGTATCAACTCTGCTTCGTTTCTGGTATTGCCCAAGATACTGGGCCTCATCACCATCATCCCATGCCTGGTAGTCTTCAGTTATGCGATGGGTATGATAGGCGCCTATGCCACGACGTTTATGGACATCATTACGCCCGACGATTTGACGTACGGTTTCCTTCACGATTTCAACCAATGGTATTTGTGGATGGGCATCATCAAGAGTGTGTTCTTCGCATTCATCATAGCCAGCGTATCCTCATTCTTCGGATATACCGTCAAGGGTGGTTCCGTCAATGTGGGTAAGGCCAGCACCAATGCGGTGGTGAGCAGCAGCGTACTCATCCTGTTTGCAGACATCTTCCTCACCAAGATATTGAGTTAAAGAACGTCCGGACCGTTTGTGCGAGGTGCTTCAGACGCAGATTGCACAGATTTCAAAGATTCCTTCCCAGCAAAGCAGTCCAAGAGAAGAATCCTAAAACTAAGCAAGCGAAGTCCAAGAAAGACTAAGCATGAGAAGAATCCATAAAGTCTAAAACAAACGTCCGTTAACTCCCAGAGCGAAGCGATAACTCCTGCTAACTCCCATTAACTCCCAGAGCGAAGCATTCCTCCCAATAACTCCCAAAGCGAAGCAAAAAATTCTATGATTCAAGTTAAAGATTTACATAAGCAATTCGAAGACAAAGAAGTACTGAAGGGCATTACCGCAGACTTCAAGGACGGCATCTGCAACCTCATCATCGGACAGAGTGGTGCAGGAAAGACTGTGCTGATGAGTTGCATCGTGGGCCTTTTCCGTCCCACAAGCGGACAGATTCTGTATGACGGTCGTGACATGGTGCAAATGAGTCTCAAGGAATGGAAGTTGCTGAGACGAGAGGTAGGAATGCTCTTCCAGGGTTCTGCCCTCTTCGACTCGATGACCGTACTCGAGAACGTGCGCTTCCCCCTCGACATGTTCTCGAGCATGAACGAGAACGAGCGCAACGAACGTGCGCAGTTCTGCCTGGAGCGCGTCAACCTGGGCGAGGCGGGCAAAAAGTTCCCCGGCGAGATAAGTGGAGGAATGCAGAAACGTGCGGCCATTGCACGTGCCATCTCGCTCAACCCCAAGTACCTCTTCTGCGACGAGCCCAACTCGGGTCTTGACCCCAAGACCTCGCTTGTCATCGACGAACTCATCCACAGCATTACGCACGAGTTCAACATGACCACCATCATCAACACGCACGATATGAACTCGGTGATGGGCATTGGCGAGAACATCGTATTCATCGACAAGGGCAAGAAGGCTTGGCAAGGTTCGAACAACGAGATTATGGACTCATCCGACGAGAGCCTCAACTCGTTTATCTTCGCCAGCGACCTGCTCAAGGGCATCAAACTGGAGCACGACAAGAAAAAGTCTACCATATAAAAAGACCTTTCACGCCATGACAAACAGACTACCCATACTTGCCACAATCATTCTTCTCCTATGCTCTCCCACCCTGGCCGTTGGAGAGAAGCGACAAGATGAGTTTGCCACACTCCCCATCGGGCAGTTCCAACCCGAGCACCCCATGACGCTATGGTATGACTGTCCTGCCGGCGCCAACAACGTGGCCGACGTGTGGATGGAGTACTCGCTACCCATCGGTAACGGATATCTGGGCGCCAGCATCTTTGGTGGCATCAAGCGGGACGAGATTCAGTTCAACGAAAAGACGCTATGGGCAGGTACCGCCAACGACCTTGGCGAGTTTGGTTGCTACCGCAACTTCGGATCAGTATTCGTAGAAGACCGCTCTGGCAGTTTCGGCACATCGATTGACAAGACCGCCAGAAACTATGTGCGCTATCTCGACATCGAGAATGGTGTGGCAGGCGTCCGCTATAGCAGTAGCGACAGCAAGACTACCTACGAACGCCACTACATTGCATCAAACCCCGACAGTATTATTGCAGTTCGCTACCGAAGCAAGGGAAAAGAGAAAATGCACCTTTTCATCTCTTGCACGCCCGGCGAGAAACTGGGATTGGTGAGCGAGAAAGGCGACAGCAAGGATGTTGCGCATCATATAACGATAGGAAAGAATGAGAACGGTCCCTGCATGGCCTTCCGAGGTCATCTCGACGCCATCAGTCATGCCTGTCACATACAGATTGTTCCCGACAAGAAAGCACAGGTAACGGTTGTCGGGGAAGGCAAAGAGAAAGGCATCGAGGTAAGCAAGGCTTCCGAGGTGGTCATCTACTTGTCGGGAGGCACCAACTTCTCTGCCACAGCACCCAACCGAAACAACGGGGAGAGCATCAGAAGTCTGGAGAACCGCATCTGCAACCGTGCCACACAGGCCTTGAAGAAAGGTTTCAACACCATCTACAACGACCACACGAACGATGTCCTGTCGCTGACACAACGTGTTGACCTGAAACTGACAAACACGGTTCCGAGCATCACAACCGAACAACTCATCAAGCAATACAACGACCCGTTGCATAACGTAACAGGACGCGAACCCAACAACATCTTCCTTGAGCAGTTATACTTCTACTACGGTCGCTATCTGGCAATTGCCAGTAGCCGAGGAGTTGACGTCCCCAACAACCTGCAAGGCATCTGGGACAATAAGACCGAGGCACCCTGGCACTCGGACATCCACACCAACATCAACGTCCAAATGAACTACTGGCCAGTAGAGCCCACCAACCTGAGCGAGTTGCACATGCCGTTCCTGAACTTCATCATCCAGAACGCAAGCGACAGCAACTACCAGCGCGTGGCAAGGCAATATGCCAAGGTAAAGAACGGATGGACGGTATTCACGGAGTCGAACATCTTTGGCGGTATGAGTACATGGGGTAGCAATTACTTTGTTGCCAACGCATGGTACACCAGCCACCTTTGGCAACATTGGCGCTACACACGCGACGAGGACTTCCTTGCCCGCGCCTTCCCCTGCATGTGGAGTTGCGCACAGTTCTGGATGGAACGCATGATTGAGGACAGAGGATACGACAGCACGAAGCAGAATGCCAAGTACAAGGGTGAACCCTATCAGTTTGAACCCGACGGAACCTATGTGGCTCCCGATGAGTTCAGCGCCGAGCAACTCGACAATGCATCGGAAGACGGAACAGCCCATGCCCAGCAACTCATCTACGAACTGCTCTGCAACGTAAAGGAAGCGACGAAGATTCTACCTGCCAGCGTAACCCAACTCAGCAACAATGACATGGCCCGATTGGACGAGTATCTTGCCAAGACGGATAATGGTCTGCACACCGAGGTCTATACTGCCAACGAAAAAATCAACAGCGCATGGACGAACCCTCGCAATGGGGTGAAAAAGGGTGACCTCCTGCTACGCGAATGGAAATACACGCCCTATGACATTAGTCGTGATCCCGACCACCGTCATCATAGTCACCTCATGGCTTTGCACCCGCTTACCTCCATCGGACCGACAAGTCCGTACTTCGAACCTGCTGTCAATGCGCTTAAACTCAGAGGCGACGTTGCCACGGGATGGTCGATGGGTTGGAAAATCAATCTGTGGGCACGCGCTCAGGACGGAAACCATGCACACACCATCCTGCACAATGCCTTGCGCCACAGCACGTCCTACGGCATTCACGCCAATGCCGGTGGCGTTTACTACAACCTGTACGATGCCCACGCCCCCTTCCAGATTGACGGAAACTTCGGCAGTTGCGCGGGTATTGCCGAGATGCTTCTGCAAAGTCAGACGGACACCTTACAATTGTTGCCCGCCCTGCCCTCTGTATGGGAAAACGGTCATGTAAAGGGTCTCAAGGCAGTTGGAAACTTCGAGGTAGACCAGGAATGGCAGAACGGTCAACTCACCCTTGCCACCATCAAGAGCAACTGTGCTCTGCCCTGCCCCATCCGCTATCCGAACATTGCCAAGGCAAAAGTCACGGACAGCAAGAGCAAGGAGGTGCATTTCAAGGTCATCAACGAGCATACTATCGTGATTGAGAGCACAAAGGCAGGAGATGTCTATCGCATAACCCCTAATCCGAAGAAATGAATATACGCGAATATCTTCCCAAGAAGCACATAATGCTCTGCATGATTGCCATTGCAGGGATTTCCCTTTGCAGTCTTGCCTCTTGCAAGGACAAGGAGCAGACGGTCGACGCCAATCCGTTAAGTAGTCCCGAGAATGCGGCACTTTTCTATTACAACAGTCTTATATCGGGAGATTATGAGACATTTGCCAACGGCATTGCCTCTTCAGACTTAGGCGGGGGTTATAGCAAGGGGGGCTCTCTGCCTGAAGCCTACCGACACGAATTGGCCGATGTTGCGGGGCAGTTTGCCGTGAAAGAAACAAAGAAACATGGAGGCATTGCTTCGGTAGAGGTCATCAGCACCAACTTAGAGGCAGATTCCGTCACCGCACTCGTCAGTCTTGAACTGATCTTTGGCGACAATACCCACGAAGAAATACTTCTTGCCATGCATAAAGCCGAAGGTATTTGGAAAATGAAATAACAAAGAAAAGAGAAAAGAGAAAAGAGAAAAGAGAAAAGAGAACAAATAACAAACAATAAACAAAAGATAACAAAAAAGATGCCCCTTCAAAACGAAGAGGCATCTTTTCTATATGTCATTTCCGTATCTTAGAACTCTGCGTTCTTGGGAGTACGGGGGAAAGGAATGACGTCGCGAATGTTCTGCATACCAGTTACGAACAAAATCAAGCGCTCGAAGCCAAGACCGAAACCAGCATGGGGGCAAGAACCGTACTTACGAGTATCAAGATACCAGGTCATGTCCTTCATAGGAATACCACGTGACTCAATCTCACCCATCAACTTATCGTAACTCTCCTCACGAACAGAACCACCGATAATCTCGCCAATGCTGGGGAAGAGTACGTCGGTTCCCTGTACGGTCTCCTCCATCTCCTTGCCGTCCAAAACGGGTTTCTCTGCATCAATCTTCATATAGAAGGCCTTGATCTTCTTGGGATAGTTGGTCATGATAACGGGCTTCTTGAAGTGCTCCTCGACGAGGTAACGCTCATGCTCGCTTGCCAAGTCATCACCCCACTCGCAGGGGAACTCAAACTTCTTGCCAGCCTTGATCGCCTCCTGCAGAATCTTGATACCCTCGGTGTAGGGCAAGTGAACAAACTCATCCTTCAGTACGCCCTCAAGACGCTCGATAAGACCCTTGTCAACCATCTTGTTGAGGAACTCGAGGTCGTCCTTGCAATTGTCAAGTGCCCAACGTACACAGTACTTGATGAAGTCCTCTTCGAGAGCCATCAACTCTTCAAGGTCCATAAAGGCAACCTCAGGCTCAACCATCCAGAACTCAGCCAGGTGACGGGGGGTATTGCTGTTCTCTGCACGGAAAGTAGGACCGAAGGTATAGATTGAACCAAGTGCAGTAGCACCCAACTCACCTTCCAACTGACCAGATACGGTCAGAGAGGTCTGCTTGCCAAAGAAGTCATCATCATAAATGATACTGCCATTTTCGTCCTTCTTCAAATCATAGAGGTTCTTGGTAGTTACCTGGAACATCTGACCAGCACCCTCACAGTCGCTTGCTGTAATCAAGGGAGTATGGAAGTAGAAGTATCCGTGCTCATGGAAATAGGTATGAATAGCCATTGCCATGTTGTGACGAATACGAAGGATGGCACCAAAGGTATTGGTACGGGGACGAAGGTGAGCCACAGTACGGAGATACTCCCATGAGGCACCCTTCTTCTGCAAGGGATAGGTATTGTCGCAAGTACCCAGAATCTCAATCTTGTTTGCCTGAATCTCGCTGTTCTGACCTGCTGCGGGACTCTCTACGATAATACCCTCAACACTGACACAGGCACCGGTGGTGATTGCCTTTACGGTCTCCTCAGCGAACTTAACCTCGTCACCCACAATCTGGATGTTCTTGATGGTGCTACCATCGTTCAGGGCGATAAAAAAGATGCCCTTGCTGCCACGCTTACTGCGCACCCAGCCCTTTACTATGATTTCGCTTCCGAAGTCGGTACGCTTCAGAGCGTCAATTACTTTTGTTCTTTTCATAGAATTCTATTCTAAAAATGAAAAGTGACCAGCACTATGTACTATTCACTTTTCACTTTGTATTGTTTTATTTACTCGAATGCTCCCATTCTCAACATGTTAACCTCCTTCTCGGTGAGGTAACGCCAGTCGCCGCGACGAAGGTTCTTCTTGGTGAGACCAGCGAAGAACACGCGGTCGAGTTTTACAACGCGATAACCGAAGTGCTCGAAGATGCGACGAACGATACGGTTGCGACCGCTATGGATTTCGATGCCAACCTGCTTCTTGTCGGTCTCGCTTGCATATTCGATTGAATCTGCATGGATTTCACCATCATCGAGGGTGATACCCTCTGCAATCTGGTGCATATCTGCTGCGGTAACGTTCTTGTCTAGATATACGTGATAGATCTTCTTCTTCAGGAACTGGGGATGAGTAAGCTTGCTAGCCAAGTCACCATCATTGGTAAGAAGCAGAACACCAGTTGTGTTGCGGTCCAAACGACCTACGGGGTAGATACGCTCACGGCAAGCATCCTGGACGAGGTCCATAACCGTCTTGCGGTTCTGAGGATCATCGCTGGTTGTAACATAATCCTTGGGCTTGTTAAGAAGTACGTAAACCTTCTTCTCAATGGTAACGAGCTGATCGTGGAACATCACGGTATCAGTACGCATAACCTTTGTTCCCAACTCGGTTACAACATTGCCGTTTACGCTAACTACACCTGCTGTGATGAAGTCATCTGCCTCACGACGGCTGCAGACACCTGCATTTGCCAAGAACTTGTTCAGGCGCAAAGGCTGATTGGGATCAATGTGTGCCTCGCTATATTCGATGCGCTTCTTTGCGCTGTATTTTGCATTGGGATCGTAACCACCACGCTGCTGACGCTGGCCTCCGAAACCACCACGCTGCTGACCGTACCCGCCACCACGCTGCTGACCATAACCGCCACCGCGCTGCTGACCGTAACCGCCACCGCGCTGCTGACCATAACCGCCACCGCGCTGCTGACCATAACCGCCACCGCGCTGCTGACCATAACCGCCACCACGCTGCTGACCGTAACCGCCACCGCGCTGCTGACCGTAACCACCACCGCGCTGCTGACCATAACCGCCACCGCGCTGCTGACCGTAACCGCCACCGCGCTGCTGGTAGCTGGGACGGAATTCACCGCCCTCACCCTGCTCATTACGCTGATAACTGGGACGGAAACTACCCTGCTCACCATTCTGCTCACGCTGCTGGTAGCTGGGACGATAACCGCCTTCGCGGGGCTCACGGGACTGATAGCCACCGTTGTCACGCTGATAGCTTGAACGGTAGCCACCCTCGCCCTGATTTACACGGGGACGATATGAACGCTGCTCACCATTTGAATTTGCACTGTAAGCAGGACGTGCTATACGAGGACGCTGGGGGCGTCCTGTGTTGCTACTATTGCTGGGACGATAACCCTCACGATCACCGCCTTCATTGTTATTGGAGAATTGCTCTCTCCAGCTCTCATCTTCTGTTGCCATAATTATTTAAAATAATCAGATTTTGCTTGTTTTTGTACTTTTAATTATAATATCTCTATAGTTCTTTACATTCCAGTGTAAGTGTGGGGAGTGATCTTTCTGAGTTCCTCCTTCACTGATTCGCTCACCTCGAGTTCCTCGATAAAGTTCTTAATGGTGCTTTCGCTGATACCGGCTCCGGTACGAGTCAAAGCCTTCAATGCTTCATAGGGATTGGGATATGCCTCACGACGCAAAATGGTCTGGATAGCCTCTGCGGCTACTGCCCAACAACCATCCAAGTCACGGTTGATAGCATCTTGATTCAAAACGAGCTTGCGCAAACCCTTCAAAGTGCTCTGGATACTGATAACCATGTGTCCTACAGGAACACCAATATTTCTCAGCACGGTGCTGTCGGTAAGGTCACGCTGCAAGCGGCTGATGGGCAACTTCTGTGCCAAATGTGCCAAGATTGCGTTTGCCATACCCAGGTTACCCTCACTGTTCTCAAAGTCGATAGGATTAACCTTATGAGGCATTGCACTACTACCAACCTCACCTTTCTTTACCTTCTGACGGAAATATTCCATTGAAACATACTGCCAGAAGTCGCGGTCAAGGTCAATAATGATGGTATTGATACGCTTCATTCCATCAAAGATGGCAGCCAAGCAATCGTAGTTGCTGATCTGAGTGGTGTACTCCTCACGCTCCAAACCGAGCTTCTCGCTCACGAAACGTGAACCGAATGCACGCCAGTCGTACTCGGGATACGCTACATGGTGAGCATTGTAGTTACCTGTTGCACCACCAAACTTAGCGGTGATAGGACAAGCCTTCAGCATCTGCAACTGACGCTCCAAACGATACACAAACACCATTACCTCCTTGCCCAAACGGGTAGGACTTGCAGGCTGACCGTGGGTCTTTGCCAACATGGGAACATCCTTCCATTCCTCGGCATACTCACGGAGCTGTGCAATCAACTCCTCAATCTGAGGATAGTATGTCTGCTCAAGGGCATCCTTGATGCTCAAGGGTACACTGGTATTGTTGATATCCTGTGAAGTCAATCCGAAATGGATGAATTCCTTATAGGCATCCAAACCACCAATGGCGTCAAACTGCTCCTTGATGAAATACTCTACAGCCTTAACATCATGGTTGGTGACCGACTCGATATCCTTCACACGCTGAGCATCCTCTACAGAGAAGTTGCGATAGATGTCACGAAGACGATCAAAAAGATTATTGGGAAACGATTTCAACTGAGGAAGAGGGAGTTCACATAAAGTAATGAAATACTCCACCTCTACACGTACACGATAACGCACCAATGCGTACTCTGAAAAATAAGCCGCCAAAGCGTCAGTCTTGCCTCTGTAACGACCGTCAATAGGCGAAATTGCCGTCAACAAGTTAAGTTCCATAATTTCGGTCTTAAAAATTTAAAAAGCCGCAACCATCACGGGCACGACTCAACTAATTCTTTTTCTCTAATGTTTTTCTTGATTCAATGTAAATAAGTATATACTAAACACTGTGTTTGTGGACGATGACGGATTCGAACCGCCGACCCTCTGCTTGTAAGGCAGATGCTCTGAACCAGCTGCGCTAATCGTCCGATACATTTGAAAGAGATGAATTTCTGAGTGGACGATGACGGATTCGAACCGCCGACCCTCTGCTTGTAAGCCAGATGCTCTGAACCAGCTGCGCTAATCGTCCAAAGGCATCTCTTTCATTTATGCGGGTGCAAAGGTAAGTCTTTTTATTGAAACAACCAAACTTTTGGCAAGAAAAGGAGTCATTTTTATAAAAAAACGGCAAAGTTAGCAACCACACCTCAATTATTTTTATGGTATTTCGAACCTTATCAGCAAAAAGAACCATACCATAGCGCGCCCTCTTATGCCACTTATCAAAACGCAAGGAGCGCACGTAGATGACTCGTAATACATCGAGTCAAGTACGTGCGCACCTCGGAGAAACACCGGATTCGCCGACTTACTTCACCATTACCTTCTTCACGCCATTGCGAGTCTTTATGATGTTCACGCCATGCTGAAGCTTATTGATTTTACGACCAGACATGTCATAGAATTCTTGTGCATCCTCATCGTCAAGGTTGTACTGTGCAAAGCCAGTGTCATCATTTGATTCCGTACGTGCCAAAATGCCTACGCCTTTGCAACCAGTAGGAATCTTGTAGGAAAGAGTAGGGCCTTCCACAGTCATCGTAACAGGATCGCCCGTGCTATATTCCTCAGTAATTTCCCATCTATCAACGGAAGGAGACTCCAAGGTGATACTGCGATTTGCAAAGAAACTGCCCTTATAGCAAGCACGACTGAGCTTCACACCATTGAATGTCAAATCGATGTCATTCTTGCGGCCAGCGCTTATCTCACCATCTTCGAGAGGTACTGCATCTTCGCCGTCATCTAAGATTGTAAACGGTGTCACAGCACCCAGTTTGTAGTAGCTCTGCTCATGCTGATAGACATAGGGGATACGTGTCTGTAACCATGTCTTGGCCTTCTCAAGTTCTTTCTGGTATCCGTCAGCAGAAAGGTCGTAGAGTTCGCGATGATACTTGATTTCCTCTTCGATTGCCTTTGACCAAGGTTCCCAAGTATCTTCCCACGTCTGCTGGAAACTCAGGAAATCACCCATATAAATAGCCAATCGGTCAAGGAACTCCGTCTTAAACTGAGTATTCTGCATTAAGTTACGGAAAAGAGCAGTAGAATTGCTTCCATTACCCCAGTTATAGTGCGAATCATAACCACTATTGTAAAGCCACTTGATGTAGTCGTAGTCTACCTTAATCTTATACACATCACCATTCATGATGTCGGAGGTATTGGTATTGGTGGCACGATCGTAAATACCGAAGGAGTAATCCACGTCCTTCATCTGCACACGCCAACGACCGCCACTTGCCGTGGGACGCCAGAAGCAGATATTATTGCCAGGGAAGTCAAGATTACAATGAACGATATTGGCAATCATAACATTCATGAATTCCTGCACGTCCAATTGCTTCTCCCACTGCGCATAAGTATGCGTAGAGTTCTTGAAATTATTAAAGTCGTTCCAGTTCTGCTGACTGCCGGCCTTCAGTTCACTCCAGTTCTCTACCATATCGATGTCTTCAAGACCGTCATAGTTGCTGTAGATGCCATCGTCGTTGCTACGCTCACGAATATTTACCATACCCTTGTATTCGCCATTGATAAAGATGATGGCAGGGCGTCCGGCTTGCCAATCCACATCGCAATGCTTGGCCATCTGCGCCTGCAGGATGGCATCACGCGAATACAGGAAGGGGAAGTCATTTCCAGAGTTACGGAGCAAAACAGACTTGAAGTCCTTGCTACCAGGACGAAGTTCGGGGAAGAACTCATACTTGAAATGCTTGGTGCCAAAACGCTTGTTGGCATAAACACAAAGCGTGCGAAGTGGGAAACGGCGTGTCCAGTTACCAGAAACACGAGTCTCGCAAAGCTGATTGATTACGCATGAATCCAGATCTGCATCCTCAAAGAACTCTACATTGACAGGGCGACGCCATTCCTTGTTTTTATCCGTCACATTCGCAGAGGCAAGGATACCTGTTGAATTATCATAGAAATGCTTCTTGTCCGTCACAAGCGAGAACACTGGCAACGTTACGTCACGATCCATGCAGATATAAGACTGAGTGAGACTTCGTGGCGAGAGCCATCCCTTGCACATAGCCTTTGCACGCACAACTGTACTCTTGCTGATGATAAGCGTAACAGAAGCTGAAGACTTGCTGTTTGAAGTAGGTTCACTACCGTCTGTGGTATAATAAATCTTCGTACCTTCAGGCGCATCCTCTGGCAAAGTGATGTTAAGAGAAATCTCCTCACCCTTACGGAACACTTTGGCGGGCACGCTGAAAACAGGATCGTCAAGAATCTGCTTGCGGTCGCAGATGCCACCGCTATTGGCCGCATTAGGCGTAGGTTTCAGCATATAGCCCCATTCCTTGCCACCGTCTTTCTCACGACCATAGGCAATATTGGGAGCCGGTTGCTTTTTCAGGGTGTCGGGCAACTGATCAGTCAACTTGTCGTTCTTGAAAAGGAAGAGTACACAGCCTTTGCCTGACTCCAGACGGAAGTCAGTATGCTGGTCACCACTCTCCTCGTCACAGTAGATGACAACGCGCTCGCCGGGTTTGATTTCCTTCTCTGAGGAACCTCCCCAGCCCCAACCCCAGCCCCAACCCCAATCGTTGTTGGAAGCACCGTAGAGTTTAGAGGCCTCACTGGCTTTGTCTGTCAATCCGAGTTTATATTCAGAAAGTTTTTCTGTACTGCTTCCTGAGTTATATAGCTCCACCCATGAGTCAGGGTACTGGTTATCCTGGAAAAGGCAATCGACATTTGACTGCATAATTTCATTGATAACAAGTTGTGCACGCGAAGTTCCTGCAGAAAAGAAAGCCATGCATGCTGCCGAAACAAGACGACTCAACATACCACTTCTACTACGGAAAAGTCTTAGTTTTTTCATGAAATTCTAAGTTTTGGTTACCTACGATAGTACATAATCCGATTTTACGGTTGCAAAATTACAGATTTTTCTCCATTTACGGAAAATTTGCAAAGATTATTTATACTTTTTTGACAAAATATGCACACAGAAACAAGAAAAAGGGACCAAAAAGCCCCTTTTTCTTTTACAGTTATCGAATTTCCTATATTTTCGAGAACAGGAATTCTATTCAATCTACATCTTTAACAAGATGATGTGAAATTTACAAATTACAATTTACAATTAGCAACCTACGTCATTATTTCACCATCACCTTCTTGCCATTACGGACAACGATGCCCTTGTAACCAGCACCTACTCTCTGTCCAGAGAGATTGTATATAGCGGTGGGTTCAGTAGTCGTGTCGACATCATGAATGCCAGTACTGCTTTGGTTGCTTACCAAGACGAGATCTGCATCAGTACTTACCATATAGGCAGCCTCAAGTTTAACATTGTTCTTGTTCTTGGTCATTACGGTATAGTCGCCAACCATGATGTTGTAGCATCCAGGTGTAAGAGATCGTGAAGGAACAACAACAGCAGTAACAGATGCTTTCTCGGCAGTAACAGCAGATACGGTGCCAGTCGTTGCATCATAGTCGAACACTAAACCTGAATTGTCATTTACAACGTTCTCGCCATCAAAGGTAAAGATGCATCTCAGTGTCTTGGTGCTTTGCATAGCCCAATTAACCTTGTTATAGAGAACTACGAACTTGCTGTAAGCATTACTCTTGATGTAGAACTTGTCGCCAGCCTTAGGCATGTTCAGAGGATTGGCAGCCACCATAGCATCACGCGCACCAATAAGTTCGTCAAGGATATTCTTCACGTTCTCTGCTACAAGACCTTCAGTTTCGCTGAGCAAAGAAGACGCATTCTTGACAGCATCCTTGTACTTGTCTACAGCACTCTGATCTGTCAAGGTGTACTGGCCAAGGTCATCTCCAAAAACATACAGTTCTGCATTATTGACCTCTTTTTCAATGACAGCAGCGTAATCAGCCAAAAGCAAGCTGTTCATATCGGGCACAGGGCTCTCGCCCAGCATGATGTCACGATACTCGTCGATGAGAGTCTTGTCAACACCGAGGGTATTGATGAAATATGACTCAAAAACATCGCGGAGGGTACCACCCTCGGGAATCTTGCCACGGAACTCAGCGGGAATAACCTTCTCGTATGAACTTGCGTCAGCATCACCATCGCCATCAGCCTTGGTACGCAAACCAGCCTCTGAGAACGAGGTGGTCTCGTAGTCAAGCAGCATGTCTGCCTCGCTCACACCAAGCAGACCTTCAAGCAAGAAGGCAAGGAAACCGGTACGGTCTGCACCGATACGGCAATGGAAATCGACTGCACGACCCATCTTGAGGTTGTTGACGATGAGTTCGAACTCTGCCTTGAGGTGAGGAATAGCCACCTTGTCGTACATCTTGCCAGGACCATTTGCAATGTAGTTCTTGCCTTCTGCCCAGTAGAAGTTCTCACCACGAACAGCGTTAGGCAGCCATGCCTTGTTACCATCTTCGTTGCGAAGGTCAACCTCTGCACCAATGTTCAAATCAAGCAACATCTGACGCTCTTCGTCGTTGATGTTGAAAGTATTACCCTTGAACTCTGCGTTACGGAAGAGCTTGCCATACTTCACATAGCGACCATCAACCGTCTTCTTACCGCCCAGGTCACGCATATTGACTACGTTATCGCCAATCATCATCATGCGCAACTTACCACCTACGGTAAACTTACCTGCAGACTTGCCGTCTGTCGTCTTATAATAATAGGTAAGGCCGGGGAGCAAGTTATAGATCTCTGCCACATTCTTGCCTGCAGGAACAGTAATGGTTTCCGCACCCACCATGTCCTCGCTCAAGCAATACTGCAAACCCTGGGTTGTAGCGCTCACCACAACAGGAATAGCGATGGGGTTAGGCTGGTCGGTACGATTGTATGCAGGCAAGCTAAGGTACTTGGAAATGGCAGTAGGAGTCTCTGCTGCATAGTCGGGATTCTGAGCCCAGAAACGAGCAGCGGCATTGTTCTCAATAGTACAGGTGAAATCCATATTGGCAAGGTCTGCCTCAACGTAAGTAAGGTCTGCCACCTTGATATCTGTGCCATCAACAGCAGTAGCCGTCCATGTCAGTTTGTTAAGGTCGCCCTGCATCATAGTGTTGTCCCACAATGAAACGGTTGCCTTAGGAGTAGCGTATGAAAGTGTCACATCACCCTCCTTGATGTTATTCTCACCAGTAGCCTTTACTACGCAAGGAACACCGGTTGCAACAGATGCAGTAGGAACAAGAACAGCCTTTCCGTCTTGAACTTCTGCAATCTGATATACCTGGCCAAAGTACTCCGACTTCACCTCATAAGGCATGCAGACAGCCACATAGTCGCCAGCCTTAGCCTTCAGGTCATAGAGGTCGAATGCAGGAGCATCTTCCTCTTCAGCATCACCCATGCGATACAAACGGAAGTTATCGTATGCCAAGTAGGGCACAATGTCGCCACCAGCCTGCAATTCGTTCTTGATACCAAGATTCAGCACACCATTCTTGCCTACAGTACAGATCACATAGTTCTGATACATGTTGAATTTGCCAAATGCATTGGCGAAGTTGGTTGAGTTGTAGGGAATCTGCTTGCCATTAGCCAAACGCAAATCCTGTACATTCTGACTGCTCTCGCCAGCAAAGTCATAGTCAGCACCTTCATCATAGATGTTCTTTACCTTCTTCTGCTCGCCATTAGCATATACATAGGCTTCGTTCTGAACTTCCTTGCCCTGAGCCTTCTTGTTCTCATAGTCCTTGATACCAGCCTCCTTGTCCATGTGACGTGAGCAAGCCTGTACCAATACGGCATACTTACCAGGCTGCAAGCCCTCAATGGTCTGACTGATATCTACCTGATAGTTATAAGCGGTAACAACGGGATTGCCTGTGCTGGCAGCCTTCACCTCAATCTTACCGGCGTTGACAGTCCATCCGTTGGTACCATCATTGAAATTGGGATTAGCCAACTTGCTTGTCAAGTCTTCAAAACCAGTCACATCCAACATGTCGTCAGCAGGCTCTTCGGGTTGCTCACCTGCAGTCTTAACAAGATAGA
The DNA here is from genome assembly GCA_045643405.1 of Bacteroidaceae bacterium. Taxonomy (GTDB): domain Bacteria; phylum Bacteroidota; class Bacteroidia; order Bacteroidales; family Bacteroidaceae; genus Physcousia. Next base: position 47,089 of record JAZUKS010000137.1, on the reverse strand, counting down.
TACCCTTGATGGTGAACTCGATATCCTTCAAATCACCGCTTGCATTGAAGAAGATTGAGAAGTCTTCAATACCTTTAGTCTTGTCTTCCTCGGTAAAGGTATACTCCCACTTGTCGAGACCAGACATAGAAGTCCATTTTACGGGAGATACCAGACCAACAGGGATAAATCCGTATGTAGCCTCACCATTTGAAGCAGGAATAGCCTTATCAAATACTACGGTGATCTTCTCACAATCAGCCAGCTGAGCTGCGGAGAAATTGAACTTGAAAATACTCAAGTGTGAAGCATTGTTGCCCCAGGTACCATTCTTTACAGTATATTTAGCTGAGAGGGCATTGCCATCAGCATCCTTCTCCAATACCTCAACGGTCAACTCCGAACCGTTACCACTACCAGCGGGGATAGCAACACGTTCGCCATCAACTGCAGGTTCATCAGCGGGTTCATCCTCTTCATCAAGATCACCAACGCGATAGAGACGGAAGTTATCGTAACCAACATAAGGCTGATAGCCGTCACCAGACAACTCGTTCTTGATACCAAGAGTAAGTTCGCCGTCCTTACCAACAGTGAACGCCAACTCATTCTCATACATGCCAGCACCAAAAGCATTGGCGAAGTTGGTTGAGTTGTAGGGAATCTGCTCACCATTGCTCATGGTAAGGTCAGAAGCAGCCTGACCGCTCTCCTTAGCGAAGTCATAGGTAGAAGTCTCATCCCAGATGTTCACAACCTTCTTCTGCTCGCCGTTGGCGAAAATGTATGCCTCATTGGGAATCTCCTGACCATTTGCCTTTCTCTCCTCATAGTCCTTGATACCAGCAGCCTTATCCATATAACGTGAGCAAGCCTGAACCTTCAAGATGTACTTACCAGGCTTAAGACCAGTTACCTGCTGACTGATGTTAACCTGATAACCATAAGCAGTAACAACGGGATTGCCTGTGCTGGCTGCCTTCACCTCAATCTTACCTGTGTTGACAGTCCATCCGTTGGTGCCATCATTGAAGTTGGGGTTAGCCAACTGAGAGGTATACTCTTCTACCTCATTTATTTTGTATAGGCGGAAGTTATCGTAGCCTACATAAATCTGATAGCCATCGCCTGACAACTCGTTCTTGATACCGAGAGTAAGTTCACCATCAGCACCTACGGTACACTCCAACTCGTTTTCATACATGCCAGCGCCGAAAGCATTGGCGAAGTTGGTTGAGTTGTAAGGAATCTGCTCACCATTGCTCATGGTAAGGTCAGAAGCAGCCTGTCCGCTCTCCTTGGCAAAGTCGTAGGTAGAAGTCTCATCCCAGATGTTCACCACCTTCTTCTGCTCGCCATTGGCATAGAGGTATGCTTCGTTGGGAATCTCCTGACCATTTGCCTTTCTCTCCTCATAGTCCTTGATACCGGCAGCCTTGTCCATGTAACGTGAGCAGGCCTGCACTTTCACCATGTACTTACCAGGTTCCAAACCAGTAACCTTCTGGCTGACGTTAACCTGATAACCGTAAGCTGTAACAACAGGATTACCTGTGCTGGCTGCCTTCACCTCAATCTTACCGGTGTTGACTGTCCATCCGTTGGTACCATCGTTAAAGTTGGGGTTAGCCAATTTCTCAGTAAGGTCAACCAACGTAACCTCCACTTTGTCCGGTTTTGGACTTGCAGCACTATCGACGATTGCCCAACCAGCAACCGACAGCAGCAATACTGCCAAACTTGTTAGTAGAATTTTTTTCATGCAATTAAAATTAAGTTTTTGATATAAATAAGGTTGTTTGATTATGCAAATTTACAAACTTATTCTTAACAACGTGAAAAAAATCTACGAAAAACAATCACGCTAAAATAAAATGTACCATATTTTAAATTTAATGTATCATAAACGAAAACAATTCTTCATTATTAAGGTTACTTTCATTTATTTTTGTGTCAATACATGCGTCATTCACAATATTTATTCATAACTTTGCAAAGTTACTAACGAATAAATAGCATTTGCAAAATGAAAGTTCTCTACATCCACGGATACGCCTCTGCCGGCAGTAGTGGCACTGCCACACATTTGCGCAACACGCTCTACGAACATGGTATACCGGTCATAGCACCCGACGTGCCAGTCAGTCCAGCACAAGCATTGCCCTTCCTGCAAGAATTGGTCGCCACAGAGCAACCTACGCTCATCGTAGCCACATCTATGGGAGCCTTGTATGCAGAACTGCTTCATGGCATTCCACGCATCCTAGTCAATCCATCGTTCAATATGTCACGACTACTTACCTTCCGTGGTTTAGGCAAGCGACAGGCATTCCGCAACAAGCGACAAGATGGGGCAAAGGACTTCATGGTAGACAAGCAGATGATTGCCGAGTTCAAAGAGATTGAGAAGGGACTCTTCAAAACCGCTAAGACGGAGAAAGACCTTGTGTGGGGCCTTTTCGGCACGCAGGACAAGAACGTTAATTGTCAACCCGAGTTCAAGAAGAACTATGGCACAGAACACTTCCAGCTCTTTGAGGGCGAGCATTACCTCAACGATGCCGTGCTAAAGAGAGCTGTCATGCCACTCGTGCGTCAGATTCTTGGTTTACCCGAGAAATAACAAATAAAAAGGAGTTAGCGGTTCTCCCGCTAACTCCAAACAAACAACCTTGCTTCTCTTTAGTGATGATGAAATAATAAGCTTGTACTAAATTATCATAGTATGTAGTGCGAAGTTATTTTTATCATCACTTAACCAATTGCTTAAAAGCAGAACCGAAGATGATGTACTGCGTATTACCAGCAATGGTACCCTCGTTCTGTCCCCACAAGAATGGCCAGTCATCGAAGTTCTCAAAGTGATCGGGTTTACGGAAGAGAACACCAGGAGCCACGTTGCCAGGGATAGCAGAGAAGTCGGCACGGTTGTTGCCGTAGAACACCTGCTTGGGACGTGTTGCACCAACCGTAGCCACGAACGAGTAGTTATGATAGGGGTGACAGCCGTAGAGCCAGCTTGCCACGCGATAGATTTCCTTCTTGGTAACGATGTCGGGATAGTACATGTGAGCAAAATTCACCGTAGTACCAAACGACAGTACCGCACCTGCACCTGCCCAGTTACCTGTTCCAATGGGCACACCATAGGGGTTCTCGTTGTCCAGACTCTCAATATACTTCTGATACTTCTCAATGTAGGGACGCAGTTTCTTCTTGTAATCCTTGTCCATGTAGGGTATGGCATCAAGGGCCGTCTGTATGCTGTTGTTGACGTTACGGTCAAGTGCCTTCCATATCTGGTCCATGAAGAGGTCATAATACTTCTTCTCATGCGTAGCACCATAAAGTTGAAGGTTAGCCGACATGTTACCCGTGTCATTGCCACGACCGCGCTGACCGTTATTCTGCTGGCGTTGTGCCATCAGTTCGGTGGCCTCTTGCAACAGACGCTTTGACTGCGTGAGGGCACGCTTCGCCAAATCGTCATTGTATCCCTCAAGAGCACGACTGGCTGCAGCAAACATGGTGGCTGCACGGAAGTCCAGACTAGCGTTGCGGGTAGTGAAAGCCCACATGTCATCGGGGGTTCCGCTACGCTTGCCATCTGCCGACACCTCGTATGGTTTCAGCGATGGGTCGTAATGCAGTCCATCAGTAATAGCGCTGATATCGCCCAAGTGGTGATAGTTGTCGAGCACAGAGTTAGAGAGTGTAGAAGCCATGTGACCTATCTGTTCGGCTTGCGCCACGAGATTGAGCGTACCATGCTCGATGTACTGCAACAAGTCAGGCGTGCCATCGGGGCGATGCAGGTCAACATATCGCTGTTTCTCGTCAACGAAAGTCTCGTCGCGCTCCGACTTGAAAAGTTCCCACGCACGCACGAAGTTCTCCACCACGCTGATATTGGAACCTGTCTCGATGTCGTAATCGCCAGCATCGAAGAAACCGCCTACGTTGAGTCCAGGGATAAGTTCATAGGGTTTGTACTTAGTGTCGGTAGTCTGTCCCTGACTGTGCAGGTCGAAATGGTCGCTGGGTGGAGCCTGCAGATAACCTTCCTTGAAGGGTTCACCATGCCACATTCGGTAGCCCTCGTTCACAGCCATGTGGTTCATGTGTATGGGTACCCACACATCTGTGGTGGCATCGGTTATCTTGTCATAAACACTATCATCAATGATGAAGTTGTTGGTTTTGGTGTCACCATACTGTATGTAGTAGACGCCAGGTTCCTTCACGCTTGTAAAGTCGAACTTCACATAATTATATTTATAGAACATGCCCCACGTCTTCACAGCGCCCGTAAAAGCCACCTGTGCCGTTCCGTCTTCGGCTATACGATAAAGCGAAGCCTGTGCATTCACCTTATAGTTCTTGTCAAGTTCAATAACTGCCACCTTAGGTTGCTCGCACATATAACCCACCTGCGAGAAACCGATATTAGGTTCGCGCACCCAATCCTGAATGGCATTAGGTTCCACGGTCCATGTCACCACCTTACCGGTCTTGCCAGCGGGCAGTACACTACGCAGCACATACCATCCGTTCTGCGCCAGCATACGTCCGTCAAACAGCATCAGCTCCGAGTCGCTACTGCTCACTTTGACCAATCGCTCGGGAGTATCGCTTGCCATAATGATAGAGTGACCTTTTTCCATAGGTACAGGATCCACAAAACGGTTGGTACCACGGTCATCATAAGTCTTGAACCCCTTGAACTGTCGGGGCTTCTCGCTGTTGGGGCGAGTTACCGTCTCGCTAACGGCATAACGCGGGAAACGATTCAGCCTTCCGTCCATGATGTAAGTCTTGTTCCAATACTGTGACGGAAGGAATTCCATGTTGAAACCAGCCTCACCGGCCAGAGCAGCAGGCACGGGTTTGTCCAGATACACGGCTATCTCCACACCCTTCCCTTTACTGGTTACCAGGATGCGGCTCTCAAAGTCATAGTCATCATAGCGGAGCGTCACCTCGATGGAGCCATCTGCCTTATTTACGGTACGCTTTGTCATCTTAGGCACCAAGTCCCACTGCTCGGGGGTGTTGTTCAATCGCACAGCACCTCCCTGAATGGTACGAACACCATGATGTATGACTTCAATGCCCGAGTTCTTCTCGTCATTGAATCCGCCATTGAATGTATTGCTATAAACCAACACATTCACGCCTTGTCTTTCAAAGTATTCCTTTTCATTTAGTTTCAACTGCTCATTGCTTTGTGCCATTGTCTGAGCAGCGAAAGCTGACGCCAAGCAGAACGCCAGTACAAAAGATCTTCTCATAGTCTTTTTGATTTTGGTTTTGAAAACGACTTGTGGTATAGTTATTGTAATTGACCCCAAAAACAAAGAAAGGTTTAATATACAATATGCTTTTTTTATAAAATAAATCATTTTAATATTCCATCCCCTATGGGGATGATATTTTATTTTTTTCTAAAATAAATAACTTTTTATTTTTATTTCTTACGCCAATAACCCGCTTTTACTTATTGTACCATTTACAATAAAGTCCCATTTTTATAATTGCAAAAAATGCTCTTATAACGGATATTTTGATGTGAAAATGAAAACGATTTCACAACAACATTTGGCATAATATAAATTATGCAGTATAATTGTATGGCAGATAAAAGATATCATATCTGTTTGAATCCTTAAACAAAATTAGTAATAACCAAAAAACTACTTGCCATATGACCATTCTTAAAGAAACACATTCCGAGCCTAATTGTGAGTCTGTTATTCTTGATGCCAATGAAGTGAAAGCTTATAATGACAGTATGTATCAAGGTTCCTATGAAGCCGAGTACTGGCGCAAACGTCTGAATTTCGATTCCAAGAGAACAGAGTCATACCGACGTTTTAGGAATAAAGCTTCTGACAAGAAACGACATTGCATTAAGCATGGCGATTTCAAACACGAAAAGCGTTGGTATGGTTATGATGGAAGATACTTCGATTACGAAGAATATCAGTACGAGAATCGTGGGCTTGTTAAACAGTTTGCGGCCAAAAACCGTATTTATTGCCCTGATTGCAGAAAGCGCAAGGTACTATTCGAGTCTGAAAGTCAGGCTGACAACTTCATAAAGTTCAACAGTCAGGACATAGAAGCGGCTAACGGCTATGCTCCTATACGCAGTTACTATTGTCCTTTATGCTGTGGTTGGCATGTAACCAGCCTCGAGGAATCATTATGGCAAGATAAGCCAACCATTGCCGAGCTCATACTCAAAGAAAAGCAAAAGATGAAAGAAACAATTGCTAAACGTGCAACTATGCACAAACAAGAGCCGGTTTGCCAAAAAGAAAGCGAAGAAACTGCCCGCGAACAGCTCCTGAAGGAAATAAAGGCTCTCTTTATGGCCGAAATGGATGTTTTTATGGACGCATACAAGAAAAAAGATCTGGATTCTTGCAAAGCCATCTACGACAAGTACTCACAACTATTTGAAAATCTACCTGTTCAGGATGAGGCCATTACCAAGATAAAGAACAGAATAGCATCCGCAAAGAAAAACATAGACAAGTTAACGTCTATACTGGCAAAAGAGGAGGAGAAAAAGAAGAAACTCATATGGGGTATTCAACAAGCATTCAAACAGAAGGTGGATACTTTCAATCAAGCATTTGCCCTTGGCAAGATTAATGAGTGTTACAACATATACTATGGTGTTGTCGAGGCAATTTCCTCATTTCATCTGAACATGCCATTTATGAAGGCCATCCGGGCAAAAATAGAGATAATGGAACGTAAACTAGGTACCTTTGAAAAACATAACACCCACAAATTAAACATGAATAACACTTTACAACTATTTGAATCGAAAATACTGAGACCAGCCATATAGAGAATAGTGTAAAGTTCATAGTCTTTACCCTAACAAAAGTGTTCCCATTCACACTTGTAAACCATTTTTACCATTCTTTTCTTCCTCCGAGCAGCACCCAAGGTGAACCTTACGTGTGCACGAGCTGCCCCTGCAATTTGCACAGGCACCTCAGAAGCACTTCGGGTGCACCACGTGTAATGCTCGGAAACGCATCTCATTATCAGCAGGTTACGATTCTAAAATATTTACAGAAATGCGGTTTTGGCTCCCTCACGCCGTCTTGGAGGGTAAGAACATGCGTTGCTACGTGTAAAGAAAAATCGATTTAAAGAACACCAGGGGAACACAAAGGAGCAGGTCATTTGTGTACTATTTCAGTTTTACAATTAGCTTTTGATTCCTATCATGAAAATAAACATGGAATAAGCGCTACTTTGTAGCTTAATGGCACACACTTTTCTTTGATTTGCCCCCATTCTTCCTCCGTTGTGTGTTCGGAGATTGTCCATCGATTGTCCATCGGTTCTCCATCGATTGTCCATCGAAACGATGGAGAACCGATGGTGATGGCATGAAGATACAACGAACTAATCTTAGAGTCTGCACGGGGGTACAAGAAATGCCCATTCCCGTAAAAGAGACTCACGCTATTGAGACCAGCAAAGACAAAACACGAGTAATAGTTAAGCATGCAAGACTTGAATCAGTAACTATTATTCGGTATTCTTGCATGTTTTGTTGCATAAAAATCTTGATTGTTAAGAATAAAAGCGTATATTTGCATCGCAAATGAAGATAGCAAAGAACATAGACAACGAAATACGTGAATTACTGCAGCTCGACAGGGTTGCCGGTTTTCGTATGCTCTTTGATGTCTACTATACCCCACTGTGTCTGTATGCCGTACAACTTACGGACGACTTTGATGCATCAGAGGATATTGTACAATCATTTTTCGTGGACTTCTGGGAACGCAATACCGAGAAGCGCATCGAGGGCAGATTCTCTCATTACATGTTTTCCGCCATCCGCAACAACACCTTGCAATACATTAAAAAGAAAGGAATGATGGTGTCGGTATCCATCGACGACCCCATAATAAGCGACAAACTATTGGATGAGATGATCAACTACAACGCTAACCAAGAAGAATTGCTCCAGCGCGAGAAAGACTTGCACGATGCACTGAAGAGTCTGTCAGACAATGAACTGAAAGCCGTTGAGCAGGTTATCGTGGAGGAGAAAACGTACAAGCAGTCAGCTGAGGAGATGGGGATTTCGCTGAACACATTTAAAACATATCTGAGCCGTGCCATGAAGAAGTTCAGGAGCAGTGGCATAAGTGCATTGACTTTTTTTATTTAGTTTTTTTGTTTTCCTGTCACCCGTTTTCGCGTTTTTGCAATCATCCTTATTAGAAATGCAATAAGAAAACGATGATGTCAACAATTGAAAAGCTTCAAGAATGGTATCGATTGCGACGTAAACGCGAGTTTGTAGAAACTCACGACAAAGAGGTCGCGTGGAATATTATACAAGGACGCATCCAGCAGCACCGCGTAAACATGTGGCGCCGATGGAGCAGTATGGCAGCAACCATCATTTTGGTTGCAGGCGTTGGATTGTGGTTACTGACAAAGAATGACACTGCAAGCAACGAAAACAACCAGGAACAACTCGCATTAGGGCAAAAGACCAACCGCCAGCATGCCGACGTGGAGTTCAAGGGTGAAGAATGCATTGTCAGCGTGCCATTGGGGGCAGCATATACCAAACAACTGAGCGACGGCACACATATCATCATCAATGCCGGAACAAAACTGACCTACCCCAAGAGCTTTGATGCCACACAGCGCGAGGTGGCGCTTGAAGGAGAGGCCTACTTCGACGTTGCACACAATGACAAGGTTCCTTTTATCGTGAGCACACCCTCTGGCACTATCGAGGTACTTGGCACGCAGTTCAACGTGGTGGCAGATGCCGAGGAGACAACCGTAACATTGGAGGAAGGCAGCGTGCGTCTGCACTTTGGTGACCGGGAATTTCTGATGAGACCGGGCGAGCATGCATGCATGCGCGCCAATGGCGAGTTTGACGTGCACCATGTTGACACCGATAACTACACATCGTGGTCAACAGGCGTATACGACTTTACGGATGCCTCGCTTGAAGAGATTGTACGTCAGCTCTCGCTGTGGTACGATGTCAAGATCAACATTGCCGATGAAGAAATGGCAGAGACACACTACACGGGAGTTATCGTGCGCGACCAACCCCTTCAGGAGGCATTGAGCATGATGGCTGCCATCTCGGAACTGACCTTCGAGGAGACAGGTAATGCTATCGAGGTAAAAAGCAAACATTAGCCCAACGAACCATGAAGAAGATTACAAGACGCTTGCTGATTGCCATGTTCTGCCTTTGGGGAGTAACGGCAACAGCACAGAACCAGATAGTGAAGATAGACGTTAGGGAAATGCCTGCACGCGAGGTTTTTGCGCAGATCAAGGAGAAGACGGGCATGAGTTTCGTCTATGCCGAGAAAAACGTAAGCAAAACGAAGTGCGTATCCCTGCCATATGGCGATGGTGCCAAACTGTCTACCATTTTAGCCAGCCTGTGCAAGGAACTAAACCTGACGTACACCATCAAGGGCAACCTGATTATGCTTCAGGCATCCAATAACGAGAGGAAGCACAAACTGACGCTACACATTGTGGGCGATGACAACGAACCCATGATGATGGCGCGATGCGAACTCTCGCCCCTGGCTCTGTACACGGTGACTGACACGGAAGGAAATGCTGTCATTGAAGATGTGCCTGAAGGCGATTGGACTCTGGAAGTATCATACATTGGATATAACAGCATCAAAAAGTCTGTGAAGGTGAGTGCTGACATGACAGAGCAACTGATGATGTCGCCATCATCGCTGGCTCTCAAGGAGGTGTATGTCACGGCACAGCAAAAGGTCTCGGGCGCATCCACAAGCAGCGTCATCGGCCGACAAGCCATCGACCACTTGCAGGCTACCAGTCTGGCCGACGTAATGCAGCTCATTCCGGGACAGATGATGGGCAATGTCGATATGACCAGCAAGTCAAACCTGCAACTACGCACGCTGGTAAACAACAACACCAGTGCCTTCGGATCGAGCGTGGTGGTCGACGGCATACCCATGTCAAACAACGGTGACGTGTCGCAAGGCAGTTTCTCGAGTACGGCATTTACGGGTACGGACCTGCGCCAGATTGGTGCCGACAACATCGAGCAAGTGGAGGTCATACGAGGCATACCATCGGCAGAATACGGTGACCTGACAAGCGGACTTGTCGTGGTGCGCTCCAAGGCAGGCGTCACCCCTTGGCAGGTGAAGAGCAAGATTACCCCCGAACTGCAGAACTATTCGCTCGGAAAGGGTTTGAAACTCAACAAATTGGGCATCATCAACATGAACGTTGACTACGCCAAGGCATGGGGCGACCCCAGGCAGAAGACACGTTCATTCAACCGCTACAACGTGAGTCTGGGGCACGACTACGACATAACCAAACGCTGGCACATCGACACAAAAGTGAAGTTCATGCGTTCTACCGACTGGACAGGCAACGACCCCGATGCGCTGGATGACGGAACCTACACAGAAAACAGCACTACCACATGGAGCATAAGCCACAGGGGACGCATCTCGACAAACAAGCCATTGATGCGTACCCTGACATACACAGCGGGCGTTTCGCTGACGCAGACCGACAACACCAACAGTTCATTTGTGAGCAATACCACCGGTTTGCTACCTATCATCACAGCCACAGAGACTGGCTACTACAGCGTTCCCTGGATGACCACCTCCTACCTGGCAACAGGCCGAACTGAGAGCCGACCGGGCAACGTGTTTCTGAAGCTGAACGACTCATTCCATGCCGACTGGCGAAAGACCCAGCAGAGTTTCAAGGTGGGTGTGGAATACCACTATGACTGGAACAGCGGACGAGGCTACTACAACGAAGACGAAAGCAAACCATTCAAGCCCAACAGCGATGGGCGTCCCCGCGCCTTCTCGGACATCCCCGGACTCCACCAGTTCAACGCCTATGCAGAAGACAACTTCAGCTGGAACATCAACGAGGTGAATGCCCTCAAGGTGAACTTCGGCTTGCGACTGACCTACATGCAACCCTTCTCGGAGGTATCGACCGTAGCCCTGAGTCCACGCCTGAACACCTCGTTCGACATCACACGCTGGCTGTGCATACGTGCCGGCATCGGAATGAACAGCAAGACACCCGGACTGAACTACTTATATCCCGACAAGAAGTATGCCGACCGCGTGGCAGTAAACTACATGCCTCAGGACAACGTCGCAGGACAGTTGCTCGTGTACCAAACACAGGTGTATGATGTGCAGATGTCTAAAGACATGAAAAATGCCACTACCACCAAAATCGAAACCGGCATTGACGCCAAACTGCCTTGGGGTGGCACACTTAGTCTGTTGGCATACCAGGACAAGACACCCAACGGATTTGGAAACGTCACCGAGTATTTCAGCTATTACAGCGACGTCTTCACACCCGAACAAGGATTGGTCATCACCCCTGGACAGGCCACAACCATCGACCACAGCAATCCAACAAGACACGACCTTGTATTCATGACCACGGGCAAGATTGGCAACACCAACAGCACCGTGAACCGCGGTGTGGAACTGGACTTCAATCTGGGTGAGGTAAAACCCATCAACACATCGTTCACCCTAAGCGGTGCCTACCAATATACCAAGACATGGAGCACCGACCTCAACGCCACCTCCGTGCGCACTGCGCTATTGCCCGTAGGCTACACCAGCTATAGTCTGACGCCGTTCAAGGTAATCTATCCCTCTGCACAGGATTTTAGCGAGTACAAGCGTTTCCTGAGCACATTGCGCGTAGTAACACGAGTTCCTGCACTGAAGATGGTTGCATCGCTTACAGCACAAGCCGTCTGGCACAACTCCACTTTCAGTTATGTAGCGGATAAGAATCCCATCGGATGGATTGACGGCAACCTGACACAGCACGACATTACCAGCAGTATGATGAACGGTTACCTGGGCATGGACGGTGTTTACTACGACAGCATGCCTACCAATCAGAACAGCGTACTCATCAGCGACTTGGCAACCACCTATACAGACAGCGAACCAACCAAAAGTCCGGTAACATGGAACATGTCGTTGCGACTGACAAAGGAACTCGGAAAGATTGGTGGTCTGTCGCTGTATGTCAATAATTGTATGTTCTACGAGCCATATCTGAAGAACAACACAACGACAACACTCTCGCAACGCAACATCGGCACCTTCAGCTTCGGAGCAGAATTGTTTTTGAACCTATAGGAAACAAAAAGAGAAAACAGTAGTTAAAATAATTAAGAAGTTAAGGAGTCAAGGACTTAGAGAAATTACAGAAATCATCTCCCCTCGAGTTCGGGCAAACCTGCTGAGCGAAAGACCTAACATGCAAAATTTTATAATGAATTAAAAATAAACAATGAGCAATAAAACACATACACTTACGGGCATAGGAATTGCATGCATGCTGTTGTCATCGTGTGTTGACTTCAGCGATGCAACCGTGGCAGTCACCGTTCAGGTACAGGTAGTACAGTCTGCAGACTGTGTCGGTGCCAGCAGTCTTGAGAACAAAACCGTAACTTTGCAACAAAACGGACAAAGCATTACGGTAAAGACGGATGCCAACGGAATTGCCACATTCACGAATATCGTGCCCGACATATATGATATCAGCACCTCGTGGTCGGTAACGGCAGACGAGTATCACGAGATGACTGCCAGCCAGGAAGTGGTAAGCGGTGCCGTAGTGACCGGTTCCATCAACTCACGCTTGATTAGCGGTGCTGAGACCATCCGCCTTAACACCAACATATCGGTCAACCGAGACATTGTTATCGGAAAAGTCTTCTATGCCGGTTCGCGTGACAACAACAACCGCACCTATCTGGCTGGCAAATACATAGAACTGTACAACCAAAGCGAACAAGAGGTAGATGTCAGTGGCATGTACATAGGCATGACAGAAACCGAGAGTGACATAGCATACACGTTGGACAACCTGCACACGGCATTTGCCGACTCGGTGATACTACTCAAGCAGATATACCGCATACCTGCTGACAAACCTTACATGGTGAAGCCAGGAGGTACGGTGCTGATATGTAACAGCGCTACCGACCACACAGTTAATGACAGTTTGGAACACGACCTTAGGGATGCCGATTTCGAGATAAAAGATGTGAAAGGCAGTTACCAAAACAATCCTTCAACGCCTGCCATGGAGATGATATACCAGATATACACGGGTACTTCCATTATGAATCTGGTACAGAGCGGTCCCATGGGTGTGGTGATTTTCCGAACAAACGAGGATGTGTTTAACTGGCAAAAGGTGTATGCCTATGGAAAGTCGGCTGGCAAGCAATGGGTGTTGTGCCCTACCCGAGTCATCATGGATGGCATGGAGGCTTTGAAAAACGGGAACACGGGCATTGACGTCAAGACCAAACGCCTGTACGAGACCATTGATGCCGGTTACGCCTTCATCAACGCATCGGCAGGTTGGAATGGTGAGACGGTGTATCGCAAGACTATGAAGCGCACCGGAAATGGACAGAAAATCCTGATGGATACGAATAACAGCAGTAATGATTTCAAAGTTTCACGAACCATAAAGCCACGCGAATATGATGAATAAAATAAAGGTCACGGTAGCTGTCTTGCTTGGCCTTTGTCAGCATGGCATGGCACAAGACAGCAAGTCAAACGACACGGAGAGCGCCTATCAATATGACAATCTGGTGCAACTTTGGCGAAACACTGGCAACAGTGCGGGCATCGGCATTGACAGTACACGCAACCGAGGTGTGGCAGAATTCTCTTTTGCTCACCGCGAAGGCAGTTACCACCGCGTTCAGGAAGGTGCATCAATGAACGATTTCTCATTCTTCACTGAGCGCTACCAGAACATCGGAAAGCACCTCTACGGATACGGAAGTTTCAACTTCAACACAGGTAGCACGCACGACCGTGCCTGGAGCGACGTGATGCGCACCTACGAAAGCAATCCCTTCATTGCAGGTTCGTCTGTAGCTGGCAGATACGACCACCAGAATTTCGGGCTGAAGGCGCAAGTTGGCACCACTGACCTCGGAGCATTACGCCTGGGCATGGGGGTAGAATACGGTGTAGGCGACCTGAGTCGCTTGAGAGACCCACGTAGCCGCAGCCGACTGCTTGATTACAAGGTACAGCCGGCTGTTACCTACACAACAGGAAACAGCACATTGGGTATTTCGGGCTTTTATGACCGCAGGAAAGAGAAAATGCCCACATTGACAACCGTACAGAATACCCCCAACCTATACTACTACCAGATGTCGGGCCTTGATGCTGTCAGCGGAACGGTAGGCGGATACAGCGGTTTCCAACGCGAATACGTGATGCACGCCTTTGGTGCAGAACTGCAATATGGATACCGGACACAATACGTTTCATCGCTCAACGCCATCAACATTGAGCAACAGGAGGAATACATCTACGAGCAGTACAAGCGTGAACCGGGAAAGTATTTTGCATACAATTACGGACTGAAGTCGCAGAACCGCATCATTCGTTCCAACGTGACACATCAGATTGACGCCGAAGTAAAGTGGCAGCAAGCGTATGCTGACGAATACCGTCCGGAACTGATCATAGAGATAGACTCGCTGAAAGGTTACAACTCATATCACTATGTGAACGAACTGACCTATAACAAGCGCTACCAGATGGAGAAGGTGGAAGGGAGTGTGCGGTATCGCGCCAACCTACTGAAAGGAAAGACGATAAATAGCTATTTCGGCATTGCCGGACAATACGGAAGTCTATCGCAAAAGCACCTACTGCCTTCATCTACTTTCAATCTTCAGCAACTGTCGTTTTTTGCAGAATACGGGCAAGCCATTCTTAAGAACCAACGCCTCTGGATTGAGGCTACGCTAGGATACATGGCAGTTATGAAAGCCGATATGAATCTGGCAGACGAGAGTAGCGACTATGCACGCGAGGTTCTTTTGCACGACATGAACTACTATGATGCAAACTGCATGCGTGGTTGTCTGAGCATTAAATACCATTTCCCTGTGAAATTCAAGAACATGAAGAATATGTGCTATGTAAAAGCCTTTGCCAAGACCGTACAGGCTCAGCATTCGCTTAATGCCAACACGTTTGGCATAACACTCGGATTTTTCAATTAACGTTTCAATAAATTTTATAACATGAAAAGTATTACATCAAAAGCAGCGGCTGCCTTGTTTGGCATGTTTATGCTATCGAACTCTGCCAATGCGCAGATGGTTATCAGTAAGGTATTCTATGCCGGAACCACACAGGCAGGAGGCACAAAGAACTACGGCGGTGGCGAGGAGTACATCGAGTTGCACAACAACTCAGCCAAGGAGGTTGACATTGCCGGCATGTGCATTGCCCTCGTTGAGAGCGAGTCTTCCACAGGTGCCTATCTGGCTAGCGAGCGTGAAAGTGGCTATGAGGTAAAACTCAAGCAGGTTTTCCAGATTCCCGAGGACAAGGAGTTCGTCGTAGCTCCCTGGGGCAACGTGGTCATTGCTGCCTGTGCCATGGATCACAGCAAGGATGCAGAGAACGGTCCCGATTTGAGCAAGGCAGACTTTACCTTCGGCAACATGACCGGTGACGCAGAGGGCGTAACTCCCCTGAACCTGCTGTTCACCTTCAACGCAAGTACCAAGGCCCTCAACCTTACCAACGGTGGTGATGCCAGCATCATGATTATCAGCAAGAAGAATGCTAGCAAACTGACTTATGCAGACGAAAGTACTTATGTATTTGCCAATGGCAAAGAGAAGGGTAGCCAGTATCTGCCTTTCAATGCATACTATGCAATGGATGCTGTTGAAATCCTGAAGACAAAGGATACTGACGGTGTATATGCTGCCGATGCTGCACGCAA
Organism: Bacteroidaceae bacterium; assembly: GCA_045643405.1. Taxonomy (GTDB): domain Bacteria; phylum Bacteroidota; class Bacteroidia; order Bacteroidales; family Bacteroidaceae; genus Physcousia. The sequence goes on along the minus strand of JAZUKS010000137.1, from coordinate 31,234 downwards.
GCGTTTCAGCGACTCGCAGGACAAGGGTTTTGTGCCTGCCAACCAAAAGATGCTGCGCGACGGTTATGTGGCATACCGCAAGACTGCCCTCAACAACAATGGCGAGATATACCTGTATGACACTCAGGACAGTTCTGTTGACTTTCAGATCTCGAACACCATTGGCGTTGGTGAATATGACACTACCGAGAGTGGTGTAACAGAGGTTACCGTCAACATTCCCGAAAGTGGATTCCTGCCCTTCTATCCCGAGAACTACTTCTTTACCAACAGCGACCTTTACATCGGTTATGTAAGCATCAGCAACGGAACACTGAACTTCAACAGCGTGCAGGGTAACACCGTAATAGCCAACACATCGGCCTATCTGCTCATTGGTGCTCCCGGAGAGCATGTAGTGAAGTACTCACAGGCTGACCGTACCTTGGCTTCTGCCGGACAGAACATGTGGATCAGTGATGATGAGAGCAAGTATGTTGATGGCGTGCTGACCATTACCACCAAGAACCGTTACCCCATGAAGTTTGTCAACGAAAAGGGCAACGTACGCTTCGTTCGCGACATGGTTGACAACAATCCTCAGACAATGAAGATTGACATCGAGAAGGAAGGACGTTTCTACATCAACCTCAACTATCTCAACGAGGAAGAGACCGTCATCCCCTGGGCAGGCATCATGCCCGACGAGATTTCAACTGCTGTTCAGAACATTAATACAGTTACTGACTGCAACGTTTACAACATGCAGGGTATGAAGATGAATAGCAACAATCTGCCTGCCGGTCTTTACATCAAGGGTGGCAAGAAGATTGTAGTAAAATAAACACAACTTGTAACTGAGTATTCCAAAATGTGATGAGGCGGATGCATAACCGCTCCGCCTCATCCATCCTAACCGAATAAACTGCACCGCTAAATTCTTACACATAGGAATGAAAAGACTAATTTTGATTTCTGTTGCCATCTTCAGTCTTCTAAAAACAGGAGCCACAACGGTGAGCATTGACATCCCCCGTGAATTGCTGGGACGAGACTACGTGTTGGCTGCACGTGTGGAAAAAGTAAACAGACCCGTAGAACTGGGAAAGATGAAAGTCTATGCCGGTCTGAGAGTCTACAACCCACAGATTGTGCGCTTCCAGCATGAGGGCGACTCGCTGGTTGTCACCGCCGAAGATGCCAAACGAGGACCGCAACAAATAAAGGTACCTGCCCAAATACATAATAACGTGCTGACGGCAGAAATGGATCAACTTTTCATCACCATACTGAGAGGTGTAGACATTCTTTCGGGCAAACAACAACCCGGCGTGCTGAACACGGCGAAGACCAAGATATCATTTTACCGTGGCAATGCCGAACATCTGGAGGTAAGCGTTGACTACTGCTATGAGGGCAACGCAGAACCTTTTATGGTGACCATCCGCAAGAGTCTGTTGTTGCTTGACAAGCAACCCATGGAAATGCGCACCGTATCACCACTCATCGGTTATAAGTCGACCAACAACAAGCACATCAACCGATTCGACCTGACGAAGAGAAAAGAGATTGTATTCTATATCGCCGACGATTTTCCTGCCATGTGGAAGGAAGCCATCAAGCAGGGCATCGAGGACTGGAACATGGCATTTGCACGCGTAGGAAAACCACAGGTGATGCGTGCCGTGTGTTATACCGATGCAGGAGCAGATTTTGACCCGTTCGACATTCGCAATAATTGCTTCTACCAGGTGGAGAGCGACTTTGCCAATGCGCAGGGTTGCCATTGGACAGACCCAAGGACTGGCGAGATATTGCAAGCAGACGTGCAATTCTACAGCGGTGTATCGGAAAAACTGAAAACGTGGTTGCTACTACATACCGGAGCATACAATCGTCATGTGGCAAATGGCATAGTGCCTGACAGCATTATGCAGCGTATGCTGCGCTATGCAGCTGCTCACGAAATAGGGCACTGTCTTGGACTGGAGCACAACTACCGCGCATCGTTCGCTTACGACACAGAGAGCCTGCGAAATGCGGACTTCTGTGCTGCCAACGGTACAACACCCAGCATCATGGACTACGCACGATTCAATTACGTAGCTCAGCCCGGCGATGGCGTAACATATGTCTATCCCCCCATCCTGGGCGACTATGACATCTATGCCATAGAGGCAGGATATGGCGTTTTCAATGACGATGCGCAGTATCTGGAGTTTATCAAGAAGCATCAGGAATCGCCACGCTATCACTATACAAAACTGCAAGTCACCACGTTGCCCAAAGACGAAGCAGTGCAACCGACCGACCTGGGCAACAATCAATTGGCATCTTCACGATATGGCATAAAGAACATTGCAACGCTACCCGAGAATGTGCTGCGTGCGCTGAAGGCCGATGACGTACATGCGTTCTACTTTCAATTGCTGATGCACATGGTTCCCTGCCTCGACAAGCCTGAGGTGAAGGCTTTTATGGAGGAAGAACTGAACGATAACTACAAACTGCTGAACTCGAAGAAGATGCAACGCGTATATGGCGACCAGAGAGCGCAGATTGAAGAACGTCGCGCAGAATTTGTAGGACGAGTCAGGAAACAGCATGACCTCAACATCAAAACCAATCCCGCCTCTACGGGCATGTGGATGCCTCATCAGATGGTGAGCGATGACGTGTTTGCCCTGCTAAAGCAAGATGGCATCCGTCTGTCAAAGGAAGAAATATATGCCATCAACAAACGCTGTGCCGCAGGTGCGGCACTCTCATTGAGTACTACCAACGGACTTGCATCACCATTTGCATCGGCGTCGTTTGTCTCAAAGGATGGATTGGTGATGACAAATTTCCACTGTGTAAGCAGTTACGTGCAACAGTTGGCCAAGGGCGACAACGACTATATGAAATACGGTTGCTGGGCATCGAGCATGCAGGAAGAGGCTCCGCTTGCCAACCTGCAAGTTCATCAAATTATCTCGGTTGCAGACATTACCAACGAGGTGCTGGCAGGCACCGAGGGCATGAGCGATGACGAGCGCGACGCTGCCGCCGACAAGAAAGCAAGAGAGATGATGAAGAACGATGGCGGTGAATACGGCATCACGCTCAGGGCGTATAGCCTGATGGGCAACCAACAATTCGTCATGGTGAAATATCGCACCTTCAGTGACATTCGAATCGTAGCATGTCCTCCTATGTGGTTGGGGGCATACGGTGGCGATGATGACAACTGGCGATGGCCACGCTACTCATGCGACTTTGCTTTTCTGCGTGTCTACGTCACCCCCGAGGGAGTGGCATCCGAATATACCAAACGCAACGTACCCTATCATCCGCAATCGTACCTGAAAGTGGCAAAACAGAGCGTCAGCGAAGGCGACCTGGCTATCGTCATGGGATACCCTTCACAAACAAGAAAGAACATTCCTGCCTTCGCACTCGACAAGATTGTCAACAAAGATACACAATTACGCCTTAACAGTCTGAAGGCAAAAATAGACTATCTGCGTGAGCAAAGCAAAGGAACTACAGGCACGCAACTATCTGGCTATAACGTGCGTATAGGAAAAATGATGAACGTGTATCTGCGTTCAAAAGGCGAGATAGACGGTGTGCGCAATACGGATCTCGTGGCAATAAAGCGCCAGGAGGACCTCAAACTGCAGGACTGGATCAACATGGACGAGAACCGCATAGGCAGATATGGTGACCACCTGATAGCACAGATGGACAGCGTATACGGAAAACTGACCGTGTACAATCACATGGAAGAAGCCTTCACACAGTTTACCGGTTCGGGTGCAGGTATAATCCCCTTTGCTGGAAAATTTGAAAAACTCATCTCGATGAGTCGTTCCAACCGAAAGTCGAAAGAGGAAGACATGAAGCGTGAAATTGCAGAAATTCAGCGTAACATACGCGAGTTCTTCCCATCTATCAGTATGTCGGAGGATTGCGGTATGATGAAGACTATGTTGCCCATCTATACGAAGGCTGTGGCAAAGAAATATCTGCCTGCAGGACTGCAAGGCAACGTTGATATGGACCGCCTATATGCTACCTCGCTCATTACCGACAGTGCCCGCCTTGAACGCTTCCTCGAGGAAAGCATAGAAAAAGGAACTGCTGAACTGGAGAATGATTCGCTGTACCGCATCTGCCTTGACATCTATAAGATACGAGTACAGAAGCAGACACGCGAGGCGACTCCGCTACGCAGGCAAAACACAAAACTGTATAACCTATATATGCGTGCCAAAGGAGAGATGAGTGCTAATTTGCATTTACCTTATGATGCCAATCATACGCTACGTTTCTCTACGGGTCGTGTGACATCCATCAACTATATGAATGACATGCTGCAACGTCCCGACTCTGTTTCGAACAAGTTCCACAACCTGCTCCAGAAGATGAAGGGACAAAGCATTGCATGTTTCACCACCAATGCAGAAACATCGTCAGGCAACAGCGGAAGTGCTGTAATCAATGCCAAAGGTGAATTGATAGGTCTGAACTTCGACCGCACGGCCGAGAGCGCATTCTCAATCTATCGCAACGATCCGTTGCACATGCGCAACATCGTTGTCAGCACCGATTACATTTTCTGGGTGATAAAGAATCTATCCTACTCACAATACATCCTTAAAGAACTAGGAGTTAAGTAAAGAGTCTGGTAAAGATTATTTTACAGAAAACATAAGGCGGAAAAATTGACGAAGAAGGCACAATGGTTTCATGCCAGGACTTTCTAAGACTCAAATCTGAAAGAAAATTTATCCATAATTAATACATAAAATCATGAAGAAGTATTTTTTATCTCTGTCATTCGTGCTGGTGGCATTTACGGCAACAGCAGATGGCATCATGACGAAGAAAAGTGACAAGACTTATGTCATCAACACAACCGAGTTGTGCAATGTGCGTGGATTCAAGGGGAGCACTCCGCTTGAGGTTCACATCTTGAAGGACAAGATTGTGAAGATCGTTCCGTTGAAGAACTCTGAGACACCCCGATACTACAAGAAAGTAGAAGATGCGGTCAATGCTCAGTTTATAGGAAAGAAGGTAACGAAGTTGGAGAAGGTCGAAATTGACGGTGTCACAGGCGCCACCTTTACCGCCAAAGCAGTCAAGGAGAATTTATCTGCTGCCATTAAGTATTACAAGAAAAACAAGTAGTGCGAACTGCAACCGAGCAAGGAAGGAAAAGAAAAAGGACTTGATTCGTCATGAATCAAGTCCTTCCTTTTAGTAGCGCCTACGGGAATCGAACCCGTGTTCCATGCGTGAGAGGCATGTGTCCTAGCCGCTAGACGAAAGCGCCATGCTAGTGGTTAAAAAAATCCCGGCTCATGTAGGGTCAGGATCTTGGTAGCGCCTACGGGAATCGAACCCGTGTTCCATGCGTGAGAGGCATGTGTCCTAGCCGCTAGACGAAAGCGCCGGCTGCATTGAGAGATTTTAGCGGAAGCTGGGGGATTCGAACCCCCGGTACGGTTACCCGCACGTCAGTTTAGCAAACTGGTGGTTTCAGCCACTCACCCAAACTTCCTTGTTTCGCACTAAAATCGTTGCCTTGTGGCAAGCATTTCTCTCAAATGCGGTGCAAAGGTAGATGTTTTTTTTGAATTGTGCAAATGTTTTGGAAACTTTTTTGTAACTTTGTGGAAAAATAATGGAATATGGACTTGAATAAAGCTATTTACGCATCAGGACTGCCCGTATTTGACTGCAACGACATTGCAGAGAATCCTGCCCAGGCAGACCTTCCAACAGGTTGCCGCATCATAGTCTTGCCTACTGCCAATGACAGTCGTGGCGAGTTGTGCTTTATGGAGGGGGAAACACATATTCCTTTCAAAATTGCACGCGTATTCTATATTTATAATGTAAACGAGGGAGCTTCGCGTGGAGACCACTCCCACAGCACGTGTGCCGAGGTGGTATTCGCCGTGCATGGTGCTTTTACGATGATTGTAGACGATGGCACTTGCCGTGTAGCCATACGCATGAATCGACCGAACATGGGCATCCTCATTCCCGCCGGCGTATGGTGCAAGCTTACCGACTTTGCCCCCGGTACAGTATGCTCCGTCCTTGCCTCCGAGAAATATGACAGCAAGGGCTACACATACTCTTACGAGGAGTATATAGAAAGTAAAAGATAGAGGAACAAGAGTCAACGAGACAACAGGTCAACGAGTCAACAAGACTGCCTAAACGGATATAAACTCCAAACTACTCAACTGACTCTAAACGATAAACACTCAACTACAAACTTCCCAACTGACCCTAAACTCTAAACCCTAATCTCTAAACTCTAAACTGACTCTAAACTCTAAACTAAAAGTTCTAATCCTTGAACCTATCTCCCCAGCAACGGATCATGCGTTCCTTGAGTTTATCCTCCTGCGGATTGGACTGGGCATGCCAAAAACGCTCACGCTTGAGGGCATCGGGCAAGTACTGCTGTTCCACGAAATGACCGTCATAGTCGTGCGAATACTTGTAGCCCTCATGATAGCCCAACTGCTCCATCAGTTCGGTGGGAGCATTACGAAGATGCAAGGGCACAGGTTGGTTGCCCGACTGCTTAACGCGTTGCAAGGCTTCGTTAATGGCCATGTATGAGGAGTTGCTCTTAGGAGAGGTAGCCAAATAAACGGTAGCCTCGGCCAAGGGGATACGTCCTTCGGGCCATCCGATCTTCATGACCGCATCAAAGGCGGCATTGGCCAGCAAGAGAGCATTGGGATTTGCCAAACCTATATCCTCGCTGGCCGAGATAACCAGACGACGGGCAATGAACGAGGGGTCCTCTCCCCCTTCAATCATACGTGCCAGCCAATAGATGGCGGCATCAGGGTCGCTACCACGAATGCTCTTGATGAAAGCAGAGATGATGTCATAATGCATCTCACCATCCTTGTCATAGGCAAGGGGATTCTGTTGCAGACGTTCTGCAACAATCTTGTCGTTGATAACTATAACGCCCTCATGAGGCGCCGCCTCATAAATGAGTTCCAGGATATTAAGCAACTTGCGTGCATCGCCACCACTATAACGCATCAAGGCACCTGTCTCCTGCAGATCAAACTCGCGCTTACTCAATTCGATGTCTTTCTCTATAACACGATGCACCAACTGCATGAGGTCATCCACCTCAAGCGACTTAAGCACATAAACCTGGCACCGGGACAGCAAAGGACGGATAACCTCAAAACTGGGATTCTCGGTAGTTGCACCAACAAGGGTTACCACTCCCTGCTCCACGGCACCCAGCAACGAGTCTTGCTGACTCTTGCTGAAACGATGTATCTCGTCGATGAAGAGAATAGGACTGGGCGAGTCAAAGAAACGGCTCTGGCGCGCCTTCTCGATAACATCACGCACATCCTTCACACCACTCGTCACAGCCGAGAGTGTATAGAAAGGAGTCTTCAGTTGATGCGCGATGATAGTGGCCAGTGTAGTCTTGCCCACTCCCGGAGGCCCCCACAGGATAAAACTGCTGAGTTTTCCGCCATCAATCATACGGCGAAGCACAGCACCTTCGCCAACAAGGTGTTGCTGGCCGATATAATCATCGAGCGTCGTCGGACGCATTCGTTCTGCTAATGGAGACATTTTTTTGAGTATTACTTATCGTGGACTTTCTGCAAATTTACAAAAAAAAACTAAAAGAGGTGGATTTGTGAGATATATTTCGTAAATTTGCACGAAAATAAAGCAAACCTGTCTGTAGGAAGAAACTGCTTGCCACGAAAAATATGTTATCCATTTTAATACCTGCATACAACTACATGCCGACACAATTGCTCGAGTCATTGCTGGAGCAACTGCCTGCCGATGCAGAACTTGTTGTGGGCGATGACCAGAGCAAGAAGACTGAAGTGGCAATGTCCCTAAAGGCGTTTTGCGAGGAACGGGGCATTCGCTTTGTACAACCAACGCACAACTTAGGCAGCGCCGGTATGCGCAACATGCTGTGCCGCGAAGCAAAGGGAGAATACCTGCTCTACATAGATTGCGACGCTATCATTACAGACAAAGACTTCGTGCAGAAGTATGTTGAGAAAGTCAACGAGGCAACAAGTCAACAAGTCAACGAGGCAACAAGTCAACAAGACAACTACTACATAGTTTGCGGAACCATCAAGCACCCCGACACTATGCCCTCACCACAGCAATCCCTGCGATGGAAGTACGAGAAGAGCATGGAGAAATGCTTCACAGCCGACCTGTGCAACGAGCATCCTTACGAGCACTTCCGCACCTCGCACTTCCTCGTCCCCAAAGCGCTGATGAGCAGGATACCTTTTGACGAAGGCATCAAGAGTTCGGGATACGAGGACCTGCTCTTCGGCAAACGACTGCAAGAACAAGGCGTAAAAGTGCTGCACACGGACATTTGCGTCGTGAATGGCGACATTGAAGACAATGACACTTTTCTGAAGAAAACGGAACGGCAACTGCGAACGCTTTATCAATTCAGAGAGGAACTGAAGGAATACTCAACTTTGCAGAAATTCAGCGAACGACTTCAAAGGAAACATCTGTTAGGGTTTGCCAGATTGCTGTACAAACTATTCAAGAAACCCATCCGCCGGCATCTGCTTGGCAGCAATCCCAACATCAAGCTGTTTCAATTTTACAAGTTAGGGTATTTTGAGGAATTGCGCAAGTCATGACAATGACCTGAACTAAGCATCCCCACAAAGAGAAATCGTGTTATTTTGCGCTTTTCGTGGTACGATTTTGACATTTTCGTTGTACTATTTTGAAATAATAAAGGCCGTGCCTCGCGGCACAGCCTTCACACAGAATTCAATAGGTATTAGTTTTTAAGGTAAAAAGATTGTTTATAATCGACTGCAAAGGTCGGTTTTTTTATTGAAACTCGCAAACATTTTTTTATGTTATTTAACATATTCGCCGATTTTTGTTGTTTTTTGTTACATTTTGGCGTTTTTTAGTTCTAAAATGAAACAATTCCTTAAAAAGAATTACGCAAAACAATTCTTATTCCAAATTATTTTCGTATTTTTGCAACATAATAATAAAATAGGTAAAAGCTATGGCAGCAGCAGAAAACGCAACAACAGAAAAGAAGAGTTTAAACTTTATAGAACAGAAGGTAGAGAAAGACCTTGCAGAAGGCAAGAACGGCGGTCGTTTGCAAACCCGTTTCCCACCTGAACCCAACGGATACTTGCATATCGGTCACGCCAAGGCCATCGCCATGGATTTCGGCATTGCCAAGAAGTTTGGCGGTGTGTGCAATCTGCGCATGGACGACACCAATCCCCAGAAGGAGGACACCGAATACGTAGAAGCCATTGAGCGCGACATCAAGTGGCTGGGCTTTGAATGGGGCAAGGTATGCTACGCAAGCGACTACTTCCAGGACCTCTGGGACTTTGCCGAGTGGTGTATCCTGAACAACAAGGCATACGTGGACGAGCAGACCAGCGAGGAGATTGCCGCACAGAAGGGCACTCCCACAGAGCCTGGCACCAACAGTCCCTACCGCGACCGTCCCACAGAGGAGTCGCTCCGCCTGTTCCGCGAGATGAACACAGGCAACGTAGAACCCGGAAAGATGATTCTGCGTGCCAAGATAGATATGGCTTCGCCCAACATGCACTTCCGCGACCCCATCATGTACCGTGTACTGAACCTTCCCCACTGGCGTACTGGCAACAAGTGGAACGCATATCCCATGTATGACTTCACCCACGGACAGAGCGACTATCTGGAGGGCGTAACCCACTCTATCTGCACCTTGGAATTTGTTCCTCACCGCGACCTATACGACCTGTTCGTAACTTGGATCAAGGAGTGGAAGGGCGATGAAGGTGACATGGAGGACAACCGCCCCCGTCAGTTCGAGTTCAACAAACTGAACCTGAACTACACACTTATGTCAAAGCGCAACCTCCTCATCCTTACCAAGGAGAATGTGGTGAGCGGATGGGACGACCCCCGCATGCCAACCATTTGCGGTATCCGCCGTCGTGGTTACAGTCCCGAGGCCATCCTCAACTTCATCGATAAGATTGGCTACACCACATTCGATGCCTTGAACGACATCAAACTGATGGAGGCTGCCTGCCGTGAAGACCTCAATACACGCGCCATACGCGTAAGTGCCGTGGTTGACCCCGTGAAACTTGTACTCGACAACTACCCCGAAGGTCAGGTAGAAGAAATGGTTGCCATCAACAATCCCGAGTTGAAGGATGAAGAGGGCAACGTCATCAACGAGAACAACACACATATTATCAAGTTCTCACGCGAACTCTATATCGAGCGTGCCGACTTTATGGAAGATGGCGGAAAGAAGTTTATGCGCCTCGGTCCCGGCAAGGAGGTTCGTTTGAAAAACGGTTACATCATTGCCTGCAGCGACGAGAAAGATGAGAACGGCAACTACAAGTGCATTGAGAAGGACGGCGAGGGAAACATCACTTGCATACACGCCACCTACGACCCCGAGACACGAAGCGGACTGCCCGGTGCTGACCGCAAGATCAAGGGTAAGACTCTGCATTGGGTAAGTTGTGCACACAGCATTCCCTGCGAGGTACGCGACTACAACTGCCTGTGGACTTGCGAGAACCCTCGCGATGCCATCAAGCAGTATGAGAAGGAGAACGGTGTACGTGGCATCGATGCCATGCGTCCCTTCCTCAATCCCGAGTCACTCTGCATCAACAAGAACGCTTACATCGAGGAATACGCCGCTGCACTGCCAGCACTCTCATATCTGCAGTTCCAGCGCATCGGTTACTACAACGTCGATACCGACTCTACTCCCGATAACCTCATCTTCAACAAGACGGTAGGACTGAAGGGATAGTCAAAGGAGTTAGAGAAGTTAGAAAAGTTAGAGGAGTTAGAGGAGTTAGAGAAGTCAAAGGAGCTAAGGGAGTTAGAGGGAACCGCCTGTTGTCTCGTTCTTGCCCCACTTCATTCTGCAAGCATCCCTTCCGGATTGTTGACTCATTGACTAATCTTCTTGTTGACTTGTTGACTCGTTGACTTTCTCTCCCTTCCCCCCTCAAAAAAAACAAAAAGAAATTGCGAAACGAGGATTTATCATATTTCGAAAGTGAGGACTTCAAGGAGGCCCTGCAACAGTACGAGGCTGCCCTCAAAGAGGGGAGGCAAATCTACATGGATGCAGATGATCTGACAGACATCTCCGAATACTATATGGTAAACGAGCGCGAAGACGAGGCTAATGCATGCATCAGTCTTGCCGTCGCGCTCCACCCCGATGCAACCGACCCTCAGATATTCCTGGCCCGCCAGCAGATGTTTCACGACAACATGGACGAGGCAAAACTGATTGCCAGTGGCATACAGCAACAGGATGATCGCGAAACGAAATTCCTTTGGGCTGAGATCAACATCAAGGAGGGCTATCCACGCAAAGCGTCCAAGATGTTGCAAAGATACTACGAGACGCTGTCGGAGGACCGCGACTTGTTCCTCTATGACACAGCCTGCGTCTTCATGGATTACAACGAGTGGGAGATTGCCACTCAGTGGGCACGACGACTGAAGGAGGATTTTCCCAAATTTGAACGCACCGACATACTGCTCAGCGACATACTGGTAAGTTGTGGCAAAGTGGAAGAGGCATTGACTTTGCTGGAAAACATTCTTGAGCACGACCCATTCAACTCCGAGGCATGGAAACTGACTGCCGAGGCACAGAGTGCGCAAGAAAAATATGGCGAGGCACTTGAATCCTTAGACTACCTGCTGGCCATTGATGAACATCATGTTCGCGGTATGGCAATCCGTGCACATTGCCTGTTCCACATGGGACGCATGAAAGAAGCTCACGAGCAGTATTGCGAAGTACTCAAGATGGCGCCCAAGGATGTATCATACCTATACTTTGATGCCGTTACGCTGACTGCCCTCGAGCAGTTCGACAAGGCTCTCGAGCAACTCTACTACGCGAAGGACCTCTGCGAAGACGGACAAATGGAATTATCGCACATCCTCATTCACATCAGTTATGTGCTGAGCAAGAAGGGCAAGCACCAAGAAGCCGTCGAGATACTTGAGAATACCTACAAGAATGAGGAACGCCCATTCGACAATGAATACTACCTGCTCAAGGGGCATATCATGCTCGAGTCGGGCGACATAAACGCAGCCTCAGCATGTTTCGACCTGGCACTTTCGCATAGCGATGACATCAACACCACCTCGCTCACGATGGCAATAGAATACACCGAGAACGAGTATTACGAGTATGCCACCAACATCCTTGAAGTGTTGGTAACAGCTTCAGACATGCCCCAAAAGGAGGAGCGGTGCCTGCCCTATCTGGCATATTGCACATATTTCATTCCTGGACATCCCCACCACAAGACATACCTGCATCTAGCTGCCAAAGTCAACCCATCACTCACAGAATATCTCTTCTCTCCCATATACCCCAACACTCCTGTCGAAGAATATGGAAAGATTTGAAGATTGATGATTGATGATTGATGGTTGAAGGTTGAAGGTTGATGATTGATGATTGATGATTGATGGTGGAAGGTTGAAGATTGATGATTGATGATTGATGATTGATGATTGATGGTGGAAGGTTGATGATTGATGATTGATGGTGGAAGGTTGATGATTGAATTTACCAAAAACGGTCAAAAACGATGGACGGTGTTTCTCTCATAGAATTTTGGTTTGATTTTCAACAAGGATTCCCTCTCGTAGGGATGTTTTAGACGCGGATTTCACGAATTTCATAGATAATCTTGACAAATACCATCAATACCCTTTTGAACATGTGGTGCTTCGCACTTGTGGCCTTATTCACGCTCGGTCTTATATGAGCACGCTCATAACGACCGTTCATGAATCATCCCACACCCCTTTGGGGCGCACATATTCAAAAGTAAAATACAAAAAATACCGCTTCGTTTCCATTTCCAGAGGAACAGAGCCCTCCCCCGAGGGGGCTTCCAGCGAGTTTCGGTGACCGCTTCCCCCTAAAGGGGGACGGGAGGGGGTCTGTTATTTCTTTATCAACTCACTTACCACCTCGTAAGTGAGTTCCGAGAAACTTCTAATAACATGATGGCATTTATCCGCAATTTCTTCTGGTGTATGCCCCGACGCAACGCCAATGGTGTAAATGCCTGACGACATACCGGCCTGCAAACCCGTATAAGCGTCCTCGAAGACAACGCACTCACTAATGTCTGCTCCAAAAACCGAAGCGCCACGCAAGTAACAATCGGGATTGGGCTTTGATGCCTTAAAATCCTCGGCAGTAAGCACACGGTCAAAAAGTTGCTTAAAGTCGGGCATCGAACGATACACATTGTTCATCTTCTTTTGATCGGACGAGGTGACCACAGCACACTTCACTCCGTGACTGCGAATATCATCAATGAAAGCACGCACGCCAGGGAAGAACGCGTACTGCATCTTTTCCTCGTATGCCTCAAGCAAAGGCAGAATCTCCGCCTGTACCTCTGCTGAAGGGAAGTAGTTGGCAAAAATCTGCTTCAGCGTTGTACCCTTGATGAGGTATTCCAAATCGGGCACATCAGGGCGGAAACGGCGTCCCATACTACCCCAAAAGATGGTGTACTGATCTTCGGTATCGAAAAGTGTTCCGTCAAGGTCGAAAAGAGCAACTTTGAAAGACATAGACATAGAGAGTTTAGAGTTTAGAGTTTAGAGTTTAGAGTTCAGAGTTTAGAGTTCAGAGTTCAGAGATGAGAGATGAGAGATTATCGAAAAGAGGACATGAGAAAATGAGTTTGAAACAAATATGAACGACAATGAACAAAGAAGTTCTTTCTCACATTCCAGAAAATGCACCAGCCTTTATGCCTTGTCCTTGCTCCAGTTCGTTCTGCAAGCATCCCTTCGGACTGAGCGGACTTGTTGACTAATCATCTTGTTGACTCGTTGACTTGTCTTGCCCAAGTTCTGAAAAGGCTGTCCTTTCGAAAAACCTTGCAAAGGTACAAAAAAAACGGCAAAAGGCGAAGGAAACTGACCATGTATTTGGATAATTCACACAAAATGAATATCTTTGCGTTGAAAAACAAAAAACTCTAATCCTAATTATGAAAAACTGGATTCTTAAAACTCTCGTTGCTGGCACCATGATGATGCCAACCGTTTCACAAGCTCAGGGTAATGCCGTCAGCAAGTCTATTCACATCGACAGCAGCAAACCGAGCGGTATGATTGACCCTATGCTCTATGGACAGCTCTTTGAGCATATCTATTTCTCTGCCAACAATGGCGTATGGCAAGAACTCATCCAGGAACGATCTTTTGAAACTGAGCACTTCCCTGGCATTCATCCACGCGACGGATATTTTGACGGATGGTTTGCTGATGATGACCAAGTACTGCACTCCCCCACCCGATACGAACAACCCATACGCATAACCAGCGTGGAAGGAAATGACTATGACATCACACTCGACATAAAATGGCGCTCCTACCGTCTGGCACGCCGTGCATGGAGCGGTGGACTGATGGACATTCGCTTTGCCTTCAAGAACAAGGCCAACGGCGAACCCTACTACATGCGCATGCATAATCCGTATTACGAGGTGCGCTCGCTATCTGTAGCACAAACCGAGGAGATGCGCAAAAACGAGGAACTTGCCAAGGCACGCGAAGCCATGAAGACGGGTGACAATGCTCCCAACTTCTCCATTTCCACAATGGTCGAGAAGGAGGTTGACTTCCGTGGACGCAAGCGTATAATGAAGACCTTGGACGCCTTGGTGAAGAAGGTGGCCAATGAGGCTCAGATCAACGATAAACAAGACTGGCACAAACTGCGTATCAGTTGCCGAGGCAAGGTTGCAAAGGTATACTACGATGGCAAGCAGATACTTTCATACAACAAATTGGACGAGGCTGACAAAAACGACATCACCTTCTGGGTAAACTATACCGAGGCCTACTACCGCAACATCAAGGTTACTTCGGCCAACGGAAAGGACACCTATTTTGAGGGATTGCCCCAGGATGTGCAGATTCCTTCCGTGGCACCCCAATGGCACTCTTTCGGAAACGGTGAGTTCAAGATGGTGAAGGGTGATGCCGTGAACATGAACTACTCACAGCAGATTACCGCCCATCAACAAATGGCGGGCATCGTGCAAGGTCCCCAGAACGTAGTGGCTGGCGAGAAGTACCAAGGCTATATCTACGCCAAGGGAGACGGCATACTGACCATTGGCCTGAAGAACGGACGTGGTCTGGTGGCCAGACAGTCATTGGGCACCATGACAGGAGAATGGAAGAAGTACGAGTTTGAGCTCAGCACTCCCAGCTACAATGGCGATGCCGACTTTGCCATCTGCGTAGAGAATGGCACCGTACAGGTGGACGAAACCAGCATGACCACGCTCTCTGGCAAGAAGCTGGGTGGTTTCCGTCCCGACATCTTCAATGCTGTCAAGCAGTTGCACCCCACTTGCATGCGTTGGCCCGGAGGTGGCTATGTGGCGCAGTACGACTGGAGATGGGGTGTGGGTCCACAAGAGAAACGCCGCCGTTGGGATCACTGGATGTGGATGGACTACGACCAGAACTGTTTTGGAACGGACGAGTTCCTGCGCTTCTGCCGTGAGGTCAACTCCGAGCCTGTGCTCGTGGTGAGCGTTGCCTTCGAACGTCCTGACAGTGAGTTCGATGAGATAATGGAGAACGCCCTCAACTGGCTGCGTTACTGCAACGAGCCTGCCACAGGTGAGTGGGGTGCCAAGCGTGCCGCCAACGGCCATCCCGAGCCCTACAACGTGAAGTACTGGGAGATTGACAACGAGATGTGGGAGATGGGTATCGAGAAATACGAGAACTGCGTGCGTCGCTACTCTGAGGCGATGCGTAAGATCGACCCCACCATTAAGATCATCGCCTGTGGTGGCTTCCAGGAGGATGCCGACTTCATAGCTCGTTCGGGCAACTACTTCGACTACCTGAGCCTGCACCACTATGAGCAGCAGAATGGCTATGCTACGGGTCCCATCAACCTGGGCAAGCAGTACGACCGCTATGCTGAGATGATTGCCAAGAGTCCCAACCCCAACATCAAGCTCTTCATCTCGGAGTGGAACCTCAACAGTCAGGACTGGCGGACGGGCTTGTTTGCCGGTGGTTTCCTCAACATGTGCGAGTCTAAGGATGTCGTTGCCATGGGAGCTGCTGCCCTCTTCATCCGTCGTACCGACTCGCCCGACTGGAACAATGCCTTCATCAACTTCGACTACAAGGATGTGTATGTAGCACCCAACTATCAGGTTACCGACCTTTGGTACGACCACTTCTCGCGCTACCTGCTCTCGCAGACGGGTGACACGGGCGAGCTGAACGTGGTCAGCACCATGTCTGAAGATGGCAAGAATGTCATCGTCAAGGTGGTGAACCCCACCGACAAGCCCTACTCACTTGCCCTGAACAGCAGTTGGGCTGGCGTAAACGAGGCTGAATACGAATACTTTGCCCCTGGCGACCTGATGATTGGAAACACCATGCAGAACAAGAATGCCGTGGCTTTGCAGAGACGCAGCGTAGCGCCCAGCAACAAGGTTTACACGCTCCACGTGGAAGCCTACTCGGCTGGCGTGCTCACCATCGAGCGATAGTTATTACCATCACTTAGTTTGTTTGACAATACCACAATGCCCCTTCTTCATCCCCATCCAAGGGAAGGAGAAGGGGCTTCTTCTTTGAAAATATTTTAACAGCACATAGTGACTTAGTATCTTTGCAGACGTAAAAACAGGGCCGTTTTCCTACGTTTTGCCTTCAGTCAGCCTCCAATCAGCACCCTATCTGCACACAATTGGCTTACGTCTGGCTTACGTGTTTTTACGTAAGCCAGACGTAAGCAAAACGTGTTCAACCCGAGTGCAAGACGTAAAAAAAAGAAAATAATTCACAATGCACAATTAGCTGGCGCGATGCGCAAAGCCTTAAAGTGATTTTTACCAAAATTGCAAAAAAAAGCCCAAACACTTGATATAGCCCTAAAAATGTAGTATATTTGCACCCTGGATCAATCATAAATTACTTAATATATGTTTGGCACAGGAAATTTTCCACGAACGCGAAGACGCTGAGACGCAAAGATTATTTTTTGCTTCTTGCCGATTCTAAAAACAATTGGTACATTGTGTACGCTAACATAAAATCTAAAAAGGACAAATACGATGAAACAGAAACTCCTCTACCTCCTGCTCTGCGTGATGGCACTCGCCACCACCAACCAAGCACGTGCCGACTGGAATCAGTATGATTTGAGCTCACGCGTGAAACTCACCTCCAAGCTGAGCAACAAAGACCAGTATTTCACCATTGTATATCCCGAGGAGAACTATGTGGGACTCTACAACGACGGCATCTACAACGTCCGCATCTCCACCCCCGACGGAGTGGTGTTCAGCAAGCCGAACCCCAACAACTCCAGCATGACGACCGATGGCTATGGCTACCACTGCCTCACCAGCACAAAGGAGGTGGAGGAGAACTCGACGAGCGCTGGTAAAGATGCACGATACCGCACCGTGAATATATGTATGAAGCCCGTAAACAAACTGTCGGAATACCAGAACCTCACTGTCACCATAGACTTCGACCTCTACATCGACAAGACCGGCGACAATGCCACGCCCAAGACCAAGTACCACTACAGCAAGACATTCACCGCGAAAGAACTGATTGCGGAGGGTATGCTGTGCCCCTCCATCCAGAAGAAGGCATTCACCTACAGCCAGGATAAGCTTACGGTAGGGTGCACCTTGTCCTCACTACCCGAGGAATTGACGTGGTTCACAGGTCTGATGTATAGTGACCCTGCCAATAACATTAAAGACAATATCGTTACTTCTAAGTCATTTGACATTAGTCTTGGTAATGATGAATACAATACGAACCGCACATTTACGGTAACACCTTTAGCATTTAGGGATTGTAATTGCGGCGGTTATTGGTTTACCCGTTATTTTGTCTCCGATAACTCCGAGACATTGACCGTTGGCCGCCGTAGGCTCAGCAACCTCAGGCTGACAAATAACGCAAACAGCATCCAGCTCGACTGGGACATTACTGCCGGAGGCTCTCCCGGTGGCTTGGTCACCATCAAGCGCCGTGCTTTGGGAGAGGAAGATTTCAAGGTGGTGCGAACCTTGCCTGATGACGTTACCACATATTATGACAGCAGCGTGGACCCAAACACCTTCTCGGGCACGTACTCCATCACCTATCAGGGTGCGTATGATAGCACCCCCGACGAAAAAACGGCTGATGTGGTCAGTATTATTAATGACAAGCCTTACTGGCTACTTTCTGACAGTGTGGCTACCCTTTGTTACAGTGTTGATACCATAATTCAACATAAAGAAGTGCTCGGTCTCATCCATGACGGCAAATCAGCGTGGGCAGATGGGGCAAATCGTGTTGTGATAGATGCCTCTATGGCTTCATGCCCGTTAGAGAGCGCAAATGGTTTGTTCCGTGGTTTGTGGAAAGTCCGTAGCATAGAGGGCATGCAACACCTCAATCTTCAGAACGTGACGGACATGAGCGCGATGTTCGGGGGTTGCAACAGCCTCACGTCACTGGACTTGTCTGCGTTCAACACAACGAACGTGACGGACATGGGCGGTATGTTCAGCGGTTGCAACAGCCTCACGTCAGTGGACTTGTCTGCGTTCAACACCGAGAATGTGACGAACATGATCGGTATGTTCTTGGGTTGCAACAGCCTCACGTCATTAGACTTGTCTGCGCTCAACACCGAGAACGTGACGTACATGAGCGGTATGTTCTTGGGTTGCAACAGCCTCAAGTCAGTGGACTTGTCTGCGTTCAACACCAAGAACGTGACGGACATGATGAGTATGTTCGACGGTTGCAGTAGCCTCACGTCACTGGACTTGTCTGCGTTCAACACCAAGAACGTGACGGGCATGAGCAGTATGTTCAACGGATGCGGAAGCCTCACATCACTCAACCTGGCATCTTTTAGCGCAACTGGAGAGAATCATCCTGATTTAACAGAGATGTTTAACGGTTGCAGTAATCTGAAGACCATTTACTCACATTCATTCCTATGGGTGGCCGGCTGCGAGGGTATCGATACGTTCAAAGGTTGCACCAGCCTGAAGGGTAAAGTTTCATTCGACTCATCCCGCCCCCATGGTGACATGGCAACCTTCGAAGGCTATTTCACCCCAGCCATCAAGGGCGACCTGGATGGAGACGGCAAGCTAAGCATAGGCGACATAACAAGATTGGTAAAGAGGATGAGCCAACACGGCAGCACCTACCACTACCAGGCCGACATGAACGAGGATGGCAAGGTGACACTGGACGACCTAAAACTGCTGGAGGAAAGAATAAGGACAGACCAACCAACCCCAGCCCCCCCAACCCCCAAGGGGGAGTAAGATGGGTGAAAACGGCTGCGCGGTGATTTGATTTAACCAAAAATTCCAAAAATTTCAAAAACTTTGCGCCTTTGCGTTCCACCAAAACACATTATGACGAGAAAAAAAAGTTTTTGTGAATTTTTGGAATTTTTGGTTCTAAAAAAAAAACAGCCCCCCCAACCCCCGAGGGGGAGTAAGATAGATGCTTACGGCTGGCGCGGTGATTTGATTTAACCAAAAATTCCAAAAATTTCAAAAACTTTGCGCCTTTGCGTTCCACCAAAACACTGCGCCAGCCAATTCTTCTCTCTTCTCTCTTAATTCTTCATTATTATGTGTGCACCCATCTTACTCCCCCTCGGGGGTTGGGGGGGCTGAGAGCTGAGGGCTGTCCTTTGGGCCGTGAAGAATTAGCTTCTGCTAATCTGCAGACCCGTCTTGCTAAGTGACATATCGACGAAGCGAGCACAATTGTTGGGCCGGTTGGCATTGAGAATGCTCTTGATGCGGGTAGCAGCCTCGGCATCCTTGGCCACCATGTAAAGGTAGCCACCACCACCTGCACCAGGCAGCTTGTAGCCAAGGCAATAGTCGTGGATGAGGTTCGTGATGTGCTGCACAGCCAAGGGATTGGTACCACGATCCAACCGCTGGTTCTGCTGCCACGTCTTGGCAATGAGACGGCCCATCTTCTCGAACCGGCTCGAAAGGATGGCATCATAAAGATCCATCGCGTGCTCCTTCATCTCGCCCAGGAGGTTCAGGCGGTTGCTGTCGCCCAGGAACATGCCACGCACAATCTCCGAAAGGATGTTCTTGGCAGTACGGGTAATACCCGTGTAGTAGAGCAGGTGGCACGGAGCATAGTCGGCATCGGTGTAGAGGTTGTCGGGCAACCAACGCACCTCGGGCGTCTGGTCGAAGCCAGGCGATGTGCGAAGCAGTTTGATGCCACGCAGCACACCACCATACTGGTCTTGCCAGCCGCCACCCGTGGTAAGCAACTGCTCGAGCACAAGGGTGCGATTGGAAATCTCGGCAGGGTCCCAAGCCAGGCCACAGAAGTCGGCCACGGCACCCAGCACGGTGGCAGCCAGCACGCTGCTTGTGCCCAGTCCGCTGCCAGCAGGGATGGCAGAGAGTAACGTCACCTCGATGCCACAGCCAAACGCCTGAAGCTGTCTTTGCAGCGAAGACTCTTGCATAGATGAAAAACGAGGATGGAAACCTGCCAGGCAAAGGGCTGCCTTAGGGATGCTGAAAGGCGAACCCACCTTGGTAAAGTCTGCCAGTTCGTCGAAGGTTCTCACCTCCTCCATCGCACCTAAGTCAATGCTGCGAAGTACTATCTTAAACTCCTTGCAGGGTTTCACATAGGCCTGCAAGGGAGGTTGTCCGTTCAGTTCGATGGCAAGGTTGACTACGTTTCCGCCATTTACCAGGCAGTAGGGAGGCGTATCGGTCCAGCCACCGGCGATATCAATACGCACCGGACTCCTACCCCATACAATCTGATCGGGGTATACCGACAACTTAGGTTCCTGACGATGAGAGAGAACATTGGCAGTCAAACCCTCGCGTAACAGTTCGAAGGCCTTCGACTCCTCAGCCTTGCCATCCTCGCCACGCAAGCAATGAACCTGAGAGCGGAACATTTGGTCGCTGATACGCTTCATCAAGGCATCACTCTCGTCAAGGGGGGCAGGCAGAGGGATGTTATTATCAAGGAAAAGGTTTGCCATGTCAAGAAGGTCTGTTTGGTAGAACACACTCTGACGATGGTTAGCGGCCAAGGTCTTCAGATTCTCTGCCATAAACTGACGGCGTTGCTCGGTGAGACGACGCAAATTGGAATAGGCAGATATCTCGTCGGCACTCATCTTCTTGGCATTGCGCCATAGAGCAAGTCCCTCGGAAAAAGCTGTGGGAGCAGGGGCGACCATCCATTGCAGCATGATGCCCAGTTGTTCGACATTGGAGGCAACGGGGAAGATATGTGCTGCCTGCAAATCGTGATTGCACTCAATGTCATCGGCCTTAAGACCTCGGTTAGCGAGCCATTGTGTGACAGGCATCTCAAGGTATGTCACCTTATCGTCGGTCAATGCACCACGGAAAGCATCGTTGAAACCATAGGGGCGGAGCACATACTCAGAGTCACCCATAGGCACGACGTCAACGCAAACACCCTCGGGCAATTGCAACTGCCAGTTGTTCTGCGGAACGCCGGTAATGATGTTGCGCGATGACAGCTTCCATCCCTTGCCCACCCATGAATTCTCAATCCAGGTATTCTGGTTGTCGCTGGTGGGAGCAATCTCCCAATGCGAGTTCTGGATGAAAATGCTGGGATGAGGTTTGATGCCATAATGCATGATGGCACGCTGGTCGTAAACGAGATTCTGAATAGCCACTGTCGAAGAAATCATCTCACGACTGGTACCGTAGTGGTAGAACTCACCGTCCTGCAAAGGCAGAATAGCCACCTTCAACTCACCAAGTTCCTTGTCCTCGATAGTGGGGTGTGCTCCCAAAGCACAACCAAATTCACTATACAAGTCATAATTTCCGATACCATCGCCTTGGTGTGAGCGTTTCATCAGCAGTTCAACCGCCTTATCGCTCAGCAACCAAATGCCAATATCCATCAAGAACAAATGAGTACGCATCAAGTCTGCCATCGTTTGGATGGAAGGCTTCTGCAACATGAAGTCAAGCACCTCGGGACTCTTTCTCGAAGACACAAACACACCATGATTCTTGGCCAGAGAGGGATCAACCCACAAACCATAGCACACCACATCGGCATCTGGGATGGGTTGTAGCTTACCGGCACGGATATAAACGTCTCCACTGGCAATGAGTGTGTGGAGAGAATCGGGTGCCGCATCCATAATTCTCTCGTAAAGAGGAAGTTGTAACGAGAGCAGATTCTGTGTAATGCGCTGTCCCCTTCCCCAACGGAACACAGGAATAGGCGTCAATATCTTGCCACTTGGAGCATAGCCAGGCAAACGACGACTCTGTCCGCCGGCATGTAAAAGGATGCGTTTCTCACGTCCTAACCATTCCTGCATTGACACTTCCGGGGCCCATGCCTGATGGCAGGCTTCCAACAAGTAAGTGGTACCACCACCCGAACCGAGCTTCTTGCCTACGGGGTCACTGGTACAAAAATATTCCTCACGACTCAGATGTTCAACATCGTGAAAGCACTCCACCAAGTTAGGTGGCAAGGATAGTAACTTCTTCATGGATCTTTAATCGTTTATCTAAGTAACCTTAGTTAAAATTTCTATTGATGATTAACAGTTATGATTTTATATCAGAATTTCAGTTTAGATTGTATGCCAGATTTTTAGTATGGATTTTTAGTCAGATTTTTAGTTGTGATTTTGAGCGTTAGCGACCCAATTTTAAATTCCGCCATCTATTTTCAGTCAGATTTTTATTATGGATTTTTAGTCAGATTTTACACACGCACACATATGCCTGTTTCTTCATCGAGTCTCCAATTCTCTGAATACACACCTTTGGGACTAAAGTTGATAAGCATGCCAGCTCATCTACTCCGCTATGAAAATAGTTATAGCAAGCAAACGCACATCCTACAATAGTTGAGAACATGTGGTAGATAGCTTGCTGAAATTCCGTCTCTTTCATATCTTGAAGAAATCTAAACTGAAAATCTGACTTAAAATATTGGAACGAGTTTTATTGGATGGTCGTCGCTTTGCTCCTCAAAATCTTAACTGAAAATCTTACTGAAAATCTAAACTTAATTCACATTGTTTTTAAATCGTTTTGACTACCTTGGCAGGCGTGCCCAAGGCAAGCGAATGAGGAGGAATGTCGTGTGTAACCACACTACCAGCCCCGATGACACAATGACTACCAATGTGTACGCCCGGCGTAATGACGCAATTGGCACCAACCCAAACGTCATCATCAATAACGACAGGAGATGTGACAACCTTATGTTCGTCGATACGCTTAGCGGGATCAGAAAAACCATGATTCAAGCCAGTTACAACAATACCCTGTGCCAAATTGACATGATTGCCGATAGAGACTGGTCCGATTACCGTATTGTTGAGGCCGACCCTGCTACATTCACCTATCGTGACATCGCCCACAGCATTATTGACGCACGAGAAACTCTCAATGACACTACGCTTTCCGAGCGAAAAACGATTGAAAGGCACAACATCCATGCGCACACTGAGATGGATAACACTACTCCATGCGCAGTGGGTGTAGAAGGGACGGAACAGTCGCAACCACAAGCGGGGACGAGTTTCAACGGGATGAATCATCATCCACAACAGAAAGTTCTTGAAACGGCTTGTTTTGAGCTTTTGCTTGACAGACATTGATTAATTATTGTAATCCACGACAAATGTAGGAAAAAATATTGCACGAACCAAACATTTTTCGTACTTTTGCATAAATCAAGACCGCATGCGTGCATATTATATGATAAATAAAGATGAAAGCAGTAACGATTATATTCTGGGTATGTATGGCAATCGTAGTGTACACCTACGTGGGGTATGGTTTCGTGCTGTACTTGATGGTGCGTATTAAACGCATCTTCAAGAAAACCCCAAAGCCCGAAGCACCCAAGGAAGGAGAGTGGCCAGAAGCCACCCTGCTTATATGCGCATACAACGAGGAGGATGTCATTGACGAAAAAATAGCCAACTGCCGTGCCTTGGAATATCCCGAAGGCAAACTGAAGGTGGTTTTCGTGACAGACGGCAGCAACGACCACACCAACGAACGACTGGCCAAGTACCCCGAAGTTGAGGTGCTCTACCGACCGGAGCGTATGGGCAAAACCGCCGCACTGAACCGCGCCATCCCCTTCATCAAGACTCCGATAGTCATCTTCACAGATGCCAACACCAACCTCAACAGTCAGGCTATCAAGGAGATTGTCACCTGCTTCCAAGATAAGAAGGTGGGTTGCGTGGCAGGAGAGAAGCGCATTGAAGTGCGCACCAGCGACGGAGTGGCTGCGGGCGGAGAAGGAGCCTATTGGAAATACGAATCAACGCTCAAAAAGTGGGACAGCGAACTGTGCAGCACAATGGGTGCTGCCGGCGAACTCTTTGCCGTGCGTACAGCCCTGTTTGAACCTATGGACCTCAACATGTTGCTTGACGACTTCATCATGTCGATGCGCATCGTACAGCGAGGTTACAAGATAACCTATTGCAAAGAGGCATACGCCTGCGAAACCGGTTCGGCAGGACTGGGCGAGGAGAAGAAACGTAAAGTACGCATTGCAGCTGGAGGCCTGCAAAGCATCTGGCAACTGAAGAGTATGCTCAACCCCTTCAAGTATGGCATCATCTCGTTTCAATTGCTGTCACACCGTTTCCTTCGTTGGAGCATCACGCCTTTCTGCCTCATCAGCCTCATCCCCCTGAACCTATGGCTGATGCTGGAAACATCACATCCCGTGTACATCACGTTGTGGGCACTTCAATGCATCTTCTACATCCTGGCGCTCATCGGTTACCAGGACGAGCAGAATGGACGGAAGCGTACCATTACCTACATCCCCTGCTACTTTCTCTTTATGAACCTCAACGTGTTTGGTGGCATACGCTATCTTATTCGCAAGAAGAAAGGCACCGGTGCATGGGAGAAGGCAAAGAGAGCATAAGAGAAGAGTATATTCTCTCAGCGCGTTCCGGAACTAAATTGTGCCAGAATACTCGCAATAGACAGAGGCAGAATCTGCCTGCGAACATCATATATACGAGGATATCATAACTAAAACAACCCCAAGAAAGTGGGAAAGAAAGCAGTAAAACAATATTTCAATGGAGTGGTACTTACCATCACCATAATATTATTCATCTTCACCTTCATCGGACTGTATGGAGGTGAGGTCACTCCCGTCAATCACACGCTGAGAGCGCTAACCACCATGGCTCTCCCCATTATCATTCTCTGCAATGTACTGACGCTCATCTATTGGGCCATACGCCGTTCATGGATAGCATTAGTTCCGCTCCTCCCCATACTGTGTTGCATCAACTACATGGGTACCATCTTTAAGTTGGGAGGCAAACCTGATTCTGTGAAAGCAGACTTCACCGTAGCGTCATACAATGTGCACTATTTTAACAATGACGCAACCGGTATTGTAGCGATGGACGTAATGAGCAGTCTGGAGAAAGAAGGTGCTGATGTGCTTTGCTTGCAGGAGTTCTGTAACTGGGCCAGCGGTGACAACAGGACCATTGCCGAGCGAGTGGTAGACACCTATCCATACAGTTTCGTCCAAAAAGATATGGCCATCTTCAGTCGTTACCCTATTATAGAGCAGAAACAAATTGACTTCGAGATGGGTTACAACTCAGGCATGTGGGCAGATATCAGCGTAATGAACAAGAAACATACACTGCGTATTTTCAACGTGCACATGGAAACGACCGGTATCAATCCCACCTTGCAGAAAGCCAAAAACGACGGAGACATTGCTGACAGTCTTGGCATTTCGGCTGCAGCCACCAATGCCAACTTGCGCAAGGACCTTCTTGACAACTACACCAAGAACAGCGCCATCCGCGCAGGACAAGCCATCACAGTTGCCAACGAGAAACGCAACTCACCACACCCTTGTATATTGTGTGGCGACTTTAACGATGTGCCATACTCATTCACGTACAACACATTGCTGGGCGATATGAAAGATGGTTTCTGCGAAGCCGGACATGGATTTGCTGCCACATTCCGGGGTGCAAAAGGTCTTTTCAGAATCGACTACATCCTACACGACAAAGGCATAAAGAGTCTGGACTACTATACAACCGACCATGACTTCTCCGACCATCGTCCCGTATTTTCACGCCTTATATTCATAGACGAAAAAGAGGACTGATTAGAGTCCTCTTTCTTATTCCACTAAGGTGGATAATCAAAGTTATGCCACAAGTTTCCCGTCAAATGGGCACACCATCAAGCCGTCATTCGCTTAAAGGTATATAAAGCATAAACGAACTACCCACACCTACTTCCGACTCAAGGGTGAGGTAACCACCATTCATCTCGGCAAAACTGTTACAGAGCAACAATCCCAAACCGGAACCTTCCTCACGTGCCGTACCGTACTTGGAGAAATGAGTGTCCTTGTTGAACAACTTCATCTGATCCTCCTTACTGATACCGCAACCTTGGTCATGAACAGCCAATACAGCATAATTCTCATGTCGTGTACAAGTGATGGCAATCTCCTTGCCCGATTCCGTAAACTTGATTGCATTCGAGATAAGGTTACGCAACATGGTGTTGCACATGTCCACATCGGCCATCACGCGACTTTCAACCCACGATTCCGTATCGACCTTCAGATTGATACCCTTCTGAGCCGCAATGCTTTGATACATATCCAGCAAACCCATAACTACGGTTGAGACCTCAAACTCCTGCTTCACAACCTTCAAGGTACCCGTCATGCTCTTGGTCCACTTCAGCAAGTTATCCAGCAAACTGAAAAGTTCACCAACCTGCTTGCCCGACTCAACAACCAACTCGGTCAGCATCTCATCCACATTGAGCATACGCATCATGTCCTCCATGGCCTTCAGCGACATCTTGATAGTGCCCAAGGGCGAACGCAAGTCGTGTGCAATAACAGAATACATCTTGTCACGACCATAGATAATCTCCTTCAGGTTCTCGTTCTGTGCCTCAATGACATTGCGCGATGCCACCAGTTTCAATTGCGAACGCACACGTGCCAAAAGGATATCCGGTTCAAATGGCTTGGTAAGATAATCGGATGCACCCACTTGGAAACCGCGCACCATACTATCCTTGTCCTCGTATGCAGTAAGGAAGATGATGGGAACAAGTGCCATTTCCGCATCGTTCTTCAACTGCTCTGCCAAGCTGTAACCATCGAGTTTGGGCATCAAGATATCCAGCAAAAAGAGGTCAGGGTGATGCTCTTTTGCCAAATCCATCACCTGCAAAGGATCTGTAGTCTTAACGACCTGAAAACCGGCCCTGTTCAGCATCATATTTACCAACATCACGTTGGCACCAACATCATCAACCACCATAATGGTAAAGTCTGCAGGATCTATGTCGTTGAAGTTCTGGGTGTATTTCTCAATGTTTCTCATCTTGGTATTACGGTAATATTTCGGCTGTCTGTGACAGCATTTTAAAATTCAGGACAAGTGTTTGTATCTGAAAGATCAGAAGTCGGGGCACGTAACCCCAACCCCTGATTTCCTATGTTAAAAGTTTGGACGGCGAGCCTCGAAGTATTCAATTACCTTCTTCAAGCCCTCTTCCAGAGGAACCTTGGGTTCCCAATTCAACTTATTCTTTGCCAAAGTGATATCCGGGCGACGCTGTTTGGGGTCATCAGCAGGAAGAGGCAAATAAACCAATTTAGACTTACTTCCGGTAAGACGGATAACCTTTTCTGCCAACTCCAACATCGTAAACTCACCAGGGTTACCAATATTTACAGGACCGGTGAAGTCATCCTCGGTGGCCATCATGCGAATCATACCCTCCACGAGGTCGTCAACATACTGGAAACTACGCGTCTGCTTGCCATCGCCATAGATAGTGATATCCTCGCCCTTCAAGGCACTTACAACGAAGTTGGTAATAACACGGCCATCGTATGCCTGCATTTTAGGACCATAGGTATTGAAGATACGAATCAGCTTGATGCGCACACCATGCAGACGGTGATAGTCCATTGCCAATGATTCTGCGCATCGCTTGCCTTCGTCATAACAAGAGCGAATGCCGATGGTGTTCACATTTCCCCAATAACTCTCGGGCTGTGGATGAACGGCAGGATCGCCATATACCTCACTGGTACTTGCATGCAGAATCTTCGCTCCAGTTCTACGAGCCAGACCGCACAGATTATAAATACCAAAAACAGCAGTCTTGGTAGTCTGGATGGGGTCATTTTGGTAGTGAATGGGAGATGCAGGGCATGCCAGGTTGTAAATCTCGTCTACCTCTGCCCAATAGGGTTGAATGACGTCGTGGCGTACCAATTCGAAATTGCTATATTTCAGCAAATCCCACACATTCTCCTTAGAACCCGTGTAATAATTGTCAAGACAAATCACATCATCTCCATTCTCAACAAGGCGTTTGCATAAATGCGAGCCGATAAAGCCAGCACCTCCTGTCACAAGAACTCTCTTCATACTTTTTCCTTCTTTATTTATCTCTATATTTCTACTAAAACTCACTCACATGTGCCGGTCGGATAACCAGCATTGAATACCAAATTGTTACGAACGCACTACTGTTTTCGCACAATGAATCGCACAAAAGTAATAAAAAAAATTGATTTATGACAAGAAATCCCATTTAAAAGAAGTGTAAAAAGATGTTTTAGGCATAAAAGATAGGTTTTTTTAGGTTAATTTTGTACTTTTGCCACCAAATTCCGCAAAATGGCCGGCATTGAAAGATACGTTCGGCAGAAAATAGCGCAAATTATCTATTTATATACAAGGTACTAGAAAACTTATTTAAGATAAAAAGACAAACAATGAAAGCATTTGTTTTTCCCGGACAGGGAGCACAGTTCACAGGTATGGGTAAAGACCTGTATGACAACAATCCTCTTGCAAAGGAGCTTTTTGAGAAGGCTAACGACATCCTCGGTTTCCGTATCACCGACATCATGTTCGAGGGTACCGCAGATGAGTTGAAGCAGACCAAGGTTACACAGCCTGCAGTTTTCCTTCACAGTGTTATCAGCGCTCTTTGTCTGGGCGACGAGTTCAAGCCCGCTATGGTAGCAGGTCACTCATTGGGTGAGTTGTCTGCATTGACTGCAGCAGGTGCATTGAGCTTTGAGGATGGTTTAAAGTTGGTTTATGCTCGTGCCATGGCTATGCAGAAGGCATGCGAGGCAGCTCCCAGCACTATGGCAGCTATCGTTGGTTTGGACGATGCTGTTATTGAGCAGATCTGCGCAGAAGTAAGTAAAGAGGGCAACGTAGTAGTTGCTGCCAACTACAACTGCCCCGGCCAGTTGGTTATCAGCGGTAACGTCGAGGCTGTCAATGAGGCATGCGAGAAGCTGAAGGCTGCTGGTGCAAAGCGTGCATTGGTATTGCCCGTAGGTGGTGCATTCCATTCTCCCCTTATGCAGCCCGCCAAGGACGAGTTGCAGGCTGCTATCGAGAAGACCAACTTCAACGCTCCCATCTGCCCCGTTTACCAGAACGTAGACGCTAAGGCTCACACCGATGCTGCTGAGATCAAGGAGAACCTCATCGCTCAGCTCACCGCCAGCGTTCTTTGGACCCAGGAGGTTCAGGCAATGATTGCTGCCGGTGCTACCGAGTTCATCGAGTGCGGTCCTGGCAAGGCACTGCAGGGCATGATTGGCAAGATTGCCAAGGGTAACGACGCTGTAACTGCTCGCGGTTTGTAATAACAACACTCTGCAACGGAGAGGACTACGTGTCCTTTCCGTTGTCAAGTGATGATAAAATGCCAAGACCGCTTCAACCCAAACTTTATCATCACTCTGCGCTACTTCGAACGATTAGTTTTTCAATAGGTAAAAAGCATCTTTATTGCGCTATTCTGCAATGAACGAAAAAATCATCATCTACCAGGTCTTCACGCGACTTTTCGGTAACAACTGCCGAACCTGCGTACCTGGAGGAGACAAAGTCACCAATGGCTGTGGCCTGATGGACGATTTCACTCCTCGTGCCCTGCAGCAAATCAAGTCACTCGGTGCCACCCACATCTGGTACACCGGAATCATCGAGCACGCCACACAGACCAGTCACATTGAGTTCGGTCTGCCAAGCGACCATCCCGGCGTAGTCAAGGGCATTGCTGGTTCAGTATATGCCATCAGCGACTATTACGACGTAGATCCCGACCTTGCTACCAGTCGTTTGGCTCGTATGCAGGAGTTCGAGAACCTCGTTGAGCGTACACATGCTGCAGGCATGAAAGTCATCATCGACTTCGTTCCTAATCACGTGGCCCGTCAGTACCACTCTGACTCTGCACCTAAGGGCGTAGAGGATCTCGGTGCAAGCGACGATGTCAACCAGGCCTTCTCGCCTAATAACAACTTCTACTATATTCCCGGCGACGAACTTCATGCCGACTTCGACATGAAAGGCTACCACGAGTATCCTGCCAAGGCCACTGGTAACAACAACTTCTCAAGCTGGGCTCATCAGAACGATTGGTACGAAACCGTAAAACTGAACTATGGTGTAGACTACATTCACGGTTCGGGCAACCATTTCGACCCCATCCCCAGCACATGGAACAAGATGCTTGACATCCTACTCTATTGGGCAGCCAAGAACATCGACGGTTTCCGTTGTGATATGGCAGAGATGGTACCTGTAGAGTTCTGGCACTGGGCAATCGCCAAGGTCAAGGAGCAGTTTCCCAACATCATCTTCATTGCCGAGGTTTACAACCCCTCTGAATACCGCAACTACATCCACATCGGCGGTTTCGACTACTTGTACGACAAGGTAGGTCTTTATGACACCTTGCGCAACGTCATCTGCGGTTATGCAACAGCCAGCAGCATTACACAATGCTGGCAGAACATCGATGACATTCGCGACCACATGCTCAACTTCCTTGAGAACCACGACGAGCAGCGTCTGGCAAGCGACTTCTTTGCCGGCAATGCCGAGAAGGGACGTGCTGCCCTCATCGTCAGCACCTGCATGGGTACCAACCCCATGATGATCTACTTTGGTCAGGAATTGGGCGAACGTGGCATGGACCAGGAAGGTTTCAGCGGACGTGACGGACGC
>JAZUKS010000136.1:0-12276 GCA_045643405.1 Bacteroidaceae bacterium | reverse complement strand
AGAGACGGGGATTCGAACCCCGGATACGCTTTTGACGTATACACGCTTTCCAGGCGTGCCTCTTCAGCCACTCGAGCATCTCTCCATTTCATCACACTATTGGCCGAACGCGAGCACAATGTACTTTGCGCACTATTTTCTGTTACAAAAATATCTATTTTTTTTGTGACTCACATCATTTAACAAGAAAAACTTTCAACTTTTCTGTAAAATAATGCAAAAAAGGCTCTTTTTTTCGCGATTTAACAATTAAATATGCTTAAAACATTATCGTTTGTACGCTTCATGACCTCTTCCGGCGTCACCTTATATATATCGGCCAACCGTTCCAACGTATGCCGTGCGAAGGCTGGTTCGTTACGTTTACCGCGGCATGGAACAGGTGCCAAATAGGGTGCATCGGTCTCAATTACGATGCGTGAAAGAGGTATCTCCTTCACCACTTCGGGCAATTTCGATTTCTTATAAGTCAGTACACCTCCGATGCCCAAAACAAAACCGTCGAAACGAAGAAGTTCCTCTGCCTCCTCACGGGTACCACCGAAACAATGAAACACGCCTTTCAGATGTTCGCCTTCATGGCGTTTCATGATTTCAACAAGATCCTGATGTGCCGAACGGGTATGAATCATCAGGGGCAGATGGTGCTCGGCAGCCCAGCCCACCTGTTGTTCAAAAGCATCTTTCTGCTCATCCGAACGGGTAGCGTCCCAATAATAATCCAGACCTATTTCACCAATTGCAATATAGGGATGCCCTTCCTTTAACAAAACGTGCATATCGTCCAACTGCTTCTGATAATCTTCGGCAAGATCTTCGGGATGAACACCAATCATAGGAAACAGGTACCCTGGATATTGTTGGCACAAGTCAAGCATAGGTTGTACGGTTTCACTATTGATGTTAGGAAGCAGTACCTTGTCTACCCCAGCCTCTTTGGCTCGAGCTATCACTTCAGCAATATCTTCTGAAAATTCCGGTCCGTATATATGACTATGCGTATCGATGAAACCCATACTGAAAAATTGTATTTAGTGATAATAAAAAAAATAAAAAATCGTACCAACTTATTATTTCATCATCACCTAAATATTGAATAAATGAAAATTGGAAAACGAATAATGAGAGACTGCCCTACGACTTTCTGTTCAGCAATTTATAAGCCAGTTCATGCAGCATCTGCTTACGATCTGCGGGCAACTGCACTTTTTCGAGACATTGAATGGCCTGCTGGAAATACTCGTTGATGCGTTGGTTAACCAATTCGGGAACACCCAATTCGTTATAGATACGCGTTACGGCAGGAACCTTCTCTTCGGGAGCGGGATTTTCTGCAGCTATCCAATTCTGCAATTCGCTTGCCATTTCACCCTTTGCCAGCAACTGCGCATTGATAAGCATATAGGTCTTTTTGTTGCACATGATGTCACCACCAATCTTCTTGCCAAAGGTCTTGAAGTCACCATAGACATCCAGATAGTCATCCTGCAACTGAAAAGCCAGACCCAGTTTCTCTCCAAACTGATACAAGGCATCGGCATCGGCAGTTGGAGCATCGGCCAGAATAGCACCCATCTTCAAGGCACAGGCCAGGAGTACAGAGGTCTTGAGGCGTATCATCTCAAGGTATTCGGCTTCAGTCACGTCATTGCGACTTTCAAAATCCATGTCATATTGCTGTCCCTCATCAAT
Source organism: Bacteroidaceae bacterium (assembly GCA_045643405.1). Taxonomy (GTDB): domain Bacteria; phylum Bacteroidota; class Bacteroidia; order Bacteroidales; family Bacteroidaceae; genus Physcousia. Next base: position 10,584 of record JAZUKS010000136.1, on the reverse strand, counting down.
TTCGATGGCAGTCTGTGTAAACAGCGAGATGACACTGGGCAAATGTACGGCATCACATTTCGACACACGTTGCATAGCCATGACCAACATATTGTCACCACTCAGGATGGCAGTATTATCATCCCACTTTTTATGAACGGTAGGATTACCACGACGAACTTCAGCCCTATCCATAAGATCGTCATGCAACAAAGTGAAATTATGATAGGTTTCCAATCCAAGAGCCGGAAGCATGGCCGTTTCCACATCGTCCTTATACAGATTATAAGCCATGAGCACCATTACCGGACGGATACGCTTGCCCCCCAATGAAAGCACATAACTTATTGGAGCATACAACCCCTTGGGTTCATGGTTTACATCATTTGCCAACAACGCCTTGTTGACCATATCGAGTAATTCACTAGTATTATACATCATCATTTGCGCAATTATTAAAGTAGGGAGATTAACGGGAATAAAAGAGGAATCGGGAAATATCGGGAACGGAAGGATATTCCGTAATTAAAAAGAAAGGCTGCTTGTGGGCAGCCTTTCTTTAATCATATATAATATGCTAATTAGTTCAAGCGGAACATTACAGGCAAGTTAAAGCGAGAACGTACGGTCTTGTTACCCTGACGTGCGGGCTTCCACTTAGGCATCTGCTTTACAACGCGCTCAGCCTCCTTAGAAAGGTTCTCATCGGGAGAACGCATTACCTTAACATCTACGATAGAACCGTCCTTGTTAACAACGAAGCTAACGAATACACGACCCTGAATACCCTGCTCCTGGCAAACTGCAGGATACTTGATGTGCTCGCTCAACCACTTGTAGCAAGCCTCGTCACCACCGGGGAACTGAGCGTTCTGCTCTACAACATCGAAGATACGGTCATCATCAACAGCCTCAACAACGGGACCTGCTGCGGGAGGACCTGCAACTGCGGTAGGAGCACCAGTACCTACAGTACCGATAACCACCTGATTTACCTCCTCTGAGGTCTCAATCTTCTCGTCCTTGATCTCAACATCGTCCTCAACGATCTGCAAGATCTCAGGCTGAACATTGTTGTTCACTACAGGTGCGGCGGGTTGTACCTCCTCCTGAATGGTAACGGGAATCATGTCTTCTTCCTGTGCCATTTCGTAGATAGGCTCAGCCTCTTCCTCTACCTTCACGTCAATTTGTGTCAACTCAAAAGCCGCGAACATAAACGCGAGAGTAACACACAGACCAATCAAGATGCTTGTGCTTCTTTGCTGTCTGATGTCTTCTGAAATAGTACCTTCCATAGTATGTATTTTTTCTTATTAATTTTTCGTGATTAGAGTTTATGGACGCAAATTTAGTACATTTTTATTATTCACCAACACTTTATTGATGTTTTTTTAGGTAAAACACGTTATTTTTTTGTTTTTGCCCCCTAAAAAAAACAAATTTCAACAGAAAAAACGTACCTTTGGTGTCGAAATAACAAAAAAATGAAGGCTCGACTCCTCCTTATTATACTTAATATGTTTTCTTGCGCCAGTGGCTTATTGGCACAAGAAAGTAGTAGTGTCTTCAATTTCCTGTCACTCCCCACATCATCGCACACCAATGCTTTGGGCGGTCGCAACATATCGATGGTCGAGAACGACGCATCGCTCATCCTGCAAAATCCCGCCCTCATGTCGGGCGTTGATGACAATTCGTTCAACGTGAACTTCATGACCTATATGCAAGGTTGCAAGATGGGAAGTGCCACCTTTGTCAAGACGAACGGCGAGCGTGCCACATGGGGTGTAGGTGCCCAATTCCTGGGTTACGGTTCGATGAAGCAGACCATGGAAACAGGCGAGGTCATCGGCGACATGGGTGCCCTTGACATGGCGCTCAGCGGACTGTTCAGCTACAGTCTGAACGATTTCTGGGAAGGTGGCGTTACCGGCAAGTTCATATACTCGAAATACGGTCCCTATAGTTCCGTTGCATTAGCGGTTGACTTAGGCATCAGTTATTTTGACGAAGAGGGCGACTTTGCCACTTCGCTCGTGGCTGCCAATGTGGGAGGCCAGCTCAAGGCATTCGGCGATGAGCACGAACACTTGCCCTTTGACTTGCAGTGGGGTTTCACCAAAGGCATTTCTCACGCTCCGTTCCGCATCTCGATGACGCTGACCGACCTCACACACTGGAGCAAACGTTACTATTACAATCCCGAGAAAGACCCCAGTTTCAGTCGCATCCTGATGAATCACGTCAACATAGGCGTGGATATCGTGCCCAGCGACCAGTTCTACTTTGCCCTGGGATATAACTTCCGACGTGCTTACGAACTCAAAGCCGCCGGCGCCACACACATGGCAGGTTTTACCTGTGGAGCAGGCGTGATACTCAAGCGATTCAACTTCGGCATCTCCTATGCAAAATACCATGTCAGCACACCCAGCTTTACCTTCAGTGCTGGCTACACCTTATAACCGCCAGAAACAAAACCCACATTGTATAAGAATATGAAAAGAATTACGATAGCAATCGACGGTCACTCTTCATGTGGCAAGAGTACCATGGCCAAGGACTTGGCTCGTGAACTCAGTTACGTTTACATCGACACGGGTGCCATGTACCGCGCCGTTACACTCTATGCCATCGAGCACAACCTGATAAAGGAAGAGGTGGACGTCGAAGGACTTCGCGCCCAGATGGACCAGGTCAGCATCTCGTTCCAGTTCAATGAGTCTACAGGCCGTCCCGACACATACCTTAATGGTACGCGCGTAGAAGACCGCATCCGAACCATGGAGGTTTCATCCAAGGTGAGTCTGATTGCATCCATTGACTTCGTACGCTCTGCCATGGTGGCCCAGCAGCAAGAGTTGGGCGAGGGAGGTGGCGTTGTGATGGACGGTCGCGACATCGGCACTACGGTATTCCCCAACGCCGAACTGAAGATCTTCGTTACTGCTTCTGCCGAGGTACGCGCCAAGCGCCGTTATGATGAATTGACCGCCAAGGGCGAGGTATGCAACCTGCAAGAGATATTGGAAAACGTCGTTGAGCGCGACCGCATCGACAGCACCCGCGCCGTCAGTCCCCTCCGCAAGGCCGACGATGCCATCGAACTCGACAACAGCAACATGACCATCCCCGAGCAAAAAGAGTGGCTCCTTGAGAAAGCCCTTGCAAAAATAAACGGTTAACAAGAGAGACAGGAATGACCATCGAGATTGACCAAGGGTCTGGTTTTTGCTTTGGCGTGACACGCGCCATCAGCAAGGCAGAAGAAGAACTGGCAGGTGCTAAAACCCTATACTGCCTCGGAGACATCGTGCACAACGGACAAGAGTGTACGCGCCTGCAACAGTTAGGCCTCATCACCATCGAACACAAGGAGTTTGACGAACTGCACGATGCAACCGTACTGCTTCGTGCCCATGGGGAACCTCCCACCACCTACCAGCGAGCCGCACAGAACAACCTCGAACTGGTCGACGCGACCTGTCCCGTAGTGCTTCACCTGCAGGAACGTATCAAGAAGGAATACGATAACGATCCCAACCACAAGAAGCAGATTGTCATCTTCGGCAAGAACGGTCATGCCGAGGTACTCGGACTTGTAGGCCAGACCGAAGGAACCGCCATTGTCATCGAGACGCCCGAAGAAGCATCCAAGTTAGACTTCGACCGCGATATCTGCCTGTACTCCCAGACAACCAAGTCGCTCGACGGATTCCGCAAGACAGTAGAGTTCATCAAGCAACATATCCGTCCCAGCGCCACCTTCAATTACTACGACACCATTTGCCGTCAGGTGGCCAACCGTATGCCACATATCCGCGAGTTCGCCTCGCGCCACGATGTTGTTATCTTTGTATGTGGCAAGAAGAGCAGTAACGGCAAGGCACTATTCGACCAGTGCCTGTCTGTCAATCCCCACTCCTATATGACCGACGCAGCCAGCGACATTGACATACGCTGGCTGGAAGGATATGAATCGGTGGGCATCTGTGGTGCCACCAGTACGCCAAAATGGTTAATGGATGAGTGCAAAATACGCATCGAGCAATTGCTTGGCAGCCACGAATGACGTCTTCTGACCTGCCAGCACACTCTTCTCCTCGGCCATCAGCATATCGTGGATGGTTGTATTCTGGAAGAAACTGTTGCGCAGTTGCTCATTGATACTCTCATACATCCAGTATTTCGACTGTTCGTTACGACGGTACTCAAAGTAACCCGATTTCTTCACGAAGTCGAAGTAACTGAATATCATATCCCATACCTCTTTTATTCCGTAACCGAAGAAACCGCTGTAGGTCAGTACCTGGGGCGTCCACCCACTTTCGGGCATGGGGAACAAGTGCAGCGCATTGCGGAACTGCGTAGCCGCCAGCTGGCACTTATCCACGTTGTTACCATCGCACTTATTGATGATGATACCGTCAGCCATCTCCATGATACCACGCTTGATGCCCTGCAGTTCATCACCCGTTCCTGCCAACTGGATGAGCAGGAAGAAGTCCACCATCGAGTGGCAGGCCGTCTCGCTCTGGCCCACACCCACAGTCTCCACGAACACCTTGTCATAGCCGGCCGCCTCGCACAGGATGATGGTCTCACGCGTCTTGCGTGCCACACCGCCCAAACTGCCAGCCGAGGGACTGGGACGAATAAACGAATCGGGATGAATGGACAACTTCTCCATTCGTGTCTTATCGCCAAGGATGCTACCTTTTGTTCTTTCGCTTGAGGGGTCGATGGCCAGTACGGCCAACTTACCGCCATATTCCTTCAGTACATGAACACCGAACTCGTCGATGCTCGTACTCTTACCCGCTCCGGGCACGCCACTGATACCGATGCGCACCGAATTACCGCTATAGGGAAGGCAACGCTCGATGACCTCCTGCGCCACCTTCTGGTGGTCAGGATGCGTACTCTCAACCAACGTTACCGCCTGACCCAAGATAGAGGGATTACCCTTCAGTATACCTTCCACATAGTCGTTGACGGTAAGTTTACGACGGGCAAACCTGCTTCTTTGCAGATAAGGGTTGATGATAGAGGGCTGTTCCACGCCATCATTGACGACGAGTCCAGCATATTCTGATGAGTTTTCAGGATGTTCCATGGATTCAATTAAAAGCGTTCAATTAAAATTTGGTTTTACTCCTTCACCGTCACATTGATGGTCTGCTTAGCCCTTGAGGGGTCATTGGTGATAAGCAATACACGAGGACGGTTCTTGGCCTTCTTGAGGTACTTGGCATTGATGGTTACCTTCATCTCTGTCGACTTGCCAGGAGCAATGGTACGGTCCTTCATGCTAACCGCCACAGCCTGGTTGAACACCTGCACGCTACGAATGGTCAAGGGTTCACGACCATTGTTGGTGATGGTTACGCCCAGCGTCTGCTTGCTCTTGCCAGCCATCACAAAGTTCAGTTCGTCGGTAGAGAGCGACATCTTCGGAGCAATGGCCAACTGACCAGCCGACAACTTCGAGAAGTCAGGCAACAGTACCGAAGACACCAGTATCTCATTTGCCTCGCCTACCTTGTCGCCCATATAGCGCGACAGGTACACACGCGTCTGGTTCAAACCCAGCAACGACAGTTTATCGCTGTCCAAGGTCACCTTTACCTTACCCATTCGTCCACCGGCAATAACCTCGGGTATGCACTGCACGCTCAGGTAATTAGGCAAGTGCATCAATACGGGACGGAAAGGCGTACGTTCCTGGTTGAATATCTGCAACTCTGCCACGGGGTGGTCGCCACGGTTCACGTCATCAAACTCCAGGTAGTTGGTGTTCAGTCGCACGTTGCCCAAGTCGATGGGGAAGTCGCCACTATAGTCCAGCTTATGGGTCACTACCCTACCCTCCATCTGCAGATAGATGGGGTCCTTTGAGGCTGTGCAGTACACCGCTAGTTCCTTGAAGAACGAGCCCAGCATCTTGGCATCATACTCAGCAACAATCTCTCCTTTTTGTCCGGGAGCGATTTGACCGCGAGTCCAGTCTGCCGTCGTACAACCGCACGAAGGTTTCACGTCAATAATCTCCAAAGGTCTGTTGCCCTTGTTCGTGAACGAGAACGTCACCTGCTTAGGAGTCTGAAACATTACCTCGCCCACATGGTTCAAAGCATTGTCCACCACAAACTTAGCCTGCGCCACTGCCGAGAGCGACACAAACGAAAACAATGCCATTGCACCTATCTTTTTCAATAATTTATGCATACTTCTCATATCTTGCGTGCAAAGATACGAATAAGTGAGAGAAAAAGCAAATTTATTTGCATTTTTCCGAACGAGAGTATCTTAGGCCGATAGGCCAAAGTACGAATAAGTGAGTGTTTTTCCAAATTTATTTGAGAAAAACCGAGCGAGATCACCTTTGCCCCCACATCACCCCACAAAAAAAACTCCACCTTCGGAAAGATGGAGTTGTACGTTATTCCGCGCCAACCTTAGAGGGAGGAGTCACGGAAGGGAGAAAAAAAACTTAGAAATCGCGGTTGTCCTTATCGCTATGCGTCTCGAAATACTCAGCAATCTCGCGCTCGGCAGAATCAGAGAAGGCATACGACTCGTCGTGCTGACTGACATCGAGACCCATCTCCTCACTCTTGAAGCTGACACGCATGGGAATCATCTTGTTGGTGATGTAATACAGACCCAGACTGAGGACGAAAGTGTAGACGATGACGATGGCAACGCCAATGAACGAGTTGAAGAACTCAGTCCAACCGCCATGAATCAAACCGGTATACGAGAACACGCCGGTAAGGATGGTGGCAAAGATACCGCCCAAACCATGAGTGGGGAACACATCGAGCGCATCGTCAATGCTTGACTTCTCGCGCCAGTGAACGGCCGTGTTACATACAATCGTGGTGAGCAGGGCAATGATGAAACTCTGACTCGTTGTCACCACGTCGGCACAGGGAGTGATGGCCACCAAACCAACCACGGCACCTACGGCAGCACCCAGACCAGAGGGCTTGCGACCACGAAGACAGTCAATGAAGATCCAGCACATCATAGCGGTAGCACCCGAGGTGTTGGTGTTGAGGAATGCCTTGATGGCAACACCATCGGCAGCCAAACCAGAACCGCCGTTGAAACCGAACCAACCCAGCCACAGAAGGGCGGCGCCCAGGATGACAAAGGGAATGTTGGCGGGAATGTGCTGACGCTTTGAGTCCTTACGTCTGCCAAGGAAGATGGCTCCGGCAAGTGCGGCAACACCCGAAGAAGCATGCACCACAATACCTCCGGCAAAGTCGTGAATATTAAGCAGTTTATGCAAGAGTCCGTCGGGATGCCATGTCCAGTGTGCCAAGGGACAGTAGATGAAGATACAGAACAATATCATAAACACCATGTAGGCAGAGAAGCGTACACGCTCGGCAAACGAACCCGTGATAAGCGAGGGGGTGATGATGGCAAACTTCATCTGGAAGAGGGCGTAAAGCGCCAAGGGAATGCTTGAAGTAAGATAAGGTTCCGGTTTTGCGCCCACGTGCTGGAACATGAAGTACTGTGTGGGGTCACCAATCAAGCCCAGTCCGCCCACATCGTTTCCGAAGGCAAGGCTGAAGCCGAACACCACCCACAGCACGCTGATGATACCCATGGCAATAAACGACTGAAGGATGGTACTGATGACATTCTTCTTGCCCACCATACCACCATAGAAAAAACTGAGTCCGGGCGTCATCATCAACACGAAGATAGTAGCAGTAATCATCCATGCCACATTACTCGTGGTACATTCCGCTGTCTCCTCAAATTCCCACAGTCCCGGATCTTCGGGAACAAACATACCAGTCAAGGCAATGGCAACCATAATAGCCATTAAAATAATCCATCTTTTGTGCAGTTTCATAACGTAAGCAAATTTGTTGTTTTGTTGGTTTTTAATTACACTTTGTTTCAATTATGGCGCAAAGTTATAACATTTTGCTCAATTAGACAAATATTTGCTTTACAAAATGACATTTTGCTATCATTTATGCTTTTTTACCTTACATTTTGTTTTGTTTTGCCCCAAACAAGAAAACACAACGAAAAACGCAAAAAACACATCACATTATTTCTCATTTTAATATTTTTCCGTAACTTTGCGCACAAATTATACAGAATACATAACAAAATGCAACTTCACAAACTAAACATAGTGCTTTGTGGCACCGGAACTGTTGGCGGTACGCTCTTACAGCAAATTGCCGACCAGCAACAGTATCTCAAGACCAAGATGAACACCGACCTGCAGGTTGTGGGTGTGGTAGACATCTTCAACATCCTCGTCAACAGCAACGGTCTCGACATGAGCCAGTATGCCGAGGGAGATGCATTCTCGATGGACAAATTCCGCGAGGCATTCAAGCAGGCACCCACATCAAGCGTCGAACTCATCCGCGAAGCCGTGCTGAACCTCGGCGTCAGCAACATGGTGTTCGTCGACTGTACCGCCAGTTACGACATCGCAGCTCTCTACCAGGACTTCCTCGACAAGAGCATCTCTATCGTTTGCGCCAATAAGATTGCCGCTTCGGGCGACCTCAACGCTTACCTCAAGCTCAAGGAGACAGCCTTGAAGAATGACTGCAAGTATCACTTCGAGACCAACGTAGGCGCCGGACTACCCATCATCCGCACCATCGACGAGCTGCGTGCTTCGGGCGACAAGATCGTCAAACTCGAAGCCGTGCTCTCGGGCACTCTCAACTTCGTGTTCAACACCATCAGCGCCGACATCCCCTTCTCTAAGGCCGTGCAGATGGCAAAGGAGGCACGCTTCTCAGAGCCCGATCCCCGTATCGACCTCGCAGGCCTCGACGTTATCCGCAAACTGGTCATCCTGGCACGCGAGTCGGGTTACATGCTCAGTCAGGACGACATCGAGAAGAACCTCTTCGTTCCCCAGTCGTTCTTCGACGGTTCGCTCGACGACTTCTGGGCACACCTGCCCGAACTCGACGCACAGTTCGAGGCACTTCGTCAGGAGGTAGAAGCCAACGGACAGCACCTGCGTTTTGTTGCCAAGCTCGAGAACGGCAAGGGTTCAGTCAGTCTGCAGAAGGTAGACAGCACTCATCCCGCCTACAACCTCGAGGGTTCCAACAACATCGTATTGTTGCACACCGAGCGCTACAATCCCCACCCCATGATTATCATCGGTTACGGAGCAGGAGCAGGCGTTACTGCAGCCGGTGTCTTCGCCGACATCATCTCCATTGCCGGAGCCCACTAATCGCTTTGCGAAATGAAAAGCGCAGAGTGAATACCGAAAACTGGCGCTAACCATTGACAATCCCAACCCCATTTGGCCGTGCAACGCAACAACTTGCACGGCCTTATATTTTGCACGAATCTCTTCGCACCTTCGTGTGACAAGCGCGACAAGCGTGACAAAAGCACATTTCTTACTTATAATCTGCACTTTACGTTTGTCACACTCGTCACACTTGTCACACGTCACATTGTCACACGAAGTACTTTTAACTTTGCACTTTTAACTTTTCACTTCGCGAAGTGACCTTGCCACACGGCCTGTCCGAAGCTTTCACCTTGGAGGGACGGAAGGGGCTTCTCTTTCAAAAATTATCCCTTTTTCTATTGTTATTTACCGATATTTTTCTTAACTTTGAACCCTCGAACAAGATTCTCGGGAAAAGTCCCGTGAAGATTGCCAAAAGCGTTCTTTGACATGCTTTATTTACCAACCTCATTTTCAAGATTGTACTAATTGCTAACATAATATATATTGTAAGATATCATAAACATCTTATTCGCTGAAGGCTATCTGGGTGAAGGAGTTGTGAATTGCTAACATAATATATATTGTAAGATATCATAAACATCGCAACGTCCGGCACGTTGACGGTTGCCTATGTTGTGAATTGCTAACATAATATATATTGTAAGATATCATAAACATCAAGGCTTGCCGTCTTTCAAACCACCAACATGTTGTGAATTGCTAACATAATATATATTGTAAGATATCATAAACATCTGTTCTGTTATAAACATTGTTAATTTATATGTTGTGAATTGCTAACATAATATATATTGTAAGATATCATAAACATCTTCACGTTATTAGTTGCCATGCAACGCATAGTTGTGAATTGCTAACATAATATATATTGTAAGATATCATAAACATCATCAGCAACCTCCGGCTTGCATTCGATGGGTTGTGAATTGCTAACATAATATATATTGTAAGATATCATAAACATCTGACCATATAATTAAATACGTTGCCAACACGTTGTGAATTGCTAACATAATATATATTGTAAGATATCATAAACATCCATTAGGTCATTTTAATACAGCGAATCCTGGTTGTGAATTGCTAACATAATATATATTGTAAGATATCATAAACATCTTTCTCGGCCGAGAACCCCACCGCCCAACCGTTGTGAATTGCTAACATAATATATATTGTAAGATATCATAAACATCCTTCTTTTGGGCAATACAATGGACTATACGTTGTGAATTGCTAACATAATATATATTGTAAGATATCATAAACATCTTGTGCTGGAACACCTACACAATTCTTTATGTTGTGAATTGCTAACATAATAT
>JAZUKS010000135.1:0-2817 GCA_045643405.1 Bacteroidaceae bacterium | reverse complement strand
TGGAATCCAGTAGGAACATCAAGATTCGGAGTTTCCACATTACTATCCCATATACACATAAGGTCCTTATTCAAGGCGGAAACAGCCTTTATCTTCACCGCTTCCCCTTCCACATACACATTTAGCGCAACATCGTTTTCGAGGATATCATCTGCCAACTTCACCGTCACCGTATGACCATTGAGTGTTACTATCTTCGTGGATTCAATTACTTCTGTTCCAGCTTTTTCTCCGAACCACGCCCTCATATTCGGGGTGGTCTTGTGGCTGCGGTAAGTGCCGTCTGCCATCTTAATATTAACATACTGTGCGCTTGCCATGATGCTCACCATGAATGCGCTGAGGATTGAGGATAAAAGTTTTTTCATTTATTTTGCGGTTTTGCGGTTGTACGATCTTGCGGTTGCTAATATCATTCTCCCTTCCCTTCGAGAGGGGCATTGGTAGGTTCTTATTCTGAAACAGGACGTATTGTCGTAGCGCCATGCTCCCAGTAGGAACCATAGTCCCCTTTGGCTTCACTTCCAAAGCAGAAACAAACCCCTATCTCTAATGCCCAAAAGTAAGCAGCATTTGGTGATCCGAACCGATTTTCAAGCGATCCCCTTTTGTAGTGAAACATACCAGCGGCAGGAAGAAAAATGTGAGGGACAGTAGCAGGAGAATAACCATCACTGCTTTTGCTATACCTACCCTTGTCTGCATCGGTCTTTGGCTGGTAAATAATGCAACCTGGTCTTCCATAAAAAGGGCTGGTTTGCAAGCTATAAGACTCAGTCCAGGTAGAAAAGCACTGGTCTATGAGAGCCAGCCACTGTTCTTTACTTGGCAAATTCCATGAGTGGGTAATACCATCTTCATCGGTTTCACTGCCCCAACTTTGTGCCGCTTCCATGGCATTATAACAACAATCTTGATAAGGATTATAACGGAACCACTCTTGACGATAGTAATAGTCACCCCATTTATTTCCTTCATCATCACCAGGCCCAATAGGAACCAGCCAGTCACATACACCCACATTTTCCGTTGCCCACTTATATCCAGCGAGTTCAACGTATGCGTGACCATTGATGCCTTGCGTCCATTTTGCGTAGAGGGTAATATCTGCTGTCGTACCTTTGGAGAAATCGAATGGTGTAGTACACTCAGCATCCGTACACCAGCACCAGAATGCAAAGTTGGATGCAGTTGGGTTTTCCGGGGCTGAGAAAGCCTGGCCGTATGCAACAATCTTGTCTGTCGGTGCAAGTCCTCCATGACCGTTCAAGTTGAACCTGACGGTGTAGGTGGGCTGTCTGTATTCCACTGTTGCAACCATATCCGTTGAGATGTCGGGAATGGTGAAGGTATAGAATCCATTGGGAACATCAGGATTCGGAGTTTCTACATGGTTGTTCCATATACACATAAGTTCCTTGTTCGAGGCGGAAACAGCCTTTATCTTCACCACTTCTCCTTCCACATAAACATTTACAGCAACATCGTTTGCCAGAATATCATCGGCCAGATTCACCGTCACCGTCTGCCCATTGACTGTTGCTGTATGCGGGGATTCGACTATTTCCGCTCCAGCCTTTTCTCCTAACGACACTTTTGTGTCTGGAGTGACCTTGTAACTGCGGGATGTGCCACCTTCCATCTGTATGTTCAGATACTGTGCGCTTGCCATAGTATTTGCCATGAGCAAGAGGGCACTGAGGACTAATTTTATTTTCATATTTCTAATTTTCTAAATTTCCATAAACCATAAACCATTACCTCTGGTAAACCTTTTTTCCGTTCTTGATTACTATTCCCTTGTAACTGTCGTTTACACGTATTCCTTGCAGATTGTACAGCTTATCGTTATCGTTATCGTTATCGTTCGAAGTTATACCAGTTGTTATGCCATCATCAAACTCAAAGGTAAACGCCTTGGCTTTAATCTCTCCATCGGGTGTCAGAGTCAAGTAAGCCTTGTTGGCTCCGATTTCCTTGCCTTTCCAAAGATAGAAGCCTACACCATTCGAGCCTAATGATAGAGCATAGTCGTTTGCGTTGAGTTCAGCGATTGGCAAATCAGTGCCGCTAAGTATATTGTCAGGTCTGTCGTAAGTATTAAATGTTACTTTCATGCTGCCACCGTTTGCCGTTCCCTTGAGTATGTATCCCTTGCCTGATGACATTACGCTATCCTGAACAGATGTAAGGCTTAGCTTTGTGCCGTCGTCACTTATTTGTCCACGATAAGCTGTGAAACCATCAGGAACCACGTACGACTCCAAGCTGCTATAGAACGTTGAATAGAAAGTTCCCTTTTTGTCAGGGTCTTCGTTGGCGCTGAACTCTACAGTAGGTGTGCCATTGAAGAAGCTTATCTCGTTTATCATGCTGTCAGGATAGGTCACTTCTTGTTCGTTGACGGTGAAGATGGCATCTCCTTTTTCGGTGAATCTGATTTCCGTGGCACCCACATAGTGTTCCTTCTCAATTGGGGCATTGTTGCCTGCAAAGTCGATATGCAGCACATTCAGGAGTTTTGCCAGGATGTAGTCGGTGTCTGAAATCTCTATTACGCAGCCTTTGTCCTTGAAATTCTTCTCGCAGTCAGGGCAGTGCCAGTAGGCTATGTTCCCTTCCTTATAAGCAGTCGGAGCCGTGTAGTCTATGAATTGCCTGTGTGCATGATTTATCGCAGGTATTACAAGGCTGCCCTTTATCTGGTTCGTATAACCTTCGTCACTGTAATTCAGATTGCATCTCGTACAATGCCAGTACTCAATGTTTCCGTCTTCAGCGCAGGTGGCATCTTTGTGCTGATGGTATTCTATGCTA
>JAZUKS010000134.1:0-19586 GCA_045643405.1 Bacteroidaceae bacterium | reverse complement strand
CGACCACCCAAACAACTCAATTACTGGTGCAAAGTTACTAAAAGGTTTTGAAAAGAAGTACGATAAGGGAGAAAAATTAATAAAAAATGAGTTGAATGGCGATGAGAAAAGCAATCTGAACTCAAAAAATGCAATATCTTCGTTAAGTCTAAGTGATGACAACTCATACGACATTGTGGGGCAGAGAAGGCGTGAACTGGAAGCAGAGCGTGCAAAGCGCAATGCGATGAGGCTTGCAGAGGAGCAGGTTAACACCAACCCCAGTGAGGCACAGAAGAAGGCAGGCAACTACAGGATGGGACACGTGAAGGTGGACGTGCCGCTGGACTCGACGAGAACGGAAACTACATCATGGCAGAGGAAAGCGTAGGCGGACGAGAATTCCCCTACCATGATTCTGAAGGAAAGGTTCACTATGATGGTGACAAGGGCTTGCAGGAGGCAATGAAGTACGTCAACAAGGACTGCTCGCTTTCGAGCGTAGTAATGAGCGTTCCTCATCTCATCAAGGCGTTGACTGACGTACCCACTCCATCTGACAAGAACGGTATGTGGGGAAGCCTTATCCCATTCCATAGCAGCGGTGCTACAAGAGAATCGCTTGGAAGGCAGGGATTGGGTATGGTAAGATCTGCAGGTGCCGACTTAGTACAGTTTATGCAGGAAACCATGACAGACTACCACAAGGGAGTCACAAACTTTGAGGCTGTACAGAATGACCGTTTCGGAAAGGGATGGAAATGCATAGCCGGTAAGCGTGAAGGTACTGATGTAGAGGAAGGCCACAAGATAGAGTTTGCCAATGGTTCAGCGTACAGGAATGACGAACTTGGCATTACATTCTATTCGTCACTCACTACATACAAGAACCTGACAGGCAAAGACAACCTTGGAAAGGTTAAGGGCCACTTCTTTACGCTTGACAAGGAAAACAATGCCGTTGCCCATGAACTCAACGTAGACTACAACGACAAGGTACGTGAGATTGGTGGAGATACGCCATACAAGGATGCTGCAGAGCACTACGTAAATGTACTAAGAGAGAACGGCTTCCTTCCTCGTTTCGACTTCAACGTGACAAAGGAACAGTTCCTGAAGATGTGTGAGGATGCCGGTGTGGATCCAAACCATCCGAAACTTGGATGGAAGGGTGGTGACTGGTCACCTTGTGATGCAGAGTCGTACTACTCATTGTTCTGCGATTATGGAATGACAGACCCCGAGACTGGCAAGTATTCTCCTCATGAGCCAGTTCTTCACGGACAGAAAGGTGCAGATGCTTTCGAGAAGGCTTTGCCTGAGAACTTCGTCGAAATAATCGGTGAAGGCGTAAGTAGATACTCTGAAAGAAAGTCTTCTGAGGATGCAATGATTAATAACGCCATCCTTGAGTATTGTGAAAGGAGCCTTGATGCTGGCAAGATGAACGAGAAGGACGTGAACAAAATCCTTAAGAAACATGGCTTGCCTACGATGAAGGAATGGCGTAATAACAAGAATCCAAATCCTGACGGCCCAGGTGGTGGTAAGTCTACGATTAGCATTTCAGAAGATGAGGCTGACCGTCACCGCGTGACCATCGAGGCATCGAGGAAGGATGGAGTGAGGTTCTCGATAACAGATGGAGATTATGACCATATCTTTACCTAAGAGAAGGACAAGTTTGTTGAATCATGGGAGAAAGTGAAGGAAAATCACGGCATTGTAAGGGAAGGACTTGAATCACTTGAGTTCAAGATAACTCCATTGGGAGAACCATCGGCAAAGGGTAAGAGCTACACAGCCAATATTGTTGAAGAGAAGGCAAAGAAGCTGCAAGGCACACTCCGCTGGAGAAATGACCCAAGCCAGGAGGTGTCTATAAGCGCAGATAGTGTTAGGAAATTCCAGAATACGATCCGTAAAATGTATGACAAACTTGCGGCAGAAAAAGAAGAATCGAAGAAGGAACAGATATGGAGGGAGATAAATGCTTACGTAGCATTGCTTGATCAATTCAAGGAAGTATTCAATACGTCAGAATTGGTTGAGACGCATCTTGACTATCCTAAAACCAAAAACGATGAAGGCATAAAGGGAGATCGCAGCGATGAGTTAAAACCAAATCCGGGTACGCTAATGCACAGAATGTTTTCTGCCGTTAGTCAGGATGGAGATGTTTTTACAGCAAAGTTTACTGTAAAAGAAACATTAAACAAAGGTTCAAACAACCCATTGCATGCATACGAAGTAACAGAAATTGAGTTGTCGGATGATACTGGCATGCAGATCTACGGTAACAAGACCGAGGTACCTGGGACTCAACTCGACCACCCAAACAACTCAATTACTGGTGCAAAGTTACTAAAAGGTTTTGAAAAGAAGTACGATAAGGGAGAAAAATTAATAAAAAATGAGTTGAATGGCGATGAGAAAAGCAATCTGAGCTCAAAAAATGCAATATCTTCGTTAAGTCTAAGTGATGACAACCCATACGACATTGTGGGTCAGAGAAGGCGCGAGCTGGAAGCAGAGCGTGCAAAGCGCAATGCGATGAGGCTTGCAGAGGAGCAGGTGAACACCAACCCCAGTGAGGCACAGAAGAAGGCAGGCAACTACAAGATGGGACACGTGAAGGTGGACGGCATGGACGTGACCATTGAGAACCCCAAGGGCAGCACGCGAAGCGGTAAGGATGCCGACGGCAAGGAGTGGAGCGTGAAGATGAACTACACCTACGGCTACATCCGTGGAACCAAGGGAGTGGATGGTGATCATATCGATGTTTACCTCAACGATAAACCCGGTGATAAGGTTTATGTGGTTGATCAGATTGACCAAAAGACTGGTGAGTTCGATGAACATAAGGTGATGTACGGATTTAACTCTATCATATCAGCATAATGTTTTTTTTAAGGGTTCTACCTTCATCATTATATTCGATAATGCGGAAGGCATAATGAGAAATTAGGGCAAAAAAAAGGGTTGTCTCCCGACAACCAATCTTTTTTTACTAACCTTAAATCTAATACCATGAAAAACTGATGCAAAGGTACTGCTTTTTGGCAAATCTGCAATAGTAGAACTGGAAAACGTCACAAAAAGTGTCATCTTCTTGATTTATATCAAAAGGCTGTACGCTATGCAAGGTGTAAATGGAGAAAAGTGGTTTGAGCATCTTTGTAATGATAACGTTGACATTACTTCCTTATGTCAACGAAACTGGTAAGTAGACGGGCGTCATTTGTTTTGTTTCTGCCTTTAATACGAATCTTATGGTAAAGGAAGTATTCCTTCATATTGCACGTCCCATTTTCCATCCTTTGGGAAACCTGGTAGTGGTTCGCGACATCCGTCATATCCGGCACACATCAGGGCAACGGCAGTGAGCAAACCTCCATTGCCGGGCAGATAACAGCGAAGTCGTGAGTCCTGATAGTTATGGCCATTCGGGAGATACGTGTTTGTTCGGCAATCTTTCAGCAAGGCATCGATGGCCAGGTCTGGATGACCGGTTCGAACGGCCGTCATGCAAGTTGTGGGATAATCCCACCCCCACGTCTTGTTCCAGTTCCAGTTCTTCATTACCCAACGTAGGGTGGCAACCATTGTCGTTTTGTCGTATTGTGGACTGAATGGTAGCACTCCGCAAGCAGCCAGTACGGCCATGTGGTCGGAGTATAGTTTGATTCCTTCGGCAAGTTCTGATGCCTCAAAAGGTTTGTCCGTATCGGTTATATTCTGTGCCTTTAGACTCGGATAGCTGGCTGCGGTTTCTGTGGCAGCATACACCCCGTCCTTTGCGCAAAGCGGAGAAAGGTGCTGTATGATGTTGTCCCATTGCTGGTTGGGTTCCAATGCCCTGCGCAAGCGCCATTGTTGTGCAATCTGTAAGGCAAAATGCCAGTATGAGAGTTCGAAGGGTGGGTTGACGGTCTCGGCCGCCTTCAGGGTTTCCTGTGCTGGAATGCACCCTTTCAGTATGTAGCGTCCATGTTCTGCATCGTAAGTCACATATGAAGCCATAAAGGTTGCCGTCTGTTCCACTAGTTCGGCATATTCATCGATTAGTGTCTTGTCGGGATTTGAACGATAAAGCAGTTCTAACAGATAGATGATGTGAGGTTGTTGCCAAATGAGGAACGAACCCACGTTTGAGGGTGCTTCGGCTGCAGAGGGGTCGGTCATTTTCATCCATCGTGCTCCGTCAAAGCCTTGTCTTTTTGCTATCTGTCGTGCCATGGGGAGCGCTTTGTGATACCATGGCAGGGTGCGTGCCAATAGGTCACCATGCCCCCATAGTGCAAAGTGTGCCTGATGCCACCATATCATTTCAAGATGATATTTGCCAAACCAGGAGTTGTAGGTTAACCCCGTCTCTTGAGGAGGTGTAGAACCTGCACATTGAATGGCCGTTAGGTATTGCGAGAGTACAACCCTTCGTTCCAGTTCGCCTGCTCGTGGATCACTGCAATGAGAGAAGTCTACGACTCCGCCTTTCTGCCAGAATTTATGCCAATATTGTTTCGTCTGTTGAACGGAACTCTTGTGACTGATGGCATTAGTATTAGGTTTCTGTTTGCAGAACTCAACAGAGAAAGACCAGTCTTTTCTTTGGGGACGGATGGTTATCACTCCGTCTTTCAGTATTGGCGACTCCGCATGTTGCCAGCATAGTTTAATGTAATATGACTGCCCGTCGAGCGTGTGCATGAAGACTGCTGAGTTGCTGTTTTGACTGATGGAGCTTACTTGGTGGTTTCGTCCTGCAGACCAGTCACAGGCATCATCGCTGTGCTTGCCCGTAGGATAGGGGAATCGCATCTCAACGGTATGCCGGGCAGGGTCAGTAATGCGTGCCACTACCATATCCTTGTCTGCATCGCAAGTGGTCAGCACCTTCATGGGGTTGCCTGCACACTTGTAGCATGATGTGATGGTGCCTTCCCAAAGGTTGAGTGTTTGGTCTATGTCGCTGACATCCTGAGGTAGAATGTCTTGGAAGGCAACAATACCTAAATGCAATCTATGTGGGTTGGCGCGCAGATAATCTGTGGCTTGTTTTCCACGCTCGTCCTTGAGTTGGCATGAATACCATTCTGTCTTGTTCCTACCGAAATCGAATGGTTTCAGCGCTTCCTCTGGTTTGTAATCACCTACGTTGGGGAAACTATGCCATGCCCATTGTGCCATGCTCCCCAATGGAACGCCATGGCGATAAAGACTATGAAAAGTCTGCAGTCCGGTAACATCGGTGGTAAAGGCGAATTCACCATTGCCTACCGAAAGTGAAGCCAGCGTGTCGATGTTTGTGATGTGCACATTGTTACGCATGACCAATGCGTGTCGGTCAATCTTTGCCGATACAGACAGACTGTATTGCGATAGCAAAAGGAAGGCTGACAGGATGCAGAGAAACTTTTTCATGGTTGATGATTGACGATTGATGATTGACGATTGACGATTGATGAATGACGATTGATGATTGACGATTGATGATTGATGATTGACGATTGATGATTGACGATTGACGATTGATGAATGACGATTGATGATTGATGATTGACGATTGATGATTGATGATTGACGCTCAACTTAATAAACAGGCAGGGCAAGAAGTTGATACATAAGGGTTTTTGCCATGCGCTCATGTCCAAGGTCGTTGGGATGAAGACGGTCAGTATCTGCTTTGTTGAAATACTTTGCATGCTCGTCCAACAAGGGGTATAGTCCGCAAAGGGCATTCATGTCAATGACTGGCACGCTCCATACATTGCCGGCTTGCTTCACGGCATCAACGTACTCCTGTAAATAGATGCCACACTGGTTGGTGTAGTCTTCGGGGCTTTGCCAGTTCTTGTCGTTGGCATGAAACTGAGCTCTATGGATTGGGGTCAGCAATACGATCTGCTTGTCAGGATAGGTGCGCTTTAGTCTATCCAGTGCAATATTTATACGTCCCACGTAGGTCTTATCATCCATGCATAGATATTGTCTCTTTCGTGGTGTCAGCTTTTTGACCTGGCCATGTCCGTACATAACCTCCTCTTCTTTCTCGTCGTACCACTTGCCGATGGGCACACCATTGTTGTAATCGTTTGTACCCATGAAGATAAGGATAGCATCAACGGAGTCTCCGTGTTGCTGGTACAGTTCGTTGGTCTGTCGTGGAATGTCATCCCATTGTCTGCCACTGACAGCATAAACGAATGGTGTGATGCCAAGCCATTGTTGCAGAAGGTCCCAATACTTTTTCTTGGCGGCACCATTTCGTGGGTCGGTGATAGAGTCGCCGAAGTAGGCTACGCGTTTTCCTTCCCAGGGATGCTGGAAAGATTTTTGCTGTGCGTAGGCTTGCGTGGATAACATCATTACCATCGATGCGATGGCAATTGCGAATAGTTTTTTCATGTGATGTAATATTAGTAAATGACCGCTCTCATGTGAAAGCGGTCATTTTCATTTATCTGTAAGCCTAGGTTCGCATCCCCCTCTTCGGGGAGGCACCTTGACTTATTGCGTTTTAATATTGGGGCAAGGGGAAGTACCAGTTCTTGGTGTCCATCAACTTGTTGTAGAGGGTAGCATTCTTGCTTCCGCTACGCTTGCTGACACGCTCGGCCAGGTAACTGGCATCGCCACGACGGTGAGCCACACGCATGAGGTCGAAGAAACGAGTACCCTCGAATGCCAACTCAAGAGCCATCTCATCGATGATGAGATCCTCTACGTAGTTTTGTATCTGAGCATCGTAGTTGCCGTTGTAGATGTCTTTCTTGTCAAGTGTGAGACCGTCTTTTGCTGCCGCCTTCTGGATGAGCTTAACGTAGTCGTAGACACTCTCTCTGTTATGTGAGGGAGGTACGATGCCGCAACCACGGCTATGCACGCCCATTGTGGAGTTGTCCTCGCTAAGACTGAACTGCTCGATTTTTGAATCGCCTTCAATGTTTGCCAAATCAGTGGTGTACAAACATTCGTATCCAGTACTGAAACCTGCGAACTCAGTGCGGTCGAAATTGAGGAATCCAGGCGCCTTCTCTACTTCACGTGCATCGAGATAATACAACATTGCGTTGCAGTTCTCGTCGGGATAATTCTCATAACTGAGTGCAGTCCATATGTAAGTATCAATGTCCTCTTCTGCTACGCCTGTTGCCAAGAGAGCAGCCATAACATCTGCCTTAGTACGGTAGGGACTATCCTCGTTAGAAGCAATGTTGGGGAACACCTTCTGTACCTGGGTGGGGGTAGTTACGGTATTGCCATCAGCATCGGTAGTTTCTTCAAGTATGGTGCTGTTGTAGGTGACATAATATGCACTGTCCTTTACAGCATAGTCGGAAGAATTTGCTTTGGGATACCATGCGTCGTTCTTGCAAAGACCATTCTTAAGAATAGCAAAAGCATAACTGGGATACCCTGCACGGTTGAGTGCCTCAGCAAAGCGCAACCATACCATTGACTTGCGGTAAATCATGGGGTATACGGTGGTGAAGCTTCCTCCGGGGTTCTGCTTGGTGACAAACTTTTCAGTGCTGGTCATACCATTGGCATACTCCTGACGGACATCCATCACCCAATACTGACGGGCATCGCCGAAACCATCCTTAACATTGAGCGACATGGTTGCCACAGTCTGGTTACTTGTACCAACCAGCAATTCAAACTGCTGGTCGTTGCAAAGGTTGAAGTAACCCTCGCTGGCACGTAACTGCTTGGCATCGTAGCGAGCATCAAGACGAATGCTCGCAGAAGTGATAGAGTCGCTTGCATCGGTTGATACGCTGATGACAGAAGTATAACCGAAGAGTTCGTTTACACCACGCAAAACGGTACCCCACAACTTGTTGGTAGAAGAAGGAATTGCAGTGATGGACTCCATGTTGGGCTCTGTCTTTCCTACTTCTGTCCAGGGTGTACCACTCTGCCATCTGTAGTAATCGGGCTTGTCCATGCGGTTATCCTTAAGGGTTACATAATTGTAACCAGAGGGAAGTGCTCCACCTGCAGCAATATGGCCGGTGCCACGTGTGTTGCCAAGATAGTTGTAGTAGTACTGGCAAGCCTTTGCACAGCTCTCCTTGTCACCCTTAGTCAGATAAAGGTCGCCGAGGATGATGTTGAGGGGAATCATGGCCTTGGTACTGTGGCAAACATTGCGTGTGTAACCATAGTTCTCGTAGCTGGGGAATCCGTACTGCGTCTCGATAGCCAAGGCGCGTGTAAGGAAAGGTTCGAGGAGGTCGGCAAGGTTATCGGCATTTGCCTTCTGGTGAGAAGGATTGTCGATGAATGAGTTGATATCATCGGTGGTAAGGAGAGGTTCTGTGTAGAAGGGAACCTCGCCGTAAACCTGAATCAACTGCAAATAAGTCCATGCACGGATGGCCTCAACCTGTGCATACTCCTTCATCATGTAAGGCTGGTTGGTACCGGTAAGAAGGGTGGTGTCAGCCTGAGCCAGGTAGGCATTACATGAGTTGATGATATGATAATAGTCGCTGGCACGAAGGTAGCGGTTAGAACCATCAATAGCCTTCTCCTGGTCGAAGTCGAGGATGGACTTGATGCTATCGCTCAGATATGCCGTACCATCGACAAGGTCGCCACGGCACTCTCCCAATACGATGTAACGCTCGCCTACATTCTGCATTGAGCGAAGGATGCCCCAGTATGAATACAGGGTATCGCCTGCCACTTCGTGTGAATGGCGCTCGCTGTTGGGCGAGAGCATGTCGCTGCAGGAAGTTAATGCACTTCCGAGCGTCACGCCTGCCACAGCAGATAATATGATTGATTTTATTTTCATGATTTTTATGTTTTTTTATTTTCCTAGTTTTTCTAGATGCTTTGGATATTCAGGATTCTCATAGTTCTTCTATGTTCTCTAGGTATCCTGTTTTTCTAGTCTGCTAGAATTAGAGATTGATTGAAAGACCAATGTTGAAACTGCGTCCGCGAGGCAGAAGACCATTGTCTACGCCCTGGTACAAGGTGCTGTTGCGAGCAGACATCTCGGGATCAGTACCCAAGTACTTGGTAAGGGTGAAGAGGTTGTTGCCCTCTGCCCAAACCTTCAATCCCTGCAACCATGAGTTAGAGTAGGGAAGGGTATAGGTAAGGCGAACGTTCTTGAGCTTCAAATAGCTACCATCCTCAATCCAACGGTCGCTCATACGCTCATTGTTTCTCCAATCCTCGCTGTCGCTGTAACATACTTTAGGCATGCTGGTCTGCTGACCTTCGTAGGTCCAACGGTTCATCATAGCAGTAGTCTGGTTGTAGGTGGTGTTTCCACCTTCGAGTACGCTACGCTGATAGTTGTAGATGTCGTTGCCAAGAGAGTACTTGAAGTTAACATCGAGACGCAGGTTCTTGTAGCAGAGACTGGTATAGAGGTTGCCGTAGATGTCGGGGTTGGGGTTGCCGATAACCACTTTATCGTTGTCGTCGATAACACCGTCACCGTTCTGGTCAACAAAGCGAACGTCTCCAGCCTGGAAGTTCTTGTAGGGATTCTCTACCAATCCGGTAGGATACTTGAGGTATCCCATTGCGCCAGCAGAGCTTGCTTCTGCATTGTCGGCCAACACGCCGTTGGTTTGCCATCCAAAGAAACTGCCTGCAGCATAACCAACTGCGGTGAGCACATTGCTCTCGCCATAGATGCTACTTGTGTAGCCATTGATGATATTGGTTACGTTGCCATTTGCGTCGGTCTGCTTGATGATGTTGCCATTGGGCATTTCAGTAACCTTGTTGTTGTAATGACCAAGTGTTGCACCGACTTCCCATTTCCAATCCTTCTGGTTGATGACGATAGCATTGACGTTAGCCTCAAAACCCTTGTTGGTCATGGCACCCTCGTTGGTCCAGTACTTAGTCATACCTGAGATGTAAGAGAGGTCCTTGATGGTGAGCATGTTGTCGGTCTTGTGCCAGTAGAGGTCGAGTCCAGCGTGCAAGCGGTTGTTGAGGAATGAGCCCTCGAGACCAACGTTGTACTTGGTTGTTGTCTCCCATTGAATGGTGCTGTTCTCGATATTCTTGAGGTACAAACCTACGGTGTTCTCGGTAACCTGCTGGCTCTCCCAATAGGTGCGAGCAGCATAGTAGTCAAGGTCATCGTTACCGCTCTGGTCAACGCCTGCAGTAAGTTTGAGGTAGTTGATACCCTTGCCGGTATTAAACCATTTCTCGTTGCTGAGCACCCAGCCCAGTTGCAATGAGGGGAAGATACCCCAGCTTACACCGCCGATGTGAAGTCCGTCCTTGGTGTTGTTTCCGAACTTAGAACTTGCCTCACTTGAGATGGTGAATTCTGCAAAATACTTGTTGGCATAGTTGTAGGCTGCATCGAGATAGTAAGTCATGTCAATCCAGTTGTCCTTGGTACCACCATAGTTGACGAACTGCATGTTCTTTGAGATGTTGGGCAACTTGTCGTTCTCATTGTTATAACCACGCATGTAGCTATATGAATAAGAATAGTTGTTGTAGCGCCAACCACCCATGGCTGCAATCTTATGGGCACCATAGGTGTTCTTCCACTCAAGTGACAGGTCGTTGTTGACAGTGGTCTCCTTGGTGAACTGAGACTTCAGTACAGATGTGATGTCACCGAGGTCGGTCAACTCGTAAAGTGTAGTACCGGAGATGGGAAGGAAGTACTTCTCATTGTTACGGTTCAACTGATAATTGAATCGGTCCTGGATAGAGAACTGCTTCGTGATCTGGTACTTGGGAGCTACGTTGATGTTAATCTGGGTCAACTCAGCATAGTTCTTGTTTTTGCCTTGTCCATTCTCGGTAATCCAATAGGGGTTACGAAGTGCTTCGTTGATACCCAAGTATTGGGGGAACTTGAAGGGGTTCTGAATCCATGTGCTGGTACGCTGGGCAGCATATTTACCTGCATACTCATTTGAGAGTGACAATTGATTGTTGTTGTTCTCGTCCATGTAGTAAGCATAGGGGCTCAGCATAGGAGCAGAAACAAGACCCAATACGTTGGTCGAACCAATGTTCTGCATGTCGTAGTTCTCGCTCCAACCATTGTCCAATACGTTATAGGCAGTCTGGTTGTAAGCAACGTCGATAGCAGACGTCAGTTTTTCGGTGATCTTGATGTCGGTGTTGAAACGAAGGTTCAAACGACTGAAATCGTTGCCTACCAATGTGCTCTCACCCTTGGTGTAACCCAGTGACAGGCTGGACATACCAATCTCATCACCACCCTCTACGTTGATCTTGTAGTTCTGGGTAAAGGTGTTCTGGTACATGTCCTTCTGCCAATCTGTGTTGTTGTGGAACACCTTGTAGTAGTAGTTGGGATTATCATTGAGGAATGCGGTATTCACATAGTCCGTGTTACCATAGTTCAACTCGCGGAACTCCTTAACTGTACTGGCAAGGTCACCCAGATAAGTGCGATACTGGTCACCATTCATCATGTCAATCTTCTTGGGTACGAGTTCCATACCGCCAAAGATACGCACGTTGATCTTGGTTGCCATTGAACGACCACGCTTGGTCTTGATAATGATGACACCATTACCACCCTTGGCACCATAGAGTGCAGTACCATTCTTCAATACTTCAACGCTCTCGATGTTTTCTGGATCAAGACCAGAGAGGATATTGTTGTAATAACCCTCGTGCAATGATGTGCGCTCGTATTCGGGGTCGATGATGTTGCCATCAAGGATGATAAGAGGCTGAGCATTGGCATTGATGCTGTTGACACCACGGATGGTGAGGTATGAACCTTGACCCAGCAAACCACTACGGCTTGTGCTGCGTACATCGCCTGCCAGACGATTCTCAATCTCTGTCTCAACGGTGATGCTACTTGACTGGTCAACGGTGATGCCACTACGGCTTGTAATGGTTGTACCGTCGGTGAAGTAACCACGCATTTCTGCCGAGATCAATGAGGCATTCTGCTCATCGCTTCCCTTTATCGCCATCTGCAGGGGCTGGTAGTCGGGAGCAGAGATGTACAAACTGGTAACGAATGTGGGAACGTTCAGCTTATAGGTACCGTCTTCCTCGGTGAGGCATGACCAACGCTCGCCGCCCAGTGCTTGTATGCGTACACCGCCCATGGGTTCGCCGGTGGCATTGTCGGTGATACAACCGCTCACCTCCTTCATTTCATATTTCTTTTCTTCCTTGGCTCTATCGCTCTTTCGCTTGTTGTAGACAACTTCACTTTCTTCGTCAGTTGTCTCATCCTGTGCTGCCACGGGAAGTGAACCTAAGCCAGAGAGCAATGCCAGGCACATACCATATTTAAATGACTTGTGCAGGTCTATTTTGCTTATTTTCTTCATTGTCATAGAATTTGAGTAGGTGAGACGTTATTCTTTTATAGGTTTACCTCGTCCGTCCTCTTCTTCTTTGTTGTCTTTTGCAACAAGGACGATACGGTCAATACAAAGATTGTTCTTGAATACGGGGTAACCGTTCTTACCATTACGGTCGTTGCTTACGCTATAAGTACCCAGTGTAAGGGTGGGGTAGCAGAAGCGCATGTTCTTATAGCTGTAAGGGAACTTGAAGTCCTTGAACAACCATACGGTGTCTACCTTCAGACCTTCATATACGATAGCATCCTTGCTCTGAATCTTCTCAACGGCATTGGAAGCTTGTCCGCCCTTGTACTCGTTGTTGCAGTAACTGAGTTCTGCAGTAATCTTGTGACGTACGGTGTCGCCCTCGATGGTGTCGTTGCTGGTTTTGTAGAAATCGGGAACACAAACGATACCGATATCATAAGTACCACTCATGACCTCGCTCTCACGGTTCTCTCCATCAGTACCCAACAGCTTGAAGGATACCTTAATGGAACTACCATCACCGCTAGGCTGCAGGTCGTAGAAGTTGTTGAAACTTACTTTACCTATAGTATCGCACCATTCCTTGTTGCTGAAAGAGTAGGGAGTGTTGGAACCCGTAAAAGAAGACTGGTTATACCAACTACCCCATCCTACTTCGATGGTGAGGTCGGGCTGATACAGCTTCTTGGGCATATCCCAGTTCTCGGTGATTATACCGTAACCGTTACTCATCTTTACTTGCTTCTTGCCTGTCCAGAGATTGGTCTTTGCCCAATCTGCGTCAGTGCGAAGGGTATCACCGAATGTGTTGATCAAGTACTCGATATCAGCGTCGTTTGCCTTAAGCAACTCTTCTGTGCTCCAAAGTGGACCGTTGAGGCTGCGCTTGGGCTGACGGTGAGCATTGAAAACCAATGGAGAGATGATGTCCATGTTGATGCTTTGATTGGTAATTGAGTCCATCTCCTCGTCAGCAATGTCGCGGGTTGCCTTGACGTTGCTATTACCCTTTTCTGCATCAACGTAATGTGAAGCATAATTGTAGAGAGGCTTCAGTTTCTCATAGGCAGCCTCCCATGCCGCATCATTAGGAATAATCATGATGAAGTCAGAATCCTCGCCCTCGATGTTGGCACCGAAACTCTCCATGTAGGTGAGGTTCTTGTCAGAGTTCGAGTTTGTTGTGCGCTTGGTGCTGTAGAACATCATGTTGGTGTTCACGTAAGCACTGTCCACATAGGTAGGATTACCGTTGATGTCAGGATTACCCTCGATAGAGTTGTTCTGAACAAAGTAGGTTGTATCAGTTGCCAAGACGTAGTCGTGGAAATGCATTACATTGTTCTCCTTCGAGTTGTAGTAGTCCTTGAGATACTCGTACAGGTTGTAATTGAAAGGCAACTTGCCAGTCAAGGTATGCAGTGCACCATTCTTTGCCTCAATGTTTTTCTCATTGATGCTAACGCCCTGCATGCTGAGTTCACCTTTGTCAAACTTCAGGCGCTTGCCGTTGATCATCTGCAAGGTATCAATACCTTCGCCGGTAGCCACGCTTCTCCAAAGCGCAATGCTGTTGGCCATCAACTGCTGGTGAACACTGTAAGGATTGGTCTCCAGAAGGTTGAGGTAGTATTGTACGTCCTCCTCCGAAAGAGCGCTGTTCTCGGGAGCCCATACGGTCATGAGCTGTGTACCGCTAAGCATATCCTTATAAGTATAAGGCTTCTTTGTATTGGGATCGTTAAGAGGGTGAACCTGGTCTTTGTAGTAGACTGCCTTTTCTGCAATTGACGCAAATCTGCTCAGGTTGGGATTGGAAACGATCTGCTCCCATAGTGTCTCGGTTGCAGATGTTCCTTCGCTGGGATTGTAGTGCTCATCCCATGTGTCGGAGCAGGATGCGGCGAGAAGTATGGCAGAAACGCCTACGCCCATCTTTATATTTTTAATGATATTTTTCATAATCATCTTTTGTTATTTGTTATGCTTGTTTTTCGGTCTTCCCTTGTTCCCCTCCTTTGCGGAGGAGAACCGGGGAGAACTGTTTACCAAATGTCCTCGGGAGTTGCTGGGTTGTCGTAAACTTCCTTAGCACAGAACTCGATATAGTCCATATAGAACTGCTTGTTCTTGTCCGAGAGCACAGTCTTGAACTTCAAGTAGTATGTCTTGTCGGGATCCATCTCCTGACGAACGATGATACGACGAGTGGTGTACTGCTGGTTGCGGGCTGTAGAAGCACCTGCACCACCGGCATGGTAGTACTCTGCTCCCTTCATGAAGCCGTTGTTACGCATCTTCTTGTCGTTTTCAGCATTAAGATCGTCATCTGTTCCGTCAGGAGTCCAACCTAAGAGGTCGCTCGAGCCACCGATACGCAAATCCAAGGGAATACCGATGGCGGGCATACGGTTCTTGTCCGAACCGAAGTAAACCTGGCACATACCACGGTAGTTGGAGTTGTTCTGTACAGCATAGCGAATTTCGTAGATACCCTTCTTGGGAACGGGAGGCATACGGAATATCATTTCATAGCTACCTACAACGTTAAGCTCGTCGCCCTGGAGGTTCATCCATGCACGGCCCAAACCTCTGAGGTAGTAGAACAAGGTTCCATCCATGATGTCAAGATCCTCAAGATACTTGTAAACGCTGGTCTCGGGAATACCGATACAAACGTCTGATACACGGTTGTCGCGGATATCATTGTTCATGAATTCGGGGAAGAGTCCTGCCACGTCGAAACGCAGACGCTCCTTCTGGAGGTTCTCACGAGTTGCCTCGCTGTAAGCCAACACGTCGCTGATGGGGTAGATGTATCCGTTAATGGGATTCTCGTACTCAGTGGTGTTAACCTGGATGCCCACGTTTGCAGGATCGCATGATTTCTCGTGATAGTTACCATCACGCTCGTTGTTCAGCGCAGGGAAACGGTTCAGGAAGATACCCTTGGGAGCATCCTTGCCACCCTCGTACACCTTCAGCAAGCGACGCTTACCCATAGTTGTGTACAACTCCCATACAGGAATGGTGATGGGGTTTGAAGAAGGAGTGTAATAATAACCCTTCTCGTTGTAGTGGATAACGAGTTTGTTTGTAGGCAACTTCATGGGCAGAATGTGGTAAGTCACAAACTGGTTCAGTACGTTGCTGGGATCATCATAGTTGTTGTCGTTCTTTGCATCGGGATAGAGGTTCTGCTCTACTACCCAATTCTTGATGTCCTCTACAGTAATCTCCGAAGCAGGCTTGCCGATTTTCTGCTCCCAAACCTCGTTGGTTTCAGCAAAGATGGTGTAGCCATAGTATCTGTGAGGAGGAATTGAACCAACCTTCTCTGTAGGATGCTTGGGAAGGTCCTTCACGTCTTCGTTGAGGTACATCTTCTCCCATGTCTCATCCTTGATTTTGCTCAAGGTGTCGAACATACCGCATGACTGGATAAGTTTGGCAGTTACCAAGAAACGCTCGTCTTTCAGGTCGATGTACTTCTTCAGTACGTCGCCTACACTCTCGGTAGAGGGGGCCACAACCTGGTGCATCTGGTGGATGCAACCGTTGATGGCAACGATGTCGCGGTTTCTGAGGTCGATAAGAGCACCGTCTGAGACTTTGCCGGTCTTCTTGTCCTTCTTACCATTGATGTAGATAGAGTCGGGGTCATTACCAAAAGCAACGGTCAGCTTACGCTCGTTGAGGTTGCTGATGAGCAACTCCTCGCCATCCTTGAAGGCATTGGTCTGGTATGCCTCGTTATCGTCCTTACCGTCAATGATACTGTTGAAAACAATAACCTTGCGGATTGAGTCAAGTGTCTCCTCGTTGGGGAAACCATCCCAAGAGGGCTGGCTGATGATGCCTTTGTTGCAAAGGGTATCCAGGTATGTCTGGATAGCCTTGTTCGTGGGAGCGAAAACGGTGAAGTTTCCGCGTGCAGTCATCAACTGGAGAACGGTAGAATTTGAACGTGAACTGATCTTAACCTGGTCGAGCAACTTATAGTATTCGCTATAGGTCGTGTCGTGAGAATCAAGGTAGCTCGCGATAGTATATTCCGTAAAGGTATAGCGGTCTGACATGTCAATTTCCTCTTTACAGCTTTGTGCAAAAGCCAAAGTGAAGAGAGACATCACCAGAAGTGCATATTTTTTCATATTGCTAATCTTTCTCATAATGTATTCCTCCTTTCAATTAGTCATACAGAGATTTGTTCCATACAGGATTCTGCTCGAGGTGCTGAACACCATTCTCATCCTTGCTGGCCTTGATCTCCTTATAATAGATAAGGTTGTACAATCCATAGCGGTTCTTCATGTGGTTTCTCAAAGAGGTCACCTGACTGCTCTGAAGAGTGTTTGCCATGAAAGTCTCAAGCATCAACTTCACACCCGCAGCACCGTTTCCGATGGGACGAGCCTCGCTGTACTCGCGTGCATCCTTTGTACCGTCCATTCCACCAGCGTGACGCTCGGCGAAACGTACAAGGTCGAACCAACGCTTGCCTTCTGCAATGAACTCAATCTGACGCTCGTTGTACACTGCAATCTCTACTACCTGAATACCCTTGGGGGCAGAAGGAGCAGCAATATTACCAGCTGTGTTGGCAATGGTTGCAGTGGTGAAGTATGCGTATCCATAGTTGTTCATTACGTCGGTAGATGCTGTGGCCGTTGCATTAGCATCGGGGCAGTACCAACGGCGATGGAGGGCATTGACGATGCGGAGAGCATCCTGAGCGTAAGTGTCGCCAGCCTTTGTACTCAAGCATGCAAGTGCCTCGGCCTTCTGCAACATCACGTCGCTCATACGATAGATGATCCAGTTGTGGTAAGCATCATCGCTACTACTGGTACTGATCTTCAGGTCGTTGTCGTCAACCTTGCCATTCTCGGGAGTGCTTACGGTTGCACCTCTCCACTTGAAACAGTATGAACCGGGCAGGCTTGAGGCTTCTCCATACAAATTGCTGGTCAAAGAGTACCATGTACGTGCATCGTACTGACGCTTGGTACCGGGATAGATAGCGTCAATGGCAGACTCGCTGATGGCGAGATGTACTCTGTTGCCGTATCCCCATTGGCTGGTTACTACGTTGTTCTGACGGTTGTCGCTATTGTTGAACTGCAATTCGAAGATACTCTCATCGCTGTTGCCGTATGTGAAGATCTCGTTGTATGCAGTCATTTTAACGCTACCGCCTTCAGCGAAGTTACGGAAATCGTTCTTGTACATGTTGCAGTTGTCAAGACCGTAGCTCTCGGTTTCCTCAACATTGCTACCATAGTTCTGGTTGTTCTGCAAGGTTTGGTCAGCCAATTTCTGCAGTGACAGGTCAGCGTACTTAACACACATCTCGTAGTCACCCTCTACGGTGTGAACCACGAAAGCACTGTCGTTGCGTTCGGTCAGGTTAGCAATGTTGGCCTTGTTGGTTATATTGTTGACTACCACGGTGTCGCAGGTAATGCCACGTCCCTGGTGCAGAGATGCTCTCCAAAGGTACATGTCACTCAACAATGCATAGATGGCAGCGTTGGTCATCAAACCCTTTGTGTCCTTGAGTGCGGCGAAACGGTTGGTTGCCTGACCCTTGATGCTCTCCACGTCGGTGATGAGTGAGTCGAGCACCACAAGCTGGTTTGTTGCACCAAAATACTCCACCTCGGTATCCTTGTTGATAACCTTTGTGGTATAAGGAATATCCTTGAACGAACGAAGCAGGTAGAAATAGTTCAAGGCACGCAGACCAGTAATCTCTGCCTTCATCTGGTTCCACTCGCTGGGAGTAAACTGCTTGTCATTCTCAAGCACTTCGCTTCCGTGGTACAGAATCTTGTTGCAGTAATTGATGGTGGTGTAGAATCCACTCCAATCAAAATATGTATTGGCAGAGTCTCTGTCGATACGGCCTTCACGAAGTTCGTTGTAGAAATTCTTTGTACCAGTGTCCTCGTCAGCATTTGACAACACGTAGTTGTCCGAGCGGAGGTCACCCCACAGAACCATCTTCTCAAGTGTTCCGCACATGCTTGTATATGCGGCATAGCGAACACCCTCAAGGTCGTTTTTGTCTTCCCAGAAGTTTTCTTCTACAATCTGCGTCTGGGGATATATGGTCAACCAATCCTGGCAAGATGCAAATGCCATCATGCCTACAAGGCCCATTCCAACCTTCCCGAGTGGGAAGGTGTGGAGAGGCTTGTTGACCATTTTTGAGATTATATTCTTGATTCGCATAATCTTTATTTTTTTCTTTGTATTAGAAACCTACGTTAATGCTACAAGTGAATGACTTGGCACGGGGAGTCTTGCTGTTGTCGGTTGCCACAGCATAACCACCGATACCAACTTCAGGGTCAACACCCGTATACTTGGTCCAGCAGAACAAGTTGTTGATAGTTGCCGACAGATAGCAAGTCTTGAGACCGAGGGTCTTCATCCATTTAGCCTTGTTGTCGAATGTGTACTTGCACTGGATGTACTGCAAACGGAGGTAGTCACCATTCTCTACGTAGCGGTCGCTGGGCAGGCTGTTATAGCTGTTGTAACCATTACGGTTGGTCAATGCACGAGGAATCTCGGTGATATCACCATTCTTGCGCCAACGCCATGTGGTAGCGTAGCTCTGGTTGGTGTTGTCGAGCATGCTCTCGTAGTTGGCACGTGCCATGTTTACAATCTGGTTACCCATACGGAAGTTGAATGAAGCGTTCAACTCGAACTTGCCGTAGTACAGGTTGATACCGAAACCACCATAGCACTTGGGGTTAGAGTTGCCGAGGTAAACCATATCGTAGCGGTCGATGTTACCATCATGGTTGATGTCCTCATAGATAGCATCACCACCCTGGAACTGGTAACGGCTTCCCTCAGTGTAGCAGTAGTACATAGGCAGAGGATTACCCTTGGCATCGGTCAGCATATTGCCTTCCTTGTCGTAGGCGATAGGACAAGTGTAGTTCTCACCACGACGTTGAGCAGCAGCTGCGGTGTTGATGGGATTGCCATTCTTGTCATAACCGGTACCGAAACGGGCAGCCTGGTCAGCGTTCTTGAAGGTGTTGCCCTCAGCATCCACCTCAGCATAACCGTATGCGTTCCAAGAAGTATTGGTGAAACCGTTGTGGTCGTAGTCGTAACGGTAAACGCCCTTTGACTTCAAACCGTAGATTGAACCCAATGCGTTGTTGATCTGTACGCGCTGGTTGAATGAGAGGTTAGTGGGCTCCCATGTCTCAGAACCGTTCAGGTTCTCGAGGATAA
>JAZUKS010000133.1:0-4292 GCA_045643405.1 Bacteroidaceae bacterium | reverse complement strand
GCCATTGCCATCCATCAGTTTGCCAAAAGGCAGATGACCTGGTTCCGCGGAATGGAACGCCGCGGCGCCACCATCCACTGGATCCCGGCGGAATAATGCTACATGCTACTCCAGTCTTAGAAGCTTCCCCATCGTGGTATCCGTAAATGTACGCCAGATTTCAAGCTTCATTTTCCTGTACTCATCAAAGAGTTGACCAACACGTTCTATCTCAAACACCAGTCGGAGATCATTCCTATCCTCATTCTCCTGACCTTCCTTGCGGTAGCCAAGACGAGCAATCTTGATGTAATAGAGGTCGCGGATACCTTTACCCGAAAGGTAAGGCATGAAGTAGTAAAGCTTGTTAAGCGCTACGGTTGTCGGGAATTTCCTGCCTGTATAGTAAATTTTGGCAGAACCATCAAGGTACTGCTCCCAATTATCCTTTTTGACGTTACAGACTAGCAGGTTTTTGGCAAGGTCAACAAACAATTGACGATGAAAGCATTTCGTGCCGTATTCAATTTCAATGTCCTCTTGAACCATGCAGTTCTGAGTGATTGGTTCAAGGTCGTATTGGTCGAAGAGGTCAAAGAAGTTGAGTTGCTTTATAATCGGATGCTTCGATTTATTCACTATACGTTCCTCACCGGAATACCTGAAAATCGCATCGGCAACAAAATAACCAAGATTGACAGGTACAGCATTACCTATCATCTGTTCAATGTCGGTCTTTGTTCCGTCAAAATAGAAATCTTCCGGGAAAGTCTGAATCATACTGCGTTCACGAGTGGTAAGTGGACGCACTCCTTCCAAAGAGTTTACGGGATCACCAGGATGCAGATTGTAGCCCTTGGGCATAGGACGATTGACTCCGCGAATGGTTGCACTTGGCTCGTCCGTGCTGAAAATACCACGGCGAACATAACTGCGAGGATGACGATAATAATACTTTATGTCCAGTTTATCACCAAAATATTCGGCAACACTCATTTCGTGATCTGCAAGGTTTTCACGAATAGTAGTTTGCATAAAGTCATTTTCAGCACCTAAACGGCCAATCATTACGAAACGTTTACGACGCTGAGGAACGCCACATAAAGCAGCATTCAAAACCGTATAGCTTGTACCATAACCGGCTTCATGGAAAATTGCGAGGGCATCTTGCAATTTTTGCGTTTTGATTATGCGCTCCACATTCTCCATGACAAACCATTGAGGGCGGATGGCAGCAATGATACGTGCATAGCATACCGTAAGATCACCACGTCCATTGTTCTCATCACGCTTGCCTGCTGACGAAAAATCCTGGCATGGAGGCCCTCCGATAATCATATCCGGTGCAAAGGGCCGAATCCTTTCTGCCGATCCCTCTACATCCATTAAATCGGCTCTGATTGCCGGATGACTAAAATTATTACGGTAAACGGTAAGGGCATCTTGCCAGTTGTCAAAGCCAGCTACAACTTCCATGCCTGCTTTCTCAAAACCAAGACTTAGACCTCCGCATCCACAGAACAAATCTACAACTCTCATTCTACTTTACAAACAATTCAGGGTGACTAACAAGGTAAGCATCGAATCTGCGCTCTGGACGGAGAAATTTCTGACCATCGCCAAGGATGATATTCTTTATGTCATACTTTGAGATACGTGGTTTGGTTAACTCATCGCATCTCATCAGTGGGTTTGTAAGTTTTCCACTAATGGCAAACGCCTTGTCGGTCTTGTAGTTATAGGCAAGGTCATTCACTATGTCCGTGTAATTGAATTTTCCAAACTGGGTAAAGTCCCAAAGCATCTTGTAAAGCCAGATTATAGTGCGCTGGTTGCGGGAAATGTCATCAACCGCATTTGCTTCACGCAGACACATTTGAATGACTGAGAGATTTGACCATACGAAAACATCAAGGCAATTTTCCTCAAGGCCTGTCAGTTGCCTGTCTGTTTTCCAAATAGGTTGCATGATAAGCGGTACCTGCTTATCCACGGCATTCTTGGAAACTGCTTCTATTGCTCGCTTTATTGCATCATAGTGAGGAACTACCTGTCGAATCTCGCTCCAATTCTTAATTTCGGAGCCAATGGTATTCAACAATTCATGAAGCTTTTGCTTTCCCTTTGGCGAGTCATAGCATGAACAGATACTGCACGCAAGGAACAGGATAGTTGGAGAACGTACAACTATCTCACTGCCATAATCCTCATCAGGGCAATCCTTTGTTGTGTTATCAGGCAAAGTGGTCAACTTTACCTCAAGACCTCTTACAGCCTTCTCTGACATACGATTTATCATAACAAGGTCAATCTTTTCCTTCTTTACAGCCGTATAATATTGCTCAAAAGGATAGAAGCCTGCCTCGAAATCGTAGTACGCCTCACAACTCAGAGGGTTAACACCAAGAAGCGTTGTTGCATCAATGTACTTATGAACTACCTCATTATCCTTGTTGGTGCAAATGAATACAGGTTTAACATTCTTGCTGCCCATATAAGCTACGAGCGAAGCAGGAAAAGAACTGTTGAACTGATTCTTGCCCCATGCATCCTCATAGCGATAATCTCTGCTTGAGTACTTTTGACCGAAAAGGCCTGGTGCAACTCCTTCAACGAAGTAAACTACTTCTTTATCTTTTTTTGCCATTATATCTTGTATTTAATTCTGTGGCCTTTACTATTATCGTTCGTAATAATTGAATTCCATTGCTGCAATATCAAGAAGGACTTGAAGACCGGGTTGATTAATATCTGTAATCCACTGGCGACGGTGGCGGTGTTTTGATGGTAAAGATACTTAAAACATGTAAAATGAACGAATATTTACTTGAATATTACCAGATAATTTTTCGACCTGGTTCCGCGGAATGGAACGCCGCGGAACCACCATCCACTGGATCCCGGCGGACAACGTTTATGGATTATTTCCGGTGTCCGACAACATCAGACCTTTTACTGATAGCGAATAACGCTGCTTGGGATGATGAGGGTTATCAGGAAATTTCATGCAAATGAATCCCTCATTAATGGCAGGAGTCAGTGAGTATTCCAAAAAGTTCGGGCGGTTCTTCAACCCTACAGCTTCCATCATGCTTTTTACGCTCATTTCTTCTTTGCCGATTGCCATTACCAAACGTCTCACATTATCCGATGAAGGTTCTACGTCTGTTAAACTTGTATGGGTACTTGTATGGGTGCTTGTATGGGTGATGTCCTTTGTATCCTTATAACCAACCAGCATATATCGATTCTTTAACTCATTGTTTTCTCCAAGCAACAGATTGCGGAAGAACTTTACCAGAAATGACTTGTCCGCTTGTATTCCTTTCTTGGAATTACGATAGTTGGCACGTACGAGGGCATTGCGGAAGTACCAGGAATTCCCGGCAAACAATTCGTTGTTAACCTTGAATCCACAGGAACGCAGATATTTGATGATGAAAACAGCAGTGGTTCGGGTATTACCTTCCCGGAACGGATGATTCTGCCATAGCAAGGTCACAAAATCTGCAACATGCGAAATAATTTCATCTGTTGTCAGACCTTTGTAACTGAAATCACGTTCCATCTGTATGTCATATTGCAATGCCGCAAGGATGTCTGCCGCACGCCCGTACATAACAGTATCACCTTGCAACACCCATTCCTTTTTGCTGATGTCAAAAGGACGGATCTCACCGGCATGCTTGAAGATACCTTCAAACAAATGGCGATGGATGTTTAAAAACTCCAAAGGAGTAAGAGAGAACGATTGCTCATTCAGCAACTTCGTAATATTTGCAGCAACACGGTCAGCCTCTTCCTTTTCGGCATCGTCCGCATCGTGGGTTGCCTTATTCACATAGTATGAACGAAGTTGTTCTCTCACCTCATCAATGGTGATATCACCCTCAATGTGCTTGATAGCCGTTTCCTTCAGGTACTCGGATACACGGAGCCCATCCACATCCTGCAAACCTATAGCTGTACGCCAGGCCAATGCCTTTTCCCGCTTATGTGGCTCCGCTACACGTTCGTAAGCTTCGAAATCGATATACTTTTGCCCTCCGGTCATAACTTCCATATTCTCATTGTAAAGATACTAAAATATAAATTTATTTTTTCGTAAGTTTGTAAAGACTTAAAGTTTTGTAAAAGTATGAAAAGGATATTAACCATTGCGGCAATTGCAGTATTAACCATCGCCGGTGGAAAAATGTATGCCCAGAAGGCATCTGAACTCAAATATTACGATGTGCGTGAGCTGGGGCTTCCGCTTGTGAACCAGGGCTTCAAGGACTGCGTGAGAGAAGGCAGTGCACAGAAGGACGCTC
>JAZUKS010000132.1:0-41476 GCA_045643405.1 Bacteroidaceae bacterium | reverse complement strand
GGAGGCTCAGAAGGGGCCACCTCAGCCTACGTTTTTTGACTAGGGGGGCTTACTTTTGAGAAAATCTAGCCCGAAGCACGTGTTTACTGGGCTTCGGGCAGATAATTTATGCTATTTTGAGTTTTACCGGACAGCAATGATTCTAAAATCTTGACAAAACGAACTTTTTCAGGAAGAAAAACGACTTATCAATACTGCGATTTCGAAAAATTATGTAAATATGTTTCGCATAATTACAACGAATTGAATCGTTATTTCCTATCCAATTCAGGATTACTTGTTAATTGCCAACCTAATACTCAAGTTGTCACACTTGTCACTGTCACACTCGTCACACAGTCACACTTGTCACACTTGTCACACAGTCACACTCGTCACAGTCACACTTGTCACACAGTCACACTTGTCACAGTCACGTTTAGTCACATTTGCCACAGTAACATACCACTTGCCGTCATTATGGGTAGTTTTTCATCATTCCAGTAGTGCGACTTGTACAAATGTTTAGGTTGCTAAATATAAGGGTTATTATCCTATTAAAAAGAGAAGGAGGCAGAAACATTTGATTGGGTTTCTGCCTCCTTTTCTATCTTTCGCTAAGAGTATCTCAACTTACTACTCTGCCACCTTCAAGCGAAGGACGCCGATAGAGTTTTCGGGAAGAGTGAAGGTGAACGAACCACTTACCTTACCAAGCGACTTGGTGTGGGGGACAACTGCCTCCGTATAACTGAAACGACGACCGAAGCCGGGGAAACCACCAAAGCGAGGACGTGCAGGCTGAGGTTCCTCGTGACTTGAATACAGGTTCTGGTCACCCTGGTTCTTGACAGAGGCGTCGTGAGAAGAGACGAACTCATATTCGGCCTCATACTGGGTGTTGCTGTCGAGATTGAGGCTAAGCAACTTGTCTACTGCCTCAGCATTGACCATCTTGACATAAACCGTACCGGTCTTGGTATCGATGGTGGGAGAAGTGTAGACGAGCGAATCGATCTGTGAAGCATTCATCACCTCAGACATCTCAAAGGCACGGTCGCCACCCTCAGAGAAGAGTTGCTGGTAATAGTAATTGCACGAACGCCACATGCCACGGTTGTCGAACCAGATGAGGTTAGAGTTCCACTTGTTATAGCCCTTCTTGCAGAAAAGAGGTGCATAGGCAGCCATCGCAACCATGTCAGAGTTACGCTCGAGACCGGTCCAATAGGCAGCCTCTGCCATGGCAGAAGCGTACATGTTGTTCGTGCCATTGTTAGCAAACTCACCTACAAAGACACGGGTGGGACGCGTGCGGTCGTAGGTCTTACCCTCATTGCCACGCACCTTGCCGGGATTATAGCGGTCGCGATTCTTGTAGAACCAGTCATCGCCCTTGTAGTAATGCTCGTCAACGTAGGTATCGGGATAGTTGGCGTCAATCTGTGCGTAGTTGGCATTAAACTCGCGACCCGCATCGGCAGCTCCCGAGGTAGAAACAATGACAATGTCGGGATACTTCTGCTTGACAGCCTTGTAAATGATGTCAAAACGCTCCCAGAACTCCTTACCTTGGTTCTCGTTACCGATACCCAGGAACTTGAGGTTGAAGGGAGCCTCATGACCCAACTGTATACGCTTGCTACCCCACTCCGTACTGGCATCGCCATTACAGAACTCGATGAGGTCGAGTGCATCCTTAACATGAATGTCGTAGAAACGCTTTTTGTCGGCTTCGGTTTCGAGAGGAGCGATGTAACTGTGGCGAACAAACTGACAAGTGACGCCATTGTTCAGTACTGGCAAGGGAGTTGCCCCGAGAGCCTCGGCCATAAGGAAATACTCGTAGAATCCGACTTGCTGTGAACTGAGGTAACCCCAATGGTTACGGAAAGGTAAACGGTCCTCGGGAGCACCAATGCTGTTCTTCCAATATACCTGTCCGAAATAGTTGGGACCCTCGGAAGCACAACCACCGGGGAAACGTATGAACTTGGGATGCAATGCCTCCAAGGCTTCGAGCAAGTCCTTGCGGAAAGGACCATACTGACCATCTTTCCACAGTTTGGAAGGTTCGGGGAGGAGCGTCACATAGTCCAGATAGAACGTGCCCTTTCCGACAGCCTTGATGACCAAACGAGAGTCTGCATCACGCTCTGCCACGAGCTGACCGCCAAACTTCTTCCATGACTTCTGCAAGTCGGGAAGCGTGATAACATTACTATTAACCTTACCCTCCTTGTCTTCAAGATACACTTTAATGTCACCATTGTAAGTATCAGACTGTAAGTACATTTCAAAATTGTACTGTACATCCTTTTCTGCAGGAATAGAAGGAACCTGTGTGTTGTTGGAATAGGTAGCACCACGCTCCTTGGTATAGGGTGCGATGCCAAAACCATTAGCGCCAATGCCGAAACCGTCGGTACCAGGTTCGGTGATGTCGAACTCCACACAATACTGCACATAACGCTGTTCGTCGTCATACTGGTCGTTGGGATCGTAATCATAATAGCGGGGAAGGTTGCGCAAGGGATGGTCGCTGACCACCTTGGCAGACCCCACGCTACCCTCGCCTTTCAGGACGGTCCAACCGAACATAATGGTATCGGACTGAGAGAACTCGTTCTCGGGACCTTGGGGAACATTGTATGCCTGGAAAGAATGGTTCTGGATGAGTTGTGCACAGATACCACCATCGAGCGACTGGTTAATGTCCTCGAAGAAGATGCCATGAAGCGTGGGACTGATGGTGATGCCCTTGTTTGCTGTGTTGAGTGTCAGACTGCGCTTCTCGACAGCCTTGAAACCATGTACTTGCAACATCTTCTCGGCCATACGGTAACCCATCAGACGCATTCCCTCGGTATTGAAATGGAACTGGTCGCCTGTTGACTGACAACCCAGGGAAGAAATGACGTATGAGTTGGGAAGCACCTTGGGGAGGTTGGGCAGAATCTTCTCATTGAAGGCGTAGCATACACCACCCTGTTCCTTGCTTTTCAGTTCGCCGGCCAAGAGGGGTACGTCCTTAGGTTTGAGTTTAAGGTCCTTGCACAAGTCCTTGTAAATCTTTGCCAGTTTATTGGGCCACTCGGGATCATCGCTGTTCGACTCTCCCTGATGCACAAGGATACCCTTGATGACACCATCCTTCTGTGCCAAACGAGCCATCTCGACCAGACGCTGGTAGGGATTGCCGTCGTAATGCTTCACGATGTCCTTCATCCAATCGCGCTCGCCGTCGATATAAGGCTTATAGGCATCCTTGTCCCACAGCTCAATCTTGGCACCTGCCACAGAGACGTTGATGACACCAATGCGATAGTCCTCGGGCAACTCCTCAATCATCTTGCGACCGAAGAAGTCGACAGGTCCCATGTTGTTGCTCTCACGGCAAATGGGAGGAACGGCTGTGTACCAGTTGCCCTTGGTGCGGTTATGCCTTGGCATGTCGTCGGCACACATGAACTGGAAGCGAGGATTGTTGAAATCCTTGTCCTGCTCAGCAGGTTGTGCGCCAGCCTCCA
This sequence comes from Bacteroidaceae bacterium, assembly GCA_045643405.1. Lineage (GTDB taxonomy): Bacteria > Bacteroidota > Bacteroidia > Bacteroidales > Bacteroidaceae > Physcousia. The sequence goes on along the minus strand of JAZUKS010000132.1, from coordinate 37,967 downwards.
TGTTCGACTGACCGAAGCACAAATAAATGTAGAACTTTGGATCGCGCTTGCCGAACGCCATCAGAGGTAGCATCAGCAAAGCAAGAAACAAAAAACGATACTTTTTCATTGTATTATGTTGTTATTATATTTAGAATCTTAAAATAGTCTTCGTCATCCACACGATTCTTCTCGATGCAAAGTTAGTAAAACAATAGTATAACGCCATCAGTTTTTGTTGTTTTCATCTAAAAAGCAGTATAAAATTCGTTGAATCAACGATTTTAGCATCTTATTTATATAAATATGGTTAAAAAAGAATGCTTGTGGCACATTACCCGAAAAAAAACACTATCTTTGTACGACAAAACAAATATGCTATGAATAAACGGAAAAGTCGCCTTTTCTTTCCCATAAAAATATGCCTAATGTGCCTTCTGCTTGCCCTACCGGTAAAAGCAGAGGAAAAGCTTGAATTATCACCATTTAACAAAATAAGCATTGGCGACGGATTGTCGGACAGCGTCGTGGTCACCCTTACCCAGACTGCTGACGGCGACATCGTAATCCGCCACGCGGGTAGTATTGACATCATGCACAATGACGAAATCAGCACTACCCCCATTCCCAAAGAAATGGCACTGCGAATCCCCAACTTACATTGGGCGCGCATTACCCGCTATGATACGGACAACAACCTTTGGATAAAAAATCCGGATACGGTGATGTGTTTCAACATGAACACACGCAAATTCGTAGACATTAGCCAAAAAGCGTATGACGACGTGTTTGTGGATGAAAGCCACAACCTGTGGACATTGAAAGATTCTATTCTGACGGGAAGCATCAAAGGCAAGGAACTGAAAGTGGACATTCACGGCAAAGAAAAGACCTTGCAGGCTGTAGATTATGCCGATGATAAGTTGCTGACGTTCTACAACGACGGTGAGTTGCTCTGCTACTCGACCAAGGACAACCAACTGCTCTTCCGTAACCGTCCCTACCCGGAAGAGGAAATCAATAACTACAATGCATCTTTCACCCTTCGCAAGGGTACGGATGGACTGTATTATATGTTGCGTCACAACTATCACAAGTGCATCTTCCTGTCATTCAACGCCAACACACAAGAGTGGCGTACCATCTTCGAAACGACCGACGAAATTGGTTTCCACTGCCTTGACATGCCCTCGGAAGAGATTGCCGTGGTAGGTTGCTCACGTGGCATCTGGCTCATTGACGTGGAAACGGGAAAGATGGAGCGCATCCCCTCATTCATACTGAATGATGGTTCGGAATTAGTTTCGGGAGTCAATGCCGTACTGCAACTGAAAGACGGACGTTTCCTGATAGGCACCTATGGCACAGGATTGCTCATAGCAGACAGTCTGTTTGCCCCTGAAAGCCACAAGATGCAGATCATCATCTTTGCCTTGCTGGCCGTCATCGTGGCAGGCATCATACTCATCGTTCGCTACCGCATCAACCAAAAGCATAAAGAGGAGGCCCTGATGCAACGCATCCACGAACTGATGGTTCAGAACGACCAGCCCAACGAAAAGGAAAAAGAGGAGGAAGAGACTCAACAGATCAACGAACTAAGTGGCAGAGACATCGAGATACTGAAACAGGCTACTGCCCTGGTAAAGAAGAACATCAGTCTGCAAGGATACAACGTGGACGACCTGGCACGCGACATGGCCATGGAACGTACTGGACTCTATCGCCATCTCAACCGCATCATACAGCAATCGCCCTCAGCATTTATACGAGGCATACGCATGGAGCGTGCCATGGAACTGGTCAAGGAGCATCGCCTCAGCATAACGGAGATATCTGAGCAACTGGGATTCTCGTCTGTCAGCTACTTCTCAAAATGCTTCAAGGACTACTACGGTTTTACGCCGTCAGAGTGCAAGGAGTAGAACTTCTCCGTCGCTCCGCGACACCTCTTCATAATGGGGAGGAAACTATTTCGCTGTCGAGAGATGTTATATGACGATTATGTGTTTTTTATGTATATAACCTTTAACTTAAATCCTTTAGCAAAAAGGGAAACGATTAAAGATCAATATAAAAAAGAATAAAATATGAAAAAGTTATTTATTGCCATAGCAAGCATGGGGCTGTTTATGAGTTGCCAGCAACAGAAGAAGGAGGAAGTGTCCAACATAAACATTACCGGAAAGTGGTCCATTAAAAAGGCTAACGGTATGAGTACCGAACAAGGCGAGGAAGATACCTTCATTGAATTTGATGCAAATGGCAAGATAAACGGTAATACGAGCGTAAACGTATTCAATGGTGAGTACAAACTCGAAGGCGAGAACCTGACACTATCAAACATCGGAATGACACGGATGATGGGTGCCAGCATGGATGTGGAAGGCGCAGTAACCGAAGCGCTCAACCATACGGCTACCGTCAAGGCTGAAGGCGAGAAAATCTTGGTATTTAACGACAAAAAAGATACTGTCATGGTGCTAACGAAATGGACAGAGAAGGAAAAGGAACCCATTTGCGGTGGTTACAGCGAGTTTCGCGAACTGACAAAAGAGGATATCGCTCTTTTTGAGAAGACATATCAAGGCGATATGAAACTGACACCTCAATCGGTTTCAACACAAATTGTTGCAGGTACCAACTACAAGTTCCAATGCGTGGACCAGGACAACAAACAAGTTCAGGTTGTTATCTTCCTGCCATTACCTGGAGAAGGTGACCCCGTCGTAAGTTGTGTCAACTAAGACGATGTAATTGGTCCATAAGACAACAAGTCAACGAGTCAATAAGACAACAAGTCAATAAGACAACAAGACAACGAGTCAACAAGAACGCTCAACCAGAAGGAGTGTTTGCCGAACATAATAGGGCAAGAATTTGGCAACGAGCCAACAAAATCCTTGTAAGTCAATAATATAAACAGTATATCAAATGAAACCTATCATTACTCCCGAAATCATTTACATCGGTCAGGATGATGCCGATATCCGCCTAATTGAATCACAATATGTAGTGCCCGATGGCATGTGCTATAACTCATACGTCATACTCGACGAAAAAATTGCCATCATGGATACATCTGATACCCGAACAATGGAGGCTTGGAAGAAAGATTTGGCAGAAGCGCTCAACGGTCGCCAACCAGACTATCTCATCGTTCAGCATCTCGAACCCGACCATGCAAGTGGCATTGGCGAGGTGTTGGAAATGCATCCTGGCATACAGATTGTATGCTCGGCAAAGGCACAAACCATGATACCACTTTATTTCCCCAACAGCGATATCAGTCAGCGCGTCATCGCAGTTAAGGAGGGCGACAAACTGAGTCTCGGTAAGCACGAACTGACTTTTGTAATGGCTCCCATGGTTCATTGGCCAGAGGTAATGGTGACTTATGATGCCACCAACAAGGTACTCTTCTCGGCTGACGGATTTGGCAAGTTTGGCGTAATCGATGCCGATCCTGACGACTGGGCTTGCGAAGCACGACGCTATTACTTTAATATCTGTGGAAAATATGGCAACCCCGTCTCTACACTTCTCAAGAAAGCATCAGGATTGGACATACAACAGATTCTTCCTCTTCATGGACCCATCCTTAGTGGCGAAAAGATGGCTGAGGCTTTGCGTCTTTACACCATTTGGAGTCAGTATGGCGTAGAAACCGAAGGTGTATTCATTGCACATGCTTCCATCCATGGTTGCACAAAAGAGGCTGCAGAAAAGTTGGCAGACATACTACGCAAGAAAGGTTGCAAGAAAGTTGCTATCAGCGATTTATGCCGTGAGGACCAAGCAGAAGCTATCGAGGATGCTTTCAAGTATGGCAAACTGGTACTTTGTGCTTCAAGTTATGATGCTGGTGTCTTCCCACCCATGCACGACTTCCTGCATCATCTGCAGATCAAGGCTTGGCAACGCCGTGAGGTGGCACTCGTAGAGAATGGAAGTTGGGCTCCTTGCGCAGCGCGCACCATGGTCCAGATGCTGGAAGAGATGAAGGACATTACCATAAAGGGGGAAACCGTGACCTTGCGTGGCAAGATGAAAGATAGCGACATCCCCGCTCTCGAAGCTCTGGCAGAAGCTATCATGTAATTTGAAAATCTGTTTTAGGGAGTTATGCGATTATAGATTAAGGAGAAACTTCTGCTAACTCCCTAAAACTCATAATAACGAAACTAACAAAAATTAAACCACTATGATAAAACTGAACAACGGTGTTGAAATACCTCAAATAGGTGTAGGCACATGGACATTGCGCAACGAAATTGCCACCAACAATGTTAGGATGGCGCTTGAAGCCGGCTTCCGTCACATTGACACGGCACAAGGCTACGAGAACGAGGCAGAGGTGGGACAAGGCATTCTGGATAGCGGAGTGCCACGACAGGATATTTTCCTTACCACAAAAGTCGCCACCAACATTATGCGCGAAGGTGAAGATTCCATTCGACAGTCCATCGACCAAAGTTTGGCAAAACTCAAAACAGAATACCTCGACCTTCTGCTCATACACTGGCCGGTGAAGGACTGCGTCAAAAAGACATGGCAGATTATGGAGGAATATGTAAGGCGAGGCAAGGTTCGCTCCATTGGTGTGAGCAACTTCAACCCTCATCACTTAGAGGACTTGTTCTCTTATGCCGAGATTCGTCCTGTCATCAACCAGATTGAAGTTCACCCTCTAATGACCCAGGAGGATATCATCGAGTTTAACCGACAGTTGGGCATACAGATTCAAGCATGGGGACCATTCGGACAAGGCGACATTGACGTTGTAGGAAATCCACTTCTGCAATCGCTTGCCAAGAAATACGAGAAGACTGCATCGCAGATTGTGCTCAGATGGATTGTACAACAAGGACTCATCACCATTCCTCGAGCAAAACCCAATCATTTTGCAGAAAATCTAGAAGTTATGCAATTCGCACTTAGCGAAGATGACATGAAATCCATCAGCGCACTTAACCAGAATTTGCGCTCAAACAAGAATAATGACCCTGAGACTTTTCCCTGGTAATTTGCGTGAAAGTAATAGAAGAATCTAATATAATATAATATAATCTATACTATTATCTATGAAAAAAACATTTGCTGTCCTGTTATTGTTGGCAACAACATTATTTGCGCAAGCGCAAGGCCGACAGGCAAAGTACGAGAGAGAGAATGACATACTTTATACCACCTCATCCAACCAATATGCACAAGAACGATGTAAACTCGACGTGTACTACCCTACCGACCTGAAGGACGTCCCCGTTGTGGTATGGTTCCATGGTGGTGGCATCGAGGGTGGCAACAAGCACATCGACCAAGAGTTGCAACGTAGTGGTTTGACTGTGGTAGCTGCCAACTACCGTTTGTTGCCCAAGGCAAGTATTGACGAGGTGCTCGATGATGCGGCTTGCGCCGTGGCATGGGCATTCAAGAATGCAGAGAAATACAACGGAAGCAAAAAGAAGATTTTCGTGGCAGGACACTCGGCAGGCGGTTATCTGCTCGACATCATTGGCCTTGACAAGAAGTGGCTGGCAAAGTATGGCGTGGATGCCGACTCAATAGCAGGACTCATCCCTTTTAGCGGACAAGTCATCACGCACTACAATATACGCAAGCAACAGAATATCGGTCCGTTGCAGGCAACCATCGATCAATACGCCCCCCTTACCTACGTTCGCAAGGACTGTCCTCCGATGGTTATCATCTCGGGAGACAGAGAACTTGAACTTTATGGACGTTATGAAGAACAGGCTTATTTTTGGCGTATGCTCAAACTTACCGGGCATCCTGACGTAACACTTTACGAGATGCAGGGTTACGACCACGGTGCAATGCCACAGCCTGCTTATAAGGTGATGAAAGACCACATCAAGCGTATTGTCAACAGCCAAATCTCTGCCATGCCAACGCCCAACATCAAGACAGAGCAACAAGCACAATACAGCTTTACGTTTAATGAGGCTTTTGCACACCATGGTGCTACCATCGACAATAGCAAGCAAATACCCGTGCTCAACCTCGGTAGCAATGATGGTTATTATGACCTGACAGCAGAGACGGGTGCCTTGATACAAAACCTAAAGGACTTTACCGTATCTGTTTACTACAAAGTAGATTCTGCCAACAAACTCGATGGCTATGGCCACTTCCTCTTTGCCTTCTCAAAACTGGTAGAGAACAAGGCCGACGACGGACCTTACATGGCTATGCGACTCAACGAGCAACGCTTTGAGACATCAACTGGCGGTTATGAGCACGAACAGATTGTGATGCAAGGTGGCAAACCTAAACGCGACGTGTGGGTTCACGCACTCTTCCGTCAGCAAGGCACAAAAGGCGAACTCTATCTTGACGGCAAGCTCATTGGCACAAACAACAACATGCCCATACTTTCCGAGATCTTCAAGGAGGCACCCGCATATTGCTGGCTTGGCCGTGCTCCTTTCAAAGGCGACAAGTACCTGACCGACTCACACATTGCAGATTTCCGCATCTACAACTACGCTGTAAACAACAAGGAGTTGCAGGAACTCAACAAAAAGCGCCTCACTTTGGATAAATAAGTATTATCATACCACAACCTACCAATGGTGTATACTTACCCATATTTAATTGAGTGCAAAGGCGTTAAGACACATCCAGAAAACATAAATTGTACATAATGAGGCATATAATAGCAATTTTAATGGTATGGCTTCCCATAAATATATGGGGGCAAGATATTATCGCAGTGCCGTTTAATGGAATTGTGACAGACATTGCACATAACCCTATCAAGAAGGTTAAGGTATATAACTACGATAGTAAACGCTTTACGTTCACGGATAAAAACGGAAAGTTTGGTCTGACAAACGTGAAAGCAACCGACACGTTGCACCTTGTCTACAATAAGAAACAATACGATATTCCCGTCAACGGAATGAAGAGTATGCGCATCCGCCTTGCAGACCAATTGGAAAAGGTTGTAGAAGATCAAGAGCTCGTTGACCTGGGAATGGCCTTCGTGAAGCGACGCGAATATACTGGTTCTGCATCTGGACTAAGCGGAGAGGAACTCGTCAGAATGGGTTATACAGACGTAACAACTGCCATACTTGGCACAGTGCCTGGCGTGACAAACGTTAATGGAAAACTCGTCATCCGTGGCATCAACTCCATAAACCTATCTACAGAACCTCTATATTTAATTGACGGCGTTGAGTCTTCATCGCTTACAGGCATCTCAATATATGACGTTGACCACATCGAGGTTATCAAGGATTCGAATATGTATGGTGCCAAAGGCGCTAACGGAGTTATAAACATTAAGACGAAGCGTTAGTAAACCACAATTATTCATTGCACATTACTCATTTTTGAACGAATACACATTTGTTTGAACACAAAAACAAACTCTTGAAGACGAAAAAAAAATCGGCAAGCGCAAAACGCTTGCCGATTGTTATTATATCTATAAGTATGGTACTTATTAGATTGCGAAGGGATTCTCGCCGGGATAGAGCTGACCTGCGGGGAGAGGAGTGTTGATATCCTCTACGCCGAGCATCTTGAGAGCCTCGAAGAGAACCTTGCCACAGTGGTCGAATGCGTATGCACCGTGGTGGGGGAAACGCTTGCCAACGAGGACGTGACGATAGAAACGTGCGAAGCCGGGGATAGCGTGGATACCGATACCACCGAATGAGCAGGGATCAACATCGAGGAACTCACCCTGAGCAATGTAAGAAACGAGCTTAGCGTCGCTGTTGCTCTGGATACGGAACATGGTTGACTTACCAGGCATAATCTGACCCTCGAGGGTACCCTTGGTAATGTCCTCGCTCATAAGACGAGCCTGGATGAGCTGATACTTGATCTTGCAGTCCTTCATGCACTGTGAGCAAGTGTTACCGCAGTGGAAGCCCATGTAGAGGTCCTTCAAGTCAGCACCAGCGAGGCTAGCACCAGCGGGGATAACGTCAGCGGGAACGCTGTTGTTGATATCGAGCAAAGTAGCGGGCTTCTCGGTAGCGCACTCAGCCATGAACTCAGAGAGAGCACCATAGAGGTCAACCTCACAAGCTACGGGAATACCACGACCAGTGAGGCGTGAGTTTACGTAGCAGGGCTCGAACTCAAAGATGGGCTGCCATGCGGGCCAGCACTTGTTAGCGAATACAGCATACTTAGAACCACCCTTCTGATTCTCGTACCAATCCATAAGGGTAACCTCGAGCTGAGCCATCTTCTTGATAACCTCAGGATAAGTGTTGCGCTCCTTACCGAGCTCAGCTTCCATATCCTTAGCTACTGCCTCGATCTCTGCAGTCTTGCAAGCGGTCTCATCGTAAGCCTTCTTAAGGTCGAGCTCTGAGTTCTCCTGAACCTCGATACCAAGATCGTACATGGGCTGGATGGGAGCGTTACAAGCGAGGAAGTCCCAAGGACGGGGACCGAAGCCGATAACCTTAAGGTTGCGAACACCGATAACAACACGAGCGATGTTACGGAAGTCAGCGAGTTCCTTAACAGCCTCTGCGGGGTTAACATTGGGATACTCGGGAATATAAACCTTCAAGCGACGGAGACCTACGCTATAAGAGAAGTTGAGGACACCACAAAGAGCGTCACCACGGTCAGAAGCAAGGTTAGCCTTGCCCTCCTCCTTAGCAGCGAGAACCATTGCAGGACCGCCGAACTTCTGGCAGAACAAAGTAGTAGGACCTTCGGGACCGAAGTTACCGAGGAACATACATACAGCGTTGATGCCATTCTCCTTAGCCCAGTCAAGGGCCTTGTAGGTATCAACATCGTTCTCGATGGTGATGGGGCAGTCATAAACTTCGGGAAGGCCAGCCTTCTTAACTTCTGCCATTACAGCAGCCAAACGTGCCTGAGTCAAGGTCACGGGGAAGCAGTCGCGGCTTACGCCAACGATACCAAGCTTCACAATGGGTTGATTGATCATTTTTTTAAGAATTAAAATAATTAGTATATTTTTGTTTTTAAATATCCGTTAAACCAGTTTCATGGTTTCCTAACATTTTAGGCAAAGGTAATAAAAAAAACAATACGCAACCTATTTTTCACTTTGTTTTTTTTATTATCAGTTCAAAAAATCACCATTTGTAACATCCATTTGGCAAAACACAAAACTATTGCGTCCAATTCGCGTTGCGTAGAGTGAAGAAGTACACTTAAGAAGTAGAAAAACGCAGAATGTGACACATATTTTATATTATAAAAGTTACAAAGACACTACTTTATATTATTATTATTCGTAATTACATTATTTTTGGCAAGAAACACACATTTTTATCAAAACATAACAAGATTATTTGTATCTTTGTGAAACAAAAATAAATAAATCGATTATGATAAGACTGAATTGTTTTTTTCAAGCCAAAAGAAATAAGTATAACGAGGCACTTGAAGCAGCAATCCTGCTCACTGCCAAGAGTGTGAAACACGAAGGCAACATCGCTTACGATGTATTTGAGAGCGCTACTCGCAAGGACATCTTCATGATATGTGAGACTTGGGAGAGCCAAGAGGCACTTGACAAGCACAGCGCCACCCCCGAATTTGCAGAATGCGTAGCCAAGATTCAACAATGTGGCGAACTCAAATTAGAAAAATTCGAATTCTAATTCTTCTCTCATAATGGAGAAAATCACCGAGAAGGAATCGTTATACGATAGTCTTGAAACGATGTCAACTACAGAGATTCTGACTGACATCAATCGTGAAGACCATCGTATTGCTGATGCTGTACAAAAGGTACTTCCGCAGATAGGACGCTTGGTAGATGCCATAGTGGAACGCATGAAGCAAGGCGGGCGAGTATTTTATATCGGTGCTGGCACAAGCGGTCGACTTGGCATAGTGGATGCCAGCGAGTTACCTCCCACATTTGGTGTAGACGAAGGAAAATTCATTGGTATCATAGCCGGTGGAGAAGGCGCCATTCGCCATGCCGTTGAGAAGGCGGAAGATGACGAAGAGAAAGGATGGCATGACATAATGCCTTTCCACCCCACTCCTCTTGATACGGTTGTCGGCATTGCCGCATCCGGGACCACACCTTATGTAATTGGGGCCATCAAGAAAGCTAATCAGAACGGCCTACTTACCGGTGGAATAACAAGCAATCCGGGAGCTCCTCTTGCAGAAAACGCACAGCATCCTATCGAAGTGGTCCTGGGACCGGAATTTGTAACCGGAAGCAGTCGCATGAAGAGCGGAACAGCCCAGAAGATGATTCTAAATATGATCAGTACTGCCACCATGATAAAAATGGGCAGAGTAATGGGTAACAGAATGGTTGAAATGCAATTAACCAACAAGAAACTCATTGAAAGAGGCAGTCGTATGATCATGGATGCCCTTGGCGTGGACTATGAAGAAGCCGAACGCCGGTTATTGAAAGAGGGGTCGGTGAGAGGAGTTATCGAGAATTGAAACACGGGAGGAAATCACTCCACATAAAAGAATAACAACTAACAGAAAGTATATCTGATTACATAAACAATGACAACAAAAACAGTTAAACCCGCTGAGGGCAAGCTTGGTATTATGGTTGTAGGAAATGGTGCCGTATCCACAACTTTTATGACCGGCGTTTTAATGGCACGCAAGGGACTGACAAAGCCCGTTGGCGCAATGACACAATATGACAAAATCCGCGTAGGAAAGGGAGCTGACAAGAAGTACCTTCCATACAACGAAATCGTACCCATCACCGACCTCAACGACATCGTGTTCGGAACATGGGATGTGTATCCCCAAAATGCCTTCCAAAGTGCCATGTATTGCGAGGTACTCAAGGAGAAAGACATCCTTCCTGTACGCGAAGAGCTGGAGCAGATTGTACCCTTGAAGGCTGCTTTCGACAAAAATTTTGCTAAGCGTCTGGACGGTGACAACATAAAAGACTGCAAGACTCGCTGGGACATGGTTGAAGCATTGCGCGAGGATATCCGCAACTTCAAGGCAACCAACAACTGCGCACGTATCGTAGTTCTTTGGGCTGCATCAACAGAAATCTATGTTCCCGTAAACATGGAAGTTCACGACACACTGGAGCATCTTGAGCAGGCGATGAAGGCTAACGACACCGTCAACGTGGCTCCATCAATGTGCTACGCTTATGCCGCCCTGGCTGAAAACGCTCCCTTCATCATGGGCGCTCCCAATACGACTGTCGATATCCCTGCCATGTGGGAAATGGCAGAGAAAACAAAGATGCCCATTGCTGGCAAGGATTTCAAAACGGGACAGACTCTCGTTAAATCAGGTTTTTCTCCCATCATTGGCACTCGTTGTCTCGGTCTGAACGGTTGGTTCTCAACCAACATTTTGGGTAATCGTGATGGTTTGGTACTTGACGAACCCGCCAACTTCCGCACCAAAGAGGTCAGCAAGCTTTCTACGCTTGAAACCATCCTAAAACCCGAGGATCAGCCCGACCTCTATGCCGATTATTACCATAAGGTCCGCATCAACTATTACCCTCCCCGCAACGACAATAAAGAGGGATGGGATAACATCGACATCTTTGGTTGGATGGGCTACCCAATGCAGATTAAGATCAACTTCCTTTGCCGCGACTCTATTCTTGCAGCTCCTCTCTGTCTTGACCTCTGCTTATTGTCAGACTTGGCAGCACGTGCCGGCCGTTATGGCATCCAGCGCTTCCTGAGTTTCTACCTCAAGTCGCCTATGCACGACTATACACAGGGCGAAGAGGCGGTCAACCACCTCTACCAACAGTACACCATGTTGAAAAATGCTATCCGCGAAATGGGTGGTTATGAGGTTGACGAGGAGATAGATTAAAAGACCCTCTCCATCGCTACGCAACACCTCCCCCATAATAGGGAGGAAATTGCGCGATGAAAACTGTAAATACACAAAAACGTGTCCTCCGATTTTCTCGAAGGACACGTTTTATTTTATAGAATAACGATTGAAATCGTTTACTGTCAAAAGTTGAATATCATCATTTCTTGTCCATCCCTTCTAATTGCACATACCGCCCGCAGGCCAATCTCGCCCACTCCGTTCTACAAACATCCAAAGGGAATGGTTTGAAAGACCTATTGTCGGTTGTACGTTGACTGTTGTCAATCAACTACACCTTACTAAGTCTTGACTTGTAATCAACCATCTTGATAGCAGTGATGGCACATTCGTCACCCTTATTACCCAACGAGCCACCGGCACGCATCTCTGCTTGCTCCATGTTGTTGCAAGTCAACAAACCATAAATGACAGGAGTGTCGTAGTCTTTGTTCAAAAGAGCCAATCCTTGGGTGGTACCTTCGCAGATATAGTCGAAGTGAGGAGTATCACCACGTACGACACAACCTATAGCAATCACGGCATCAAACTTACCGCTTTTAACCATTTGAGTAGCACCAAACACCAACTCAAAACTACCAGGAACGGTCAAAACCTTGATGTTCTCTTCCTTAGCGCCATGCTTCTTGCAAGTGTCAACCGCACCTTGCATCAAAGCGCCAGTAACCTTGCTGTTCCATTCACTAACTACAATGCCGAAGCGCATAGCCTCGGCACTGGGTACACTTTCAGGATCGTAATCTGAAAGGTTATGAAAAGCTGTTGCCATATCAATTACTTAGCGCTAACGTGCTCAATGTACTTGTCAATCTCGCCACGCTGAACCTGATAGCTGGTCTTGTAGTTGTCGGCAACCTTCTTGTAGCACTCAAGTGCCTTCTCCTTGTTGTTCAAGCTGTACTCGTAAATCTCGCCAGCCTGAATCAAGTAAAGAGGACTCTGCGAAGCATTGTCTGCCTTCTTGGCAGCCTCTTCCAACTTAGCAACGGCTTTGTCGTACTGCTTCTGACAAGCGTAGCAGTTGCCCAAAGCTGCCATAGCAGCAGGACTGATTACGTTGTCACCACAATCCTTGAAGCTCTCTAAGGCCTTAACTGCCTGATCATACTTACCCTCGTTGTAATAAGCGATACCTGCATAGAGCTGTGCCAGATTACCTGCATCAGTACCACCATACTGGTTGATAGTAGCCTCAAGACCAATGCTACCCTGACCATCTCCAGCCAAAGCTTTGTCGTACTGGTTCTGAAGCATATACTGCTCACTACCAGCGAGTACCTCACTTGCCTTCAACTCCTTAGGCTCAGAAACCAACTTCTTGTAACCTACGAAGCCAAGGGCAGCAACAGCAACAACGCCAACACCGATGCTGAGCTTCTTCCAATTCTTTGCAAAGAAAGACTGCTCTTCAACAACCTCCTCTACATTTGTCATTTTTTCTTTAGTCATTTTGATATATTGATTTTATTATTTTATACTTTTATCATGGAGATTATGTACAGCATTACTCTGCACACACGCCAAACGGACGCAAAATTAGTAAAAAATAATAGGATTATGAAATTTATAGCACAATAATTTCGCTTTTATAATAAATATTGTATAACTGATGACCTATTTCACGATTTTTTGCGTATTTTTGCATCTCGAAAATTCAAACCAGAACAATAATGATTCTCAAACGACTTTCCATACTAAACTACAAGAACGTTGCGGAGGCAGAACTGATGCTTTCTGACAAACTGAACTGCTTTATTGGACAGAACGGTATGGGAAAGACGAACCTACTTGATGCCATCTACTTTCTATCTATGTGCAAGAGTTCCACTACCAGCCAAGACCAAATGGTAGTAAAGCACGACAGCGAATTCATGGTTTTGCAAGGTGACTATGAACGCGAGGATGGTACGCCTGAGGAGATATATTGCGGTTTGAAAAGAGGACTTAAAAAGCAGTTCAGACGTAGCAAAAAACCTTACAAGCGTATTGCCGAGCATATTGGATTAATACCAGTCGTTTTGGTTTCACCCAACGACCAAATGCTCATTATGGGTGGAAGCGAAGAACGACGCAGGTTCATGGACATGATTATCTCGCAATGCGACTTGCCTTATCTCGAAGCATTGCTCCGCTACAACAAAGCATTGCAACAAAGAAATACTTTGCTAAAGATGGAGGAAGAACCCGACCCAGACCTCCTGGCACTATGGGAAGAAGCCATGGCACAAGAGGGCGAGAAAATATACTTAAAGCGAAAGTCTTACGTAGAAGCTTTTATTCCTTATTTTCAAGAGTTTTACGAAAAGATTTCTCAAGGTAACGAGAGCGTCAAATTGGAATACATATCCCATGGAAGTCGTGGTCCTTTGCTTGAAACTATTCAACGAGACCGCATGAAGGATCGTGCCGTAGGCTATTCACTCCATGGCATCCACAAGGATGACCTCGAGATGACGCTCAATGGATTCCCCATGAAACGAGAGGGAAGCCAAGGTCAGAACAAGACCTATCTCATTGCGCTCAAGCTGGCGCAGGTTGACTTCTTACGCAACAACGGACAGCAAACTTCCCCTATCCTACTCCTTGACGATATTTTTGACAAACTCGATGCTAGTCGCGTAGAGCAGATTGTGAAACTCGTCACAGACGAACGATTCGGGCAGACCTTTATCACCGACACCAACCGCGATCATCTTGACAGCATTTTGCAACACACGCAACACGACTACAAGCTTTATGAGGTGGAGCAAGGAGCCATCAGCGAACGAACGTAACAAATAACTCACCGTATTAATATCACCCTACATGAGACGAACCAGAGAAGAAAAACTTGGTGACTTAATACATGCCATGTTACGAGAGGATGGCCTAGAAACCCCACTCAACGAATACCGTGCCTCAATGGCATGGGGAAAGGTCATGGGTGAATTTGTTGCCAAATACACCTCAAACGTCACAGTTCGAGGTGGTATCATGTATGTACAAGTCACCAATGCTGCTCTTCGCAGCGAACTGATGATGAATCGTGCTTCAGTTGCGGCACGTATCAATCAACACATTGGAGCGCAAGCCATTCAACAAATCATAGTAAGATAGGCATCTACGCCAAAACGCACCATCCCACAAATCTTTTTCACATTTTCACTTGTGTCACGTTATAAAAAAGCAAGTCAGCAAGTGCATGGCTTGCTACTTGTTAACTTGCCTCTTCGTTGATTTATTGTCAATTTAACTTATTGCCTAATTCCTACTCCACTTCGATCTGCAAGCATCACTTTGCTGTGGCAGAACAGACACGTTGAATAGTTGTCTCGTTGACTTGTATACTCGTTAATGAGCAAAATCAGTCCGTTGCCTTATCTCGTGCCTCCAACAAACTTCTTACCGTTTGAGATATATAATCCCTTGGATGAGGTATTTTGCAGACGGCGACCTTGAAGGTCATAGATAGCAGAGGCAGGAACCAACTGATCGGTGATGTCAAGAACAGGAGTCACGCCATCTTCGCTGAGACAGAACTTGGTAACCGTAGTAGTACCAGCACCCAACGTTAAACCTAACATATAAATCTTAGAGAGGTCAATAGGATTCTTCTTGCTATCAACCAACGTACTAAGGTCAATAACCTGAGATGCAGAAGAAAAAGTCTGATTGAAATGGGTAGCCAGATAATCGTTGGTATTATAGACATACAAGCGAACCGAAGTACTGGGCTTTTTCGAGAATTCAACCATCAAATAATGACGGTCAGTAAGGTCAAGACCATTCTGGAACACCCATCCGGCAAAACCGCCGGAAGCAGAACTCTTCAGACTTGTACCCGTCTCTGTCGATGTCACGGTACCATCCTTGTAAAGAGATGCATTGAAAACAGTAGAAGAAAAATCGAAGAGTACCACATTGACAGGGAAATTCAGCGAGATTTGTTTACCAGCTTTGTTGGTAAGACTGGCTGTAACTTGCGTTTCGCCCAACTCCTGACCTGCTGACAAGGTTGTTCCTGAAATGCTAATCAACTCTGGGTCTTCTATACTGAACTGACAAGCAGCGGTTACATCATGCTCGTTGCCCTCAGCATCCGTGCAATAAACGTGCAGCTTTCGGTTTGAAGCAGGAAGTGCAAGTACAACATCATTAGCAACACGTAGCGATACTATATCATAGTCTATATCAGTATTATAGGCATCAAGATATTTTAACATTCGCTGAGCATAACGACGTCCAATAGTACGATAACCCTCTGAGTCGAAATGATACTGATCGCCTCCCTTGCAGCCTTCGCTTGTAGCAACCATGCTATTGGGCACAGCATTCTTCAATTTATTGACCAGATTAATCTGACCGGAACAAACGCCACCATATTCCGAGCGGAGGGCTTGGCCGGCAATTAGAGGAACTTCAGTTTCCTTGAGTCCCAATTCATCGAGCATTCGAGTGTAGATGCGATGCACATACTGTCCCCACGTGTCATCACCCGTGTCCGTCTCGCCTTGATGAATAAGTATACCCTTGATGACACCCTGTTGCTGTGCTTTCTTTGCCAGATCCACAAGATGACGATATGGATTGTTACCATAAGCAGCAGCAGCACTCGTCATATACGAAGGCTGTCCCTTGATATAGGTCTTGCAAACATCCTCGTCAAACATCTTAATACTGCAACCATCTACAGCTACGCTTATGACGCCAACACTAATGCTATCAGGCAAATTGGCAACCATCTCACGTCCGAAATAGTCCAAAGGACTTAATCCGGTTTCAGGACGGCAGATAGGAGGCACTGCAGTATACCACTCACCGACCTTGCGGTCCATTGATGCAAAATCGACTGTAGCCATCATCTTGAAGCGTTCGGGAACATCGACAAGATCCTTGGATTCAATCTTGCCCTTGCCTTGCATATTACTCTGTCCAAAACAAAGATACACATGGAAATTAGGATCTGCCACATCACTTTGTGCCCATCCTGTCAAAGTAAGCAAAGCAAACAGCATAGCGCTGATTTTTCTTTTAATCATAGTATTTTGGTTATTTCTTGTTAATATACAGTTCCTGAGCATCAGCCGTAGAGATCTGACGCTTGCCTAAGAAGGCCACCAAGAAGGCGTCGGGGAAGGACTTTCGCATCCTTTCCAGCATCTTACGGGCTTCGGGATAATCGCTCGTATTACCATAAAGGTACTTATACTTGCCGTCCTTCTCCATAATCTTGATGTTTCCCCAGCCCTTGAAACGAGGATCTGAAACTTTAACTTTCTTGTTCAAAGCACAAATTTGTATACAGAAAGAAAGGTCCTCGCTTTCTAATTCGGGTTCAAGTGTAGGATCAAGTACTACAGCAGCTTCTGCCTTGGCATTCTCTGCAGCCAAAGCAACATCCTGGGCTGTAGGAGGAGTTTCTTTCTTCTCCGTTGCCTGGGCCAACTGCTTATCATCAGTATTTTTAGCAGGAGGAACGGCACCACTGGCACGGCCACCTGTCCTTCTCATTTCTGCAAGTGTACGTTTCATTCGTCCGCCCTCAATGGTCTCCTTGTAGTCCCTCAAACCACGATAGATGCATTGGGCAATCTCTTCCTGTCCCTTCTTACTTGTCATATATTCCTGTTCGCTGGCCGTACTGATAAAACCTATTTCGGTAAGGATACTGGGCATGCGGGTATGAAGAATAACGTAATATCTTTCACGCTTGACACCTCGACCGATGGGACGCCCCACTATTCCGTAGTATTTTTGCATCTCCCATGCCAACAGTTCACTTTTCTGAATGTTTGCCTTACGAGCATTCTCCAACGACTTGTTATTGGTAGCACCCAAAGGTCCATAGAATGTTTCGGTACCTTTTACGTAAGTCACTTCTGGTACTGAGTTAACATGAATGCTGAGAAACAGACTGGCATCGGCATTATTGGCCACAGCACATCGCTGTTCAAGCGACAGATACTTGTCCTTTTCTCGCGTCATCACCACCTTCACATTGGGAATGTTGGCACGAACCAATTCTGCCACTCGTTTGGCAACGCTAAGGGTAATATCTTTTTCTTTTGCTTTCGAACCTTCACAACCTACGTCATGCCCACCATGACCTGCGTCAATTACCCATATCTGACGCTTAGATTTTGCCGTCAAAGCCAACGGCAAAAACAAAAGAAAGAGTATTAGTATTTGAGCCTTGTTTTTCATTTCGATTGCAAAAATACACATTATTTTTATAAATAAAGCACAAATGGACCACTTTATGTGCTTTTTCTGGCACATTATTATCATTATCTCGTAAAATGATTGTATATTTGCAGTATGAGTGACGGAAATTTCAACAGAAGCCTGCTTCCGCATACCCCATATGCAAGTGGAATGAAGGCTGGACAACAAATTACCAAGATGAAAGCCGTAGAGGCTTATCGCAACGCGCTGAAACGACTCTGCCCTACCCTCAGCGATGAGGAAAGAAAAACGGAAATAGAGCGATTTGAGCACGAGATAGTTGCTACGCGAAGTGAAAAGTGAAAAACGCACAAGGCTTACTTGTAGGCCTGCAGAAAAGGTGTTCACAGAGAAGCATATCAAAAAGATTTGTTAAATATTAATCAATAATTGTTTATTTGCTGATACATGGCAACAGTTGACGACAAGAAAATCATATTCTCGATGGTCGGCGTGAGCAAGACCATCCAACAGAACCAGAAACAAGTTCTCAAAAACATTTACCTGAGTTTCTTTTACGGAGCAAAAATCGGTATCATCGGTCTGAACGGTGCCGGTAAGTCTACATTGATGAAAATCATCGCAGGACTGGACCAGAACTACCAAGGCAACGTAGTGTTCTCGCCCGGTTACAGTGTAGGTTACTTGCCTCAGGACCCCCAGTTGGACGATGACAAGACCGTAATGGACACCGTAAAAGAGGGTGTACAGAACATTGTGGATGCATTGGCAGAATATGAAGAAATCAACCAGAAGTTCGGTTTGCCCGAATACTATGAGGACGAGGACAAAATGAATCAACTGTTTACCCGTCAGGCAGAGTTACAGGACATCATTGATGCATCCGATGCCTGGAACCTCGACAGCAGACTGGAGCGCGCCATGGACGCATTGCGCTGCCCACCCGCCGACCAGAAGTGCGGCGTACTTTCGGGTGGAGAGCGACGTCGTGTAGCATTATGCCGATTGTTGCTGCAAAAGCCCGACGTACTGCTTCTTGACGAGCCTACCAACCACCTCGATGCTGAGAGCATTGACTGGTTGGAGCAACATCTGAATCAATATGAGGGTACTGTCATAGCAGTTACACATGACCGCTACTTCCTTGACGACGTGGCAGGTTGGATTCTGGAGTTGGATCGTGGCGAAGGTATACCCTGGGAAGGTAACTACAGTTCATGGCTCGACCAGAAAACCAAGCGTATGGCACAGGAAGAAAAAACAGCCAGCAAGCGCAGAAAGACCTTGGAACGAGAGTTGGAATGGGTACGTATGGCACCCAAGGCTCGTCAGGCCAAGGGAAAAGCCCGTCTGAACAACTACGAGCGCATGTTGAACGAAGACCAGAAAGAGCGTGAGGAAAAACTCGAACTTTACATCCCCAATGGTCCACGTTTGGGCCAGAAGGTCATCGAAGCTCACGACGTCAAGAAGTCTTATGGCGACAAGTTGCTGTTTGAGAACCTTAACTTCTCATTGCCCCAGGGTGGCATTGTCGGTATCATCGGTCCTAATGGTGCAGGTAAGACAACACTTTTCCGTCTGATCATGGGAATTGAAACGGCTGATGCTGGAACCTTCGAGGTGGGTGAAACCGTTAAGATCTCATACGTTGACCAACAGCATAAGGACATCCAGGCAGACCAGAGCGTATATCAGGTTGTCAGTCAAGGCAACGAACTCATCCGCATGGGTGGTAAGGATATCAACGCACGTGCCTACCTGAGCCGATTCAACTTCTCGGGTGCAGACCAGGAGAAGAAATGTGGCGTTCTGTCAGGTGGTGAGCGTAACCGCCTGCATTTGGCGATGGCTTTGAAGCAGGAGGGCAATGTACTGTTGCTTGACGAGCCTACCAACGACATCGACGTAAACACCCTCCGTGCACTCGAAGAAGGTTTGGAGAATTTTGCAGGTTGTGCCGTGGTTATCAGTCATGACCGTTGGTTCCTTGACCGTATCTGTACTCATATCCTTGCATACGAAGGAGACGGAAACGTATTCTTCTTTGAAGGTTCGTACTCAGAATACGAAGTTAACAAGTGCAAGCGCCTGGGTATTGAAGAACCTAAGAGAGTTAGATATCGCAAGTTGATGGAGGACTAAAAGTCTGTGAATAGCATCGACCACAATAATCTGATACACAAGAAGTTACGACTGCAGTTCATCAGAATAAAAGGCAAACTACCATAGTTCTGGGATAATATAGAGAATACAGAAACAATTAACTGAAATACAATTAAAAAAAATAAAAAAATGAACGCATTATTTAATATTAACGGTAAGGTTGTCGTCATTACTGGCGGCACGGGTGTTTTGGGTTGCAGCATTGCAAAGTATTTGGCAAACGAAGGTTGCAAGGTTGTCATCTTAGGTCGCAATGCCAATACAGGAAATGAAATCGTTGCTGACATTGCCAAGGAAGGTGGTGAAGCGGTATTCATGACTTGCGACGTTATGAGCCAAGAGGCTTGTCAGACTGTATGCGACGAGGTTATCAAGCGCTACGGTCGTGTTGATGCACTCCTGAATGCTGCCGGCGGTAACATGCCCGGCGCAACCATCGCTCCCACTGGCACCTTCTTCGACCTCAAAGTTGAGGAGTTCGAGAAAGTGCTGAACCTCAACCTTACTGGTACAGTTATCCCCACCCAAGTATTCCTCAAGCCTATGGTTGAGGCAGGTCAGGGTGCTATTGTCAACTTCAGCAGTATGGCAGCTTTCCGTCCCATGACTCGTGTTGCAGGATATGCAGCAGCCAAGGCTGGCATCAGCAATTTCACCGCTTTCATGGCTACTGAGATTGCAAAGAAGTTCACCAACAATATCCGTGTCAACGCTATTGCTCCCGGTTTCTTCCTTACCAACCAGAACCGCGCTTTGCTGACCAATCCCGACGGTTCATTAACCGAACGTGGTGCTGATGTTATCCGCCAGACCCCCTTCGGTCGCTTTGGTGCTCCCGAAGAACTTTGCGGAACCATCCACTACCTCATCAGCGATGCTGCCGCTTTCGTAACCGGTACCGTTGCTGTTGTTGACGGTGGTTTCAACGCTTTTGCCATGTAATCTAACTCCTTAAAGAAAAAAAGATGCAAGCATACCATGAGATAACCGACGACTGGCAATTGGCACAAGTCCTACACAGCGAGGAGAAAACCATCTGCCATTGTGCGTTTAAGGACGTGAACTTCACTGCCGAGACCGATTTGGCACTAAGTCATCAATATGTTGATTGCATCTTTTTGGGGTGCACACTGCCCCAAGGTTTTAGAAAACGTATCAAGGACAGTTTAGAGTTCCCTGAAATGGGAAGCACATTCGATTGTTTCCGCAGTAAACTCTATACGGCTAAATCACTTTACGAGGGTTATAAATTAGGAGATCCTGACAGCTATAATAGATGCTACGATGGTTTAGTATACCGTCACTATATAGAGGAAGGGAAAAAGGCCAAGAACATCAAAGAGACCCTGGCAAGAAGTCTGCACGACCACAGTATCAGTACGGCTCTGCATGAATTATTGTCCAATTTCAACGAAAAGCAGATTGTAGGCGTAATGGGTGGGCATGGACTGCTTCGCACCGAAGACCAATACGAGCAAGTAGCACGTATCAGTAAACGACTAACGGAGTTGGGAAGCATTATGATAAGCGGTGGCGGTCCTGGTGCAATGGAGGCAACCCATCTGGGAGCATGGATGGCAGGACGCAGCGAAGAAGAATTTGCAGATGCCCTGCAACTGCTTCGCACAGCTCCATGCTTCAAGGACAGGATGTGGCTTGACACCGCTTTGCAGGTTGTGGAGAAGTACCCTCAGAAGGACTTCCTGAGCATAGGCATCCCTACCTGGCTTTACGGCCATGAGCCTTCTACCCCGTTGGCCATGTGCATAGCCAAGTACTTCGACAACAGCATTCGCGAGGATGGTATCCTTACCTTGGCATACGGTGGCATAATATACACCCCCGGTAGTGCAGGAACACTTCAGGAGATTTTCCAGGATGCGGTGCAGAACCACTATCTGAGTTTCGGCTACGCATCACCAATGTGCTTCATGGGCAAGCATTTCTGGACAAAGGAGGTACCCGTATACCCCTTTATCAAGGACATGATTGAAAGAGGACGATATAAAAACTTGATCATCTCGCTCAGCGATGACCAGGAGGAGATTGTACAAGAGATCATTAAGTTTAGAAATAATGAAATCTGATAGCATTGTAATAATTCCGACTTATAACGAGAAGGAGAACATAGAAAACATTATCCGCGCAGTAACGGGACTGACAGAGGGGCGCAACAGCAGCGCCTCGAACCCCAGAAGCGCCACTCAGACTTACGAGCATAGCTTTAACGTTTTGATTATCGATGACGGTAGTCCCGACGGTACGGCAAAGATTGTTAAGGACTTGATGCAGACAGAAGAGTTAAAGGATAAACTTTTCCTCATTGAGCGAAGTGGCAAACTTGGACTCGGCACAGCCTACATCACAGGTTTCAAGTGGGCCATAGAACAAAAATATGACTTCATCTTTGAGATGGATGCCGATTTCAGTCATAGTCCCAGCGACTTGCCACGTCTCTATGCTGCTTGTCACGACGAAGGCTTTGACGTAGCAATCGGAAGTCGCTATGTAAGTGGTGTCAATGTGGTTAACTGGCCTATGGGACGTGTATTGATGTCGTATTTCGCATCAAAATATGTACGTATCGTCACTGGTTTCAAAGTACACGACACCACGGCAGGATTCAAGTGTTATCGTCGCGAAGTACTGGAAACCATCGAGTTGGACAAGGTACGCTTTAAAGGGTATGCCTTCCAGATAGAGATGAAGTATACCGCTCACAAATGCGGTTTCAAAATCAAGGAGGTACCCGTCATCTTCATCAACCGCGAATTGGGTACCAGCAAGATGAGTGGTGGTATATTCAGCGAAGCCGTCTTCGGTGTAATGCGACTCAGGTGGGACGGATGGTTCAAGAAATACCCTAAGAAGAATTGAATATTGAAGGCAAGCATTGAAAACCGCATACTGCATTCGTGAATAACCTTTTGTTTCTTATAACAAGTGTGTAAGGAATCAAGTCTTTCCATTTTCAACCCATTAGAAAGATGAAACTGCTGATAAAAAATGCAACCATAGTAAACGAAGGCACAGAGTTCTGTGCCTCTGTTTTATTAGAGAACGATATCATTAGTGACATTTTCACCTCAGGTATGCCAGAGGATATCCATGCAGACAAGACTATTGAGGCAACCGGCATGTTGCTGATGCCTGGAGTCATTGACGACCATGTACACATGCGCGACCCAGGTCTGACTCACAAGGCAGACATGAAGAGCGAAACACAAGCGGCGGCAGCAGGTGGTGTGACCAGCGTATTGGATATGCCCAATGTGATACCACAAACCACAACAATGGCTTTGTGGAAAGAGAAGATGAAGCATGCCTCGGAAACCTGTTGCGTGAACTACGCCTTTTACCTGGGTGCCACTAACGACAATATCGATGAAGTAAAAGGTATTGACCCTACGCGTATTCCTGCCCTCAAACTCTTTATGGGAAGCAGTACCGGTGGTATGTTGGTAGACAAGGAAGAGCCACTTCGACGCATCTTCAGCGAGTGCTCCACCCTCATCATGACACATTGTGAGGATACCGACCGTATCAACGAACGTATGGCCGAAGCAAAAGAAAAATATGGTGATGACCCCGCCATTGAATATCACGCATGGATTCGTGATGACGAGGCATGCTACCGTTCTTCAGCCTTGGCTGTGAAGATGGCTCAAGAAACCGGAGCCAGGCTGCATCTGGCACACATCACAACAGCAAAAGAGTTGGATTTGCTTGACAAGGAAGGTAACAAGCCAATTGAAGATAAGCGAATTACTGCTGAAGTTTGTCCTCAGCATCTATTCTTTACAGACAAGGACTATGCGCGTTTGGGAGCACTCATCAAATGCAATCCTTCAATCAAAAGCGAACATGACAGAGAAGCATTACGCAAGGCTGTAGGCGAGAATATCATTGATGTAATTGGAACAGACCACGCTCCACATCTGCTCAACGAGAAGCAAGGTGGTGCAGCCAACGCTGTTTCGGGAATGCCTCTTATCCAGTTCTCGCTACTTCTTATGCTCACGATGTCAGAAGAAGGCATTTTATCACGTACCCGCCTTGTAGAATTGATGTGCCATAATCCTGCACGCCTCTTTGGCATAGAGAAAAGAGGATTCTTACGAAAGGGGTACAAGGCAGACCTTGTTTTACTTAAGAAAGAAGATTGGACAATTTCAGAAAAAGACATCATCAGCAAATGCGGATGGTCACCCCTGTTGGGAGAAAAACTGTCTTGGCGTGTAGTAAGCACATGGTGCAATGGTCGTCAAGTATTTGACGGGCAGAAGGTTGACAAGGAGAATCGAGGCGAAGCACTACGTTTTATTCCTCGAAAATAGGACAAACGAAGAATAAAGATTGCATTCATTATATGGCGCAATTCCATACATTCACATATGCCTTGCATGATGTAGCCCCCTACATCAATTGGCTTTATTTCTTCCATGCGTGGGGATTTCCCGCACGCTTAGGAAGCATTGCCAAGGTGCATGGATGCGAAGCATGCCGACAAAATTGGTTGCAAGCCTTCTCCACAGAAGAACGACCCAAGGCACGCGAGGCAATGAAACTGTATGACGAAGCACAAAGTCTACTTCAGGCATTAGACAAAAGATACCATACCTATGCTCGTATTGCGCTACTCCCCGCTTACAGCGAGGGAGATAACATTATGGTAAAAACAAATAGCACAGAAAAGAGAATAGGAAAGGGAAAAACATCTGAAACGGAAACGGAAATAGAAAATGGACCGGAAACGTGGAAGAGAAAAGAATGTTCCTTTGATGATACTGATACAAATACAATTGCCATTCCTCTTTTGCGTCAACAAAGTCCCGGCGAAAATGGTCTCTGTCTCTGTTTAAGTGATTTTGTCAAGCCAAAGCCTCAAGAGGGCGAAGAAGCAGATGCTTTGTATAACAGAATTGGACTCTTTGCATGTTCGGTAGATAAGGAGATGGAAGAGCAAAATACCCAAGACGAGTATTTACACCTGCTACATCAAATTCTTGCAGACCGCTTGGCAGAAGCAACTGCCGAAAAGGTTCACGAATACGTAAGAACCACCTTATGGGGGTATGCCCCCAATGAACACTTGATGCTTGAAGACTTATTTTGCGAAAATTATGTTGGTAAGCGTCCCGCTGTAGGATATCCTTCCCTACCCGATCAAAGTCTGAACTTTGTATTAGATGAAATACTTGATTTTAAGTCTATTGGTATTCGGCTCACAGAAAATGGTGCTATGCGTCCACATGCCAGTACTAGCGGTTTGATGCTGGCTCACCCTGCTACTCAGCATTTCAGCGTTGGCAACATTGGCAAGGACCAAATGGAAGAATATGCTCAACGAAGAGGCCTGGCAACAGATGATATCAGTAGATTCCTAAAGTAAAAGCAAATAGGTGGTGAAGATAGCATCAAACGCCTGTTTGTTAATTGGTAAATTACTATCCTCTATTTGCTATTGTTAATTGTTCACTTGCCATTGGCGAGGTGAAATACCCATAACCTGATGGAACTTCTTATTGAAGGTTGAAGCACTTGAAAAACCAGAGGCCTGTGCAACTTCTTCCTGAGTGGCTGATGGATTAGCCTTCATAAACTTCTGGGAATAGTCCACTCGTAGACTGGACAGATAATCCCGGAAATTCATACCATATTCTTTGCTAA
Source organism: Bacteroidaceae bacterium (assembly GCA_045643405.1). Classification (GTDB taxonomy): domain Bacteria; phylum Bacteroidota; class Bacteroidia; order Bacteroidales; family Bacteroidaceae; genus Physcousia. Next base: position 12,140 of record JAZUKS010000132.1, on the reverse strand, counting down.
TCATACACGAAACATAGGTACGGTTACTATGCAGACGAGTTGCAACATCTTCAACCGTCAAGGTAGCTTCAAGATATACTTTTTCTACCATGATTAACGCCTTGAAGGAATCTACCAATTCGGCATAAGCTATGGGGTTCATACCTTCAACTGGCGCTACCTGCTTTTCACCATCCGTTTCATAATGATACTTCTTGGCACCATCTGCTCCAGAAAGAGGTGAGCGCAATGTACGCAAATTAACCGGAGAACGATTGGCATACAAGGTAAAGTAGTTGAGAGCAAGAACCACCAAAGAAACAAAGAAATTGAGCGCACCAGCCAATGGCTTATGCTGAATCAGGAATGCACGTCCAACACCAATGCGGATGCCGACAAGCAATATAAGAAGAATAAGAACCGGAACAAGCAGATTTACCACAGGAACCTTACCTCCTGTTCTCAGTAGTTTTGCTATAACCGGAAGCTTGTAACCCGAGCTATACATCAAGCGGAATAGGTAAAAGATGACATATAGCATTTCCAAAACCATTACTCCACCATAAACCTCACGCTCAAATACATACTGCAACTTATATATAGAATCGGTGGCAAAAATACCTTCAAAACCATCTTCCAGATAACTTTGGCTAATGTATGCGGCCGCATTCTCCATACCCATCAAGGAATACAAAACTACATTGACAGAGCCCAGTACCACGGGGAATATAAACCAGAAGCCTGTTGTCCAGGAGTGGTAGTTCGATTTTATGAAACTACGAACAAACAACAGAAACACAGGCAACAACATAGGACCTATAAACTGTCGTAGAGCACTACAGGTTACGGCAAGCGTCCAACTTGAAGTGCCGTGTATCAATAGAGAATCAGCACAGAAAAATATGATGAAAAGCACATTTATCACTAACATCAACTGTTGGCAGACATGTTTATAGCGCTTGAACAAGAACACAAGCAACCCCAACATGCTGGCACAGAATGGAAGTAATAAAGCAAAAGAAGTGAACATAGAAGGTTATAAAATAGATAATTTGCACACAAAGATAAGAAAAAAAAATCATTTGTCGTTAGCAAATTTAAAAAAATGCGTATCTTTGCAAAAAGATAAGGAAAAATGGATATTAAGAGCGCAGAATTTGTCATCAGCAGTCCCACCGTTGAGAAGTGCCCAGCATCTCAATTGCCCGAGTACGCTTTCATCGGTCGAAGTAATGTAGGTAAGTCAAGTCTTATCAACATGCTGACAGGTTACAACAAACTTGCCAAGACATCTGCCATGCCCGGCAAGACGCTTCTCATCAACCATTTTCTTATCAACAAGGAGTGGCATCTTGTTGACCTTCCCGGTTATGGATATGCCAAAAGAGGCAAGAAAGAACAAGAGAACCTGAAGCGCATGATTACCAGCTATGTGCTTCGTCGTGAGCAGATGAGCAACTTGTTTGTACTGGTAGACTCTCGTCACGAGCCACAAAACATAGACCTTGAGTTCATTGAGTTTCTGGGTGAACACGGCATACCCTTCAGCCTCGTCTTTACCAAAGGCGACAAACTGAGCCACGGCAAGCTCAATGCTAACATCCAATTGTATCTAAACCGATTGTTGCAAGACTGGGAGGAACTGCCACCCTATTTTGTAACATCAGCCACTTCAAAGATGGGACGTGAGGAACTTCTCAACTATATTGATGAGATAAATCACCAACCCATTGAACCTGAGAATATTGAAAACATCTAATTCATCATTTTTAATCCTATATTTGTGAAATATCTCTATTACCTTTATCAGATTGTATTCGCACTTCCGTTGCTGTTGATAACAACCGCTCTCACCAGTGCAACCGTTGTGATAGGAAGCGCATTAGGCGATGGTAGATTCTGGTCATACTGGCCAGGCAAGATATGGTCTCGAATAACACTCTACACCTTTTTGATTCCTATTCATTTAAAAGGAAGGGAGAACATTGACAAGAAAACAAGCTATGTATTTGTAGCCAACCATCAAAGTTTCTTTGACATATTCCTTATTTACGGATACCTGGGACACAGTTTCCGTTGGATGATGAAGAAATCGCTCCGCAAGATGCCTATGATTGGTAAAGCATGCGAGAGTGGTGGACAGATTTTTGTTGACAAGAGTGGTCCTAAGGCCATTATGCGTACATACGAATTAGCAAGGAAGGAATTACGCGGAGGAACATCTTTGGTGGTTTTCCCCGAAGGATCACGTACCTACGACGGTGGTTTGAGCACCTTCAAGAAAGGTGCCTTCCAGTTGGCAGACGAATTGCAATTGCCCATTGTCCCCATTACCATCAATGGTCCATTCGACTTCTATCCACGTACTGCCAAAGCACCCCTTGGTCGTTGGACTCCTTTCACCATCCAAATACACAAGCCTATTTTCCCCAAGGGCAAAGGACATGAGAACGAGATGGCAAACCTCAAGGAAGCATACGAGGTCGTTATGAGCGGACTTCCCAAAGAGCGCCAGCGCAAGGCATATAAGGAGGATGCTTAATCCCACCTTATAATATTAGCACCCCAAGACAAACATCATGATACTGATTGCAGATAGCGGTGGTACTAAAACCGCATGGGCATGCATTGGAGAAGACATTAAACGATGCATCCAACCAACATACATTAACTCATTGGGTATAAACCCAATAAGAGATAGTAAAGAATGTATATCAGAAGCCGTCAATCAAGCAAAATATGCATTACAACAGTCATCTCTGCAAGAGGGAAGTAACACCATTAACCCTAAAGAGATTCATCACATTTTCTTCTATGGTTCGGGGTGCATTTCACCTTATTCGGACATTGTGAAAGAGGTTTTGCAAACCGCATACCCCAATGCAACAATTCTCGTAGAGAGCGATATGCTGGGGGCCGCGTTAGCATTGTGCGGTCACAACGAAGGCATAGCTTGTATTTTGGGAACAGGTAGCAACTCATGCCTTTTTGACGGAGAGAAGATTGTAATGCAAACCCCTGCCCTTGGTTTCATCATAGGTGATGAAGGAAGCGGAGCTTCATTAGGGAAAAGCCTTGTAGGAGACATCTTAAAGCACCAACTCCCCCAACCCATTCAAGAAGCATTCTTCAAGGAGACCGGACTGACACAAGCAGAAATCATCAACCGAGTTTACCGACAACCGCAACCCAACATGTTCTTGGCATCGCTGACCAAGTTCTTGAGTGCACATCTCGACAATGATGCCATACATAATCTTGTTGTAAACGAGTTCCGTCGCTTCTTGCAACGTAACATTCTCAATTACCAACGCCCCGACTTGCCCATTCACTTCGTTGGCGGTATTCCAGAACCATTTAAAAAGGAATTAAACGAAGCCATCACGAAAGAAGGACTCATCATGGGGAAAATACTTTCAAAACCCATTGTCGGAATGGTAAATTATCACACAAGTTTCGAAAATATGTCAAATAACATATAAAAACATTTGGCGGGTAGCAAATTAAAACTTACCTTTGCACTCGTTATCCTGAAACAAACAATCTTTTTACCTTAAACAAAACTAATACCTAATAATAGGAGCCCGCTGTGAAGCAGACTCCTATTCTGTTTTTTCGGGGTAAAAGGAAAATACATACCTATTTTTCTAATTATCACACTTATTTCTTGCAGAATCACACAATTTATACTATTTTTGCATTGAAAATAACAACAATATTTCAAAACCTTTAAACGAACTGTAATACATGAAGAAACTATTCGCAACAGCCATGCTGTCATGTGCTTGCATTTCACCCTTACAAGCTCAGATGAAACTACAGAAAGACAATGTCGATGAGATTCTCAAGGCAATGACGCTTGAGGAAAAAGCAACCCTCGTTGTAGGTACCAGTCACCAAGGTTCTACAGGTGGAAACCAAAGTGGCAATGGCATAATAGGTGCCCACGCCAATCTCGTTCCTGGTGCTGCAGGTACCACGCAACCCATTAGCCGACTGGGCATTCCGCCAAGCATTCTGACCGATGGTCCTGCTGGTGTTCGCATCAATCCCACCCGACCAGGCGATTCCAACACGTACTACTGTACCGGGTTTCCCGTGGGAACCGCACTGGCCTGTACATGGAATCAGGAATTGGTAGAAGAAGTTGGACGTGCCATAGGAAACGAGGTATTGGAATATGGCTGCGACGTGCTACTGGCACCTGGTATGAACATTCATCGTTCTCCATTATGCGGACGCAACTTTGAATACTACAGCGAGGACCCCTTCGTAACGGGAAAGATTGCCGCTGCTTATGTTCGTGGAATACAAAGCCAGGGCGTAGGTACAAGCATCAAGCACTATGCCGGTAACTCACAAGAAACCAGCAGAACCGAAGTTGAGGAGGTCATCTCACAACGTGCTCTGCGTGAGATTTACCTTAAAGGTTTTGAGATTGCAGTAAAAGAATCTAACCCCTGGACCGTCATGTCAAGCTACAACCGCTTAAACGGTCCTTTCACTCAGGAAAGTCGTGATCTGCTCACCACCATCCTCCGCGATGAGTGGGGTTATGATGGTATCGTAATGACCGACTGGACGGGCCAGCGCAACACAGCAGCACAGATACAAGCCGGAAATGACTTGATGGAACCTGGTACAACTGTCCAGACACAAGAAATCATCACAAAGGTAAAAAGTGGAGAGTTAAAGGAGGCAGACCTTGACATCTGCGTCAAGCGCATATTGCAGTATCTCCTGAAAACACCACATTACCGCAATTATCAGTACACTAACAAGCCCGACCTCAAAGCACATGCTCTCATTACCCGTCAAAGTGCAAACGAGGGTATGGTATTGCTGAAAAACGAGCAACAGACCTTGCCCATCAAAGACTTGAAGAAGGTATCTGTTTTCGGCATCACCTCTTACGACTTCATTGCCGGTGGTACAGGATCTGGCGACGTAAACAAGGCCTATACCATCGACTTGATGACCGGTTTGAACAGCGCAGGATTACAGGTCAACGAGAAACTGGCAAAGGTTTACCAAAGTTACAAGACCTTCCAGGACAACCTTTCCGCAGCTGTTGTTCGTCGTGGTTGGTTCTGGGGAAAGCCTGTGCTTCCCGAATTAGACCTTTCACGCGAAATCATCAACACACAAGCAGATGAGAGCGAAATGGCCATCATCACCATTGGCCGTCAGGCTGGCGAAGGTAGCGACCGTCGTGAAGCAGATGACTTTAATCTGTCGAACGTAGAACAACAGCTTATCAGCAATGTATGCAACGCTTTCCACCTGAAAAACAAGAAGGTAATCGTCATTCTCAACATGGGCAATGTACTTGAGACAGCTTCATGGAAAGGCAAACCCGATGCAATCCTCTTGGCATGGCAACCTGGCCAGGAAGGTGGTTATTCTGTAGCCGATGTTCTCACCGGCAAATCCAATCCAAGTGGTAAGCTCAGTATGACCTGGCCCATCAGTCTGCTTGACGTACCGTCATCTGCCAACTTCCCCAATGTACGCAATGGACAGCGCCAAGGCAGCAAGCGTGAGTTCGATGACTACACACTTCACAAGGAGGGCATCAACGTAGGATACCGCTACTTCAGCACCGTAGGCAAAGAAGTATCTTATCCATTCGGATACGGACTCAGCTACACCACCTTCTCATACAGCAAGCCCGTCATCAAGTCCACCAAGGATGGTTTCGTAGCAGAAATCACAGTCACCAACACGGGTAAGGTTGCCGGTAAAGAGGCTGTTGAGTTGTACGTTACAGCCCCTGATGGCGGACTCACCAAACCCGCTCTCGAACTTCGTTCTTTTGCCAAGACACGCGAATTGCAACCCAAGGAAAGTCAGACACTTACCATGAAGGTCAGCGCTTATGACCTTGCCAGCTACAACGAAGCAACCCAAGCCTGGGAAACTGCTGCTGGCCGTTATACAATTCACTTTGGTGCCAGTGTAACAGACATCCGTGCAACCAGCGTTTACAACCAAGGCAAGGCATTGAAAGTACAATGTCATGACGTACTTAAACCTAGCATGAGTTTGGAATAAAAAGCATGAGTTTGGAATAACAAGAAAGAAAGAAAAAACATCCATACGTAAGAAAGCCGTTTCAGGATTTGCACCCAGAAACGGCTTTCATTATATAAATGTATTTAATTTCGCAATCTCAACTGCAGACGATTTGACTATTCTTCCAAATGTTAAAGAGAATCATGCACTTAAAGGCGCGTAAGTTAAAGGCGTAAAAGACGGGTTAATCAGTTCAACTTACCAACTATAGCTTAAACCTAAACTAAGCCATTCCTTGAACATCCAGTATCCACGTTCAGGATCACCCTTTGCCTTTCCGTACTTTTTATCATCAATGTACTTAGGATAGACGAACAACTTACAATTCAAGTACTTATTGACATTGAACGTAAAGGTATTCTCCCACTCCATATTGGTATAGTGCAGGTTGGTAAAGCAATAAATACGACTTTGCCATTCCACGTCATTAACAATCTTCCACTTGTAGTTAACCGTAATCTTGGGACCCCATGTCCATTTGGTTGCCTGGTTCTCATTATCATTGTATCGTGCACGCAACTCCTTACGGTCCACATAACGGGCATTGACCTCGATGGGAGCCATGTAGAGAGAACCTTCAAAACGCTTCAATTTCCACTTGAAGTCCATACCGACTGAGAAAGACAGATACAGAGGAGAATTAATATCAGTAGTAACCTTATACGAATTGGTGTTATAGTTCGGATAAAGCTGAGTATACCCTTGAAAACCTGCAGTATAATACCAATTCTTGAAGGCTTTGTAACCCACTTTAGAAGTAAGACGCAGAAGGTTACTCGTTACCTTCAACGAGTGGCAAGAGTCACCTTTTGTGGTTTGGAAACCCAACTGCGCCTCCAACTTGTTTTCCCACTGCAGTTTCTGCTTGTTATCATATTTTGCCTCAAAGGTAAACATGCCCAATGCAGCATAATTATTGTCACCACCCTGATACCAGTTATCCGTGAAATACGATTGTGTAAACTGCAAGGACGTACTACCCTTTAATGTCCAGAAGTTCGGTTTACGCGTAATGGCCACAATGGGGTCAACTACTTCATGCTCAATATCAACAAGTTGAATCTGGTCAGACAACTTATTATCTGTAGTAAGAGGTGCCTTCACATCAGCAACGAATGCACCTTCTTCCATCATCTGGTCCTGTGTCTGCTCAAATAACTCAGGATGACAGGCATACATATTGGCAAGATAATCATTTACCTGAGACAATGTTACCAATTTCCTATCCACGTTTATGGCAGACAAGGCAGTACCTCTGTTGCCACCGGCATTCCAAACAAGTCCCATAGACTGCCTTAACGGATTGTTGAAAATTGTAGCCGATGAGAACAATGGAAAATAATATGGATTCAGGGAAGCATTTACATTGCCGTTCGCACGGGGGGCCGAAGTACGATAACCATCTATCAGTTTTTGCAGCGAATCGCCATACTGCTTAAAGTGTACAGAAAGCGAATCCGATGCCGTGTTTGCCACATGATTTGACTGACGTTGTCCTGTTGCAGAAAGTGCGAAAGTAAACACTAATATGCTTATAATCTTTCTCATAAGTTTCATAATTTCGCACAAAGGTACAAATAAATACAGAAACTGACCTCGCATTCCATCTTTTTTTTGTATCTTTGCGCGATTATTATGCACGTACGCATACATTTTCTAAACGAAACAACGTTATAATTCAGTTAGAAACAACTTAAAAATATGGATAAAAATACAATTACAGGATTTGTGCTTATTGGTGCCGTCTTGGTAGGTTTCTCCTACTTCGGACGTCCCAGCCGCGAAGAGATGGAGGCGGCAGCACGTCAGGATTCATTGGCTCGGGTAGAGGCTGCTGCTCAGCACAAACTCGACTCCATCAACGCAGAGAAACAAGCACTTCTTAACGATTCAATCAAAATTGCCTCTGTTACGGATAGTACCAAGGCATTCTTCAAGAACCGCGTAGGCGAGGACAAGCCCGTAGTACTGAAAAACAAGAATGTGGAGGTAACCATCAATACATTGGGTGGTACCGTAAGTGGCGTTAAGATGCTCAACTACAAGGGTCAGGACAAGAAGAGCCCTGTAACCTTGCTTACCCCCGGAACCAACAGCATGGTATTGACCTTTGAAGGTCGTAAAGAACATTACGTAACCTCTGATTATTACTTTGAGCCCATCAATCAGAGTGATAGTACAGTAACCATGCGCCTTACCGCAGGCAATGGCGGAACACTTGACCTTGAGTACAAGTTGCGTGGCCAGAGCTACATGACCGACTTCACCGTTAAAGCCAACAATCTGGACGAGTATCTGACAAGCCGACGTAACATGAACATCGTGTGGACAGACACTTGCCGTCAGCAGGAGAAGGGGCACGTCTTCGAGAGTCGCTACTCTACCCTCACCTACAAGGAGAAGGACGATGATACCGACAACCTCTCTGCATTGGGCAGCGTATCCGAGGATATGGAAGAAGCACTCGATTGGGTTGCATTCAAGAACCAGTTCTTCAGTTGCGTACTCATCGGACATCAGGACTTCACCAAGGCTCGCCTGAGCAGTCAGTCATTTGAAAAGGGCGAAAACCTCAAGTACTATTGCGCTGATATGCAGACCTCTTTCGACCCCACAGGAAAGATGCCTACACAAATGCAGCTGTACCTTGGTCCCAATGACTTCCACATCTTGCAGGATCACAACAAACTGAGTTTGAGCGGAAAGGACCTTGAACTTGATGACCTCGTCTACTTAGGCTGGCCTTTGTTCAGATGGATAAACCGATTCTTTATCCTCTACATCTTCGACTGGCTTACCGCATGGGGCTTGCCAATGGGTATCGTGCTCTTGATCCTGACCATCTTCATCAAGATTTTGGTATTTCCCACCAACCGCAAGAGTTTCTTAAGCAGTGCCCGTATGCGTGTGCTTAAACCAAAAGTTGATGAAATCAACGCCAAGTACCCCAACAAGGCAGACAACCTGATAAAGCAGCAGGAGGTAATGAGCCTTTACAAGCAGTATGGCGTTTCACCTATGGGTGGATGTTTGCCTATGCTGATTCAGATGCCTATCTGGATTGCCCTCTTCAACTTTGTGCCCAATGCCATCCAGTTGCGCGGCGAGAGCTTCCTCTGGGCAGAAGACCTTTCTGCATATGATGATGTCATCAACTGGGGTACCAGCATTCCTTTGTTGGGCGACCACTTGTCAATCTTCTGCGTATTGTTCTGCGCAACCAATATCATCAATACCATCATCAGCATGCGTCAGCAGAAGAACCAGTTGAGTTCTGAGCAGGCTGGTCAGATGAAGATGATGCGTTGGATGATGTACCTCATGCCCGTGATGTTCTTCTTTATGTTCAACGACTACTCAAGCGGTCTTTGCTACTACTACTTCCTGTCTGGTCTTACCAGCATCCTCATTATGTGGTACATGCGCAAGACAACCGACGACAAGAAACTGTTGGCAGAACTTGAAGAGCACCGCGAGAAGCACAAGAACGATCACAAGAAGCCTTCACGTTTCGAAACTATCCAGAAGCAGGCTGAAATGATGAGACAGATGAAAGCACTTCAGGAGCAGCAGAAGAAGCAGCAACAGAACAAGAAGTAATCTCTTGGATATTAAAACATCTACTGTATTGTCATCCCCATCAGTTTGGGATGACAATACAGTTACAAATACCACCAGAACCAACTAATACCACAAATTACCTATACAAATGAATTACATCACAGCCATGACTCTTGCCGCAGCCATTTCTGCAAGTTCTGCAACAACGACAAATGCAGCAGAACCCATCGGTAAGCATGAGATAAAACTTACCAGTGACCGACTCACTCCTGAAGCACTATGGGCAATGGGACGTGTTGGCGCACATCAGGTAAGTCCCGATGGAAAGATGATTGTCTATACGGTAAGTTATTATAGTGTTGAACAGAATAAGAGTCGAACGGTCATATACGTTTGCGACGCCGATGGTCAGAACCAGCGCTTGCTGACCACTGCAGAAAAAAGCGAGAACGAGCCTGCCTTTATCAATGGCGGACAGCGTATAGCCTTTGTCTGTGGCGGACAGCTCTGGAGTATGGACCTTCAGGGTGGCAACCGCAAACAACTCACATCGGGCAATGAAATTGGAGGTTTCAAGTTCTCACCCGATGAAAAACATGTCATACTGATCCGTGAAGTGCCACAAACCACCAGTATCCAGCCCAAGGAAAAGGACCTTCCCTTAGCCAGCGGAATGGTGATTGACGACATGAACTACAAACATTGGGACCAGTATGTCACCGTTATTCCCCACATCTTCGTTGCATCTTTTGACGGTCAGAAGGTTGGCGATGCTACCGACATTCTTGAAGGTGAACCCTACGAATGTCCTATGTTACCCTTTGGTGGTTCTGAGCAGTTCTGCTGGAGTCCCGACAGCAAGTCTATAGCCTATACCAGTCGCAAGAAGACCGGTGTGGCTTATGCCATCTCAACCGATAGCGACATCTATCTCTATGACATTGAGAGCGGAAAGACCACGAATCTCTGTAAACCAGCAGATTATGCAGAACCGAAATACGATGCAACCGAGTCACTCGAGCAGCAAGCCAAGAACAAGTCTGCAGAAGACATCAATGCCGGTTATGACATCAACCCACAGTTCTCTCCAGACTGCAAAATGGTTGCCTGGCAGAGCATGGAGCATGACGGCTATGAAAGTGACCGCAACCGTCTTTGCGTACTCGACATGGCTACCGGCAAGAAGACCTATGTAACAGAATCTTTCGAATCTGGAGTAGAGGCATTCTGTTGGGCTCCCGATAACAAGACACTTTATTTCTTAGGTGTCTGGCATGCCCGCACAATGGTGTACTCCACCAACCTCAAAGGCGAGGTGAAGCCCATCACAACCGGTGATTACGACTACGGAGCATTGCAGATGATGCCAAACGGAAAGTCTCTTCTTGTAGAGCGTCACAGCATCTCAGCACCAGCCGACCTCTATGTCATCACCCCTGTAAAGAATAAGGTGGCAGTAGTCAAACAAGTGACTCATGAGAATGACCACTTGCTCTCACAACTTGCCTTTGGCGATGTCAAGGAGCGATGGGTGAAGACTACAGATGGCAAGGAGGAACTCTGTTGGGTTATCTATCCCAGTCATTTCGACCCCAACAAGAAATACCCCACCCTGCTTTTCTGCGAGGGTGGTCCTCAGAGTCCCGTAAGCCAGTTCTGGAGCTACCGCTGGAACTTCCAGATCATGGCAGCAAACGACTATATTATCATTGCTCCCAACCGTCGTGGTCTTCCTGGTTTCGGCATGGAATGGCTCGAACAGATTGGCGGAGATTACAGCGGGCAATGCATGAGAGACTATCTCTCGGCAATTGACGACATCAAGCAGGAACCCTATGTAGATGCAGACCGTTTAGGATGTGTTGGTGCCTCATTTGGTGGCTATAGCGTATATTGGTTAGCCGGCAATCACGACAAGCGTTTCAAGGCATTCATTGCGCACGATGGTATCTTCAACACACAGCAGCAATATGTAGAGACCGAGGAGATGTGGTTTGCCAACTGGGACCTCAAGGCTGCACCTTGGCACCGTGGCATAACGGCTTCCAACAAGGCGAATGCTGTTTCAAAGGCAGCAAACATGGCATCACAGCTCATTGAGGAAACCGGAAAGCACAACGTCTTTGCAGAGAGTCCTCACCTCTATGTAGACCGATGGGATACCCCCATCCTCTGCATCCACGGCGACAAGGACTACCGTATTCTTTCCAGCCAAGGACAGAGTGCATTCAATGCAGCACGCTTGCGTGGTATCCCCGCACAATTGCTCCTTTACCCCGACGAGAACCACTGGGTTCTGAAACCCCAGAATGGTGTACTGTGGCAAAGAACCTTCTTCCGTTGGCTGGATAAGTGGCTGAAGGGGAAAGAGTGAAAATTGATGATTGATGATTGACGATTGATGGTTGACGGTTGATGATTGATGTATCTTCTGTCATAACCCCAGTTCCCTCTCCATTAGGAGAGGGGCAAGCAAAGAACCAATTGTAAAACAATTAGAAAGAAAAAAAACAACAATAATGACA
>JAZUKS010000131.1:0-46836 GCA_045643405.1 Bacteroidaceae bacterium | reverse complement strand
GTTATCCCTCGCTTATAGGCATCTACACAAAATTGCATCGCAATTAGAGAACCGCCGTATGCCGAACGGCACGTACGGTGGTGTGAGAGGTCGGAAAACGAAAGTAGGAAGAAAACCACTTCGTTTTCCTCCTACTCGATTATTTCTAAGTCGTGTGTTTCTCCCAATTTTTCACGTCTTATTTTACATTTTCAATCATTTTCACTTACCTAAATTATCGCGCACACGCGTATTATAAAATGAAAAAGACTTTATTTCTCTCGCTCCTTACCGCTGGAGCAATGATTTCTGTTGGCTCATTGGGCAGTTGCAACAAGGCTAAACAAGGTACAGAAACCGACAGCCTTACTGCTACTGACAAGCCACAGCAAGAGACTTCGTCGCCCTATGATTGTGGTATAGATTTCAGTAAGATTCTTGTTGAGGTTATCAATGGCGACACGACACAGGTTAATGAATACGATGCCGAAGGCCGTCTCGTCAAGCATGGTTATATGCGCGATGGTGAGGAAGGTGGCGATGCCGTGTGGTGCCTGGAAACTACCATATACAATGAGCGTGGCGACATCAAGCGTACCGAATTGCTTTGTGGTGAATGGGACGACTTTAATGACTATATTTACGACGACCAGCATCGTCTCGTAGAGATACGTTCTAAAGGCGCTCATACCACCCATTTTACATGGGATGGTTTGACCAGTACTGATGATGGTTTCTGTATAGAAAAGAAGACCTATTCAGACAATACGTACAAGCATGTTGTAAATGTCAAAAGCTATGTGTCAGGCAATGGTCCCATAGGTTACGAGACCGACTATGATCTTGAAGGACGCGAAATCTCATATAAGAGCTATACCGATGGTGTGTTGCAATCCGGTTGGGATACCGAGTACAAGGATAATAAGAGCATCCGTTACGATGTAGTGTACAATCCCGACGGAAGCGTCAAGTCGCGTGTAGCAGATTGGGTATTCGAGTATATCCCCGACGGCAAGTACGTTCGTGTCATCTCCAGTCATTCATTCGATGGCAGTCAGGTTGGCTATACCGTCGATTATGACGAGAAAGGTCGTGAAATTGCCTCTCATAATGAATATGGTAATAGCACCACTACCTGGGATGCCAATACTGCCACAAAGGTTAAGGATGGCTCTACATACGTAACAACCTATGTTAAAACGAAATAATGTAGATACCTATCCTATAATATAAAAAAGAAGAAGAGCACGGAGTTCAATAGGCTTCGTGCTCTTTTTTTCTCTTTTTTCTATAGTTTTCTCTTCTCTTCTTTTCTCTTCTCTTCTCTTCTCTTGTTTTCTCTTGCTATTTCTTGCTGTGAAGTAATGTGTTGTTTGGTGGTTGTTATGAGTAGAGTGGGGGAATTCTCCCTCACGTATAGGGATTTCCTCTCGCCGAATAGAAATAATCCCGTAAAATTCCTCGAAAACTGTCGTACCTTTGCATCAGAAACAAAAAACAACAGTAAATAATAACAATTAAAAAATACAGTCTTATGAAAAAGTTCATGATGTTCGTAGCAGCTATGGTAATCGCAACAGCAAGTGCTAATGCAAGTGTAAACGAGTTCTCAGGTGATGATGGCGAGACCATCTTGAAAGAGACCGAGTCGTTCAGCGTGGTTAATGTAGGTGTTCCTGCACGCATTCGCTTGGTTTCAGGCGACAAGTATAGCGTTAGCGTAACCGCAGACAATGTTTTCGTTGCAGAGGCTATCAACAGCAAGGTTAAGGACGATGTTTTGTACATCAGTACCCGCGACATCGAGGCTTTGGAAGCAAGCACAGATATGTTGATCATCACCATCGAGTGCCCCGGACTGCCTATCCTGACTACCAGTGGCGACATGGAGTCAAGCATGGTTCGCGAATAAGGTAGAATCCTGTCAGAGCAGTATGTATGTCGCCCATTTTATGAGGCAAACCAGCACAAGTGCCATACATTCTGCCACAAAGCAAACGCGAATGCTGATACGCATGTCCTGCGTAGTAAGTTCCTTCGGATTCTCTCCAATGTATGGTTTGTAGAAGTTCTCTCCGAAATAGTTGTGCGAACCGCCAAACCTACAATTCAATATACTGGCAAGTGCAGCCTCCGGCCAACCAGAGTTGGGTGAAGCATGCTGATTGCCATAACGCAACACAAACTTAAAACGCGATGTTGTCCCACTTCCTTTCTGCTTTTGGGGGAGTGGGACAATTAGCATTAATAAGGCAGTTATTCTGGCCGGGATATAGTTGGCAACGTCGTCAATGCGCGCAGCCCAGCATCCAAAGTCCTTATAGCGTGGTGAGTGATAGCCTATCATTGAGTCGAGCGTATTGATCATCTTGTACATCATCATGCCCGGCACGCCCAGAAGCATAAACCAAAAGAGTGGGGCAATAACGCCATCGCTCAGGTTCTCTGCAAGTGTTTCCAGAGCAGCCGTCCGTACTTCCTGTGCCGATAGTTCCTGTGTGTCGCGTCCCACGATGCGTGCCACTTGCTTCCGGCCCTCATCCAGTCCTCTGTCTACTGCCTCAAAAACCATCCTTACCTCTTTGCGCAACGTATGTCCAGCCAAGCAGAAAAACACAAGGATACAACCCTGCCAACTGCCTGTTGCCCCCCCTAATGAGAACAATGACGTTGTGTAGGGCAGTTCTTCTGGCAAGAGAAGCAACGTTGAGATGGTACTGTTATTGCCTGCCAGCATAAAGCATAGGTCGCAGAAGAACCATAGCAAGGCACTTGTGAGTGCGTAGGTCAAAAGTATGCTGAATACGGCAGTTATGGCTCCCTTTGCCATGCGGTGCTTCCCTTTGTTCAGCCGATGCTCCCAGAAACTAATCCATTTGCCCATGTACACCACAGGGTGGGGCAAACGTGCAGGATCTCCAAAGGCTAAGTCGAGCAACCAGCCTATGAGCAGGGGAGCAAGGAGGAGTTCATAGTTCATAATTCATAGTTCATAGTTTTGAATTCACAGTTCCGAATTCATAGTACATGATTCATGATTCATAATTATGCTATATTGCCATCCATTGCATGATGGCATCCACTAATTCGTCGTTTTCATCGGGTTTTTGCACCGCAATGCGGAAGAACGATTTGTCCAGTCCCTCGAAGTTCGACGCATCGCGGATGAGGATGCCGTGCTCGTTGGCCAGATAGTCCTTTAGGGCTTCGGCATGCCCCATGCGCAGTTTGCAGAGCAGAATGTGCGTATCGGATGGCCAAACCTCGATGACTCCGAGTTTTTTCAGTCTTTCCTCTACTCTTTCACGCTCTTTCAGCAAAGCATCCAGGTCGAATGCAAACTCGTCGGAGTGTCGTATGAGATAGTGACCTGCGTCGATGGCAACCTGATTGACCGACCAGGGCATTCGTTGCCTGCGGATGGGGTCAAGCAGTTCTGCGCATCCCGTGATGTATCCCAGTCGCAAGCCAGGTATGGCAAATTCCTTGGTCATGGAGTGAAGCATCAGCACATTGGGCATTTCTGTGGCTTCGCTTGCGGTGAATAGGGGCTTTTTTGTAAACGGAGCATAACTGGCATCGATGACGAAGGTCACTTCCGGATGCTTCTTTATCTTCTCCTGCAGTTCGTCTTTAGGGAAAACCGTTCCTGTTGGATTGTTCGGATTGCACATCCAATACAATTCCCCTCCACGTCCTATCTCGTGCTCGTGCAATCTACAGGCATCGGCATATTCAGCAAAGGTTGGCGTCATAATGGTCGAGCGCCCCCTTCTGTAGGTTTGTGCTATGAGGTAGATGGCTTCTGTGGCTCCGTTGGTCACCATCAGTTCATTGGGCTTGATGTCCAGCATGGATGCCAGTTCTGCCTCCAGGGTTTGGGGTGATGGTTCGGGGTAGTTCACCACATAGTCCAATCTGTTGGCCAGATAAGAGAAGAGTCCCTCGTGGTCGAAATGATTGTAGACATTCGAACTGAAGTTGATGCGAATGTCCTTGTATTTGAATATGTCGTCGCCGTGACCGTTTATCATTCCTCTCCTCCTATTATTTCGTATATTTTGTTGATGTCTACGTATTCTCTTACATGGTCGGCCAGCAAGTCGTATTGGCGTTCCTTGAATTCCTCGTAGGTTTCAACATTGCATTTCTCTTCCGTCCTATTGGCAAAGGGACGGAGCAGAAAGTCGATGAAAGCGTCGTTATCCAATATGCCGTGTACGTAGGTACCCAGGCAATGCTCCTCAATGACAACCTTGGGCAAGGTGGCATCCAACTGCGTTTCGCTTATGCTTTCTTCGTTTGCTACCGCCTTTGTCACACCTTGGTGAATCTCGTAGCCTCGGCATTCCTTTCCGTCGAAGTCAAATACTACCTGTTCGGTGGTTTTGTCCGCAGTCATCGTGGTTTCCACGTTCAGCAAGCCCAGTCCGGGCAATTGTGTCGTGCTTCCTTCCACGCCGTCGGGGTCATAAACCATCTGCCCCAGCATCTGGTAGCCTCCGCAGATGCCCACCACCGTCTTGCCCGCCTTATGGGCTCGGATGATGGATTGTGCCACGCCATTCTTGCGTAGTTCGTACAAGTCGTCGAGCGTGGCCTTTGTTCCGGGCAGTATCACGATGTCGGCACTTTCTATGTCCTTTGGATTGCTCGTGTAGAAAAGGTTGATGCGTGGGTCGCGTTCCAGTGTGTCGAAGTCGGTGAAGTTGCTGATGTGCCTGAGCAGTACTACGGCTACTTGTACGTTCGCACCTCCTTGCGCAGAACCAGGATCTCCGTTCTTCTTTTCTAACGCCACGCTGTCCTCTGCCTCGATGCTGATGTCCTTGAACATAGGCACAACGCCCAGCACAGGCACCCCGCAAATGTCTTCCATCATCTTCCGTCCCTCTTCAAACAGACGTATGTCGCCACGAAACTTGTTGATGATGATGCCCTTGATGCGCTTTCTGTCCTCGGGCGTTTGTAGCATGATGCTACCATAGCATGATGCAAACACGCCACCACGGTCGATGTCTGCCACCAGTATCACGTCTGCATTGGCATGTCGCGCCATAGGCAGGTTCACCAGATCCGATGAGCGGAGATTGATTTCCGAAATACTGCCCGCCCCCTCCATCACGATGGGGTTGTATTGGTTCGCCAGTCGGTCGAAGGCCATGTGTACCGCCTCGCGCAGTTCCTCTCGTCCCTCCTTGCGAAAATATTCGTATGCAGAGCGGTTGCCGATGGGCTTTCCGTTGAGCACCACTTGTGTGGTATGCTCGCTATTGGGTTTCAGCAACAGCGGGTTCATATCGGTATGCGGAGCCAGTCGGCACGCCTCAGCCTGCACGGCTTGTGCGCGTCCTATTTCGAATCCGTCGGGCGTGGCGTATGAATTGAGTGCCATGTTCTGCGCCTTGAACGGAGCCGGCTGGTAGCCGTCCTGCACAAATATGCGACAAAGAGCCGTGGCGAGCACGCTTTTGCCCACATCGCTTCCAGTGCCACAAAGCATCAAGGGGTGTAGTTTCTTTTTCATATTGCAAAGATACGAATAAGTGAGAGAATAACCAAAAGAATTTTGTGTTATTCCGAACGAGAGTATTTCAGACCGCATTCTTCACCATCCATTCAAGGATGACGACAAGTGAAACATCGCAACAGATCCAAGTATTCTAACCTATCGGCAATGCATTCCATTCACCTTGTGCTGGTCGCGAAGTCACCGTCCCCATTCTGCCCGGTTCTTCCGAGGAGTTTGTGCTGAAAGTCCAATGAAACTCCAATTAAAGTCCAATGAAACTCCAATGTTTCTTAAAATATATTGTATTTTCATTGTAATTTAATTGGGATTTGATTAATAGCAGAATAGAAGCATCTCGGAGGAAGATAATAAGAAGATATCGAGAGACAGACAAGTAAACAATCGTTACGCAATGGGTAACGCTAGCCCCAAAGGTGGGGTGCTACTTGGCAGGATGCACTACTGATAAAGGTAATATCACACGAATGCACGAAGACCGCGAAGTTTTTCGACCTGTAAAATGAAACAGATATTGCTATCGCTTAACACGAAGGATATGAAGATGTAATTACTTCGCGCCCTTCGTACCTTCGTGTGAGACAGTCTGTTTGGGTAGGTTGAGTGGTTCGTGCCTTATTTTGAATAACAATAAAGGTCAGACTCTACGGTAAGAGACTGACCTTTGCTGGTTTTTATAAATCCTGAAATTGTTAAATGTGTTTTTACCATCCCAAGAGGCGAATACCTACGGTGATACTCTGGAACGAGGGACCGAAATCCGTGTTGAGTACATCCATGGGCGAGTAGCGAGCATAGACACCGATGGACTTGTACATCACGCTGGCCACTACGTTGGCGGTAACGGGATTGAAATGTACGCCCTTTGAAATGTCCTTGTATTTTTCTCCACCCAATTCGTAGCGAGTCTTGATGGTATTGTATTTGTCCTTTTTCGTCTTGAAGCACAACTCGGGACCCACGGTGACAGCCCAACCGCTCTTCCAACGATGGGTGTAGAGCAATGGCAAAGTGAGCTGAAGACTGTGCAAGCGTGAGAACTTGGGATTGGTTCCCGCAGTATAGGGTTGCAGGGTGATCTGGCCGTCTGTATCCTGGGCAAACATGGTATTGTCGACCATACGGTAGTTGCGCCACAGAAGTCCGAAACCAAGACCTATATTGTTGTAGCGATTGAAGTGGTAGTTAACACCCACTATGTTGCTCCAATCCACCTCGATGCTCGAACCCATGCTGGTGCTCATGTCTGCGGGGGCGCCAATGGTGCCGGTGAAACCAATACCGACGTTGCCAAAAAGGGTGAGGCTTAATTGCTTGTTGTAATTAGTATTGACAATACCCAGACGCTCCTGGAGAGAGGAAAGGCTGAAGTCGAAGCCTCCGGGGTGTTTCTCCTCTACGTACAAGGAATCCTGATTGGAACCTGTCTCCACATCATACTTGGTGGTACTAGTGACTGTTATTTTCTGAGCTGTGGCAGAAATGCCTGCCGTCATCATCATTGCGCATAGCAATGCGCGCATTGAATACTTTTTCATCATGTGTATGTTTTTGTTTTTATTTCTTCTTGAACATTTTCTTTAACTCTTTCATTCCGGCATTTCCTTCGATGTAGACGAGGGTGACATTGTATCCGCCTCTCGAAGCCTCATAGCATTGATAGCAGAGGTAGCGATGTGAAGGGTCTTTCTGTTGTTTCATGTTCACAGAGCCGTTCATGTGCAGGATGCAGAAGGAGAGAAGGTCATTCTCGCAACCATACTCAAGGTCTCCCGATTCTTCCAACTTGCCCACGTCCTGCATCAAGAGGTTGTGAATGCGGTTCATCTCGTCCTTGGTGACGTTGGCCTTGATGCTACGGAAGTAGGTCAGGTTGTACATTGCCATTGACTCACCCTTGGCCAGGGTTTCCACCATGCGTTTCTTGGGCACTACCTTACCCTCGAAGATGGGGGACACGTGCAGATTCTTTTGTGCCATGGCCAAGATGAAAGGCGCCATGAGCAACCACATAAATAATGCAAGCCTTTTCATATTTCTATTCTTTTTTGATTTTTGATTCTTGATTTTTGATTCTGGTTCTCGTGCACTTATTCTCCGAAGAATCCCTCTAACTCGGCGACGGGATCGGTGGGAGCATTGCTGAACACATCTTCCATCGTGCTGGCCATAATCTCTAATACGGCATCTTGCTCGGTAATCTTCTCTCCGTAGACGTATGCCACCATGTCGGGGTCGGAATGATGATTCCATACAAGAGGAACGGTAATGGCAGTTGCCACCAGGCATGCGGCTGCCGTCCATACCCACTTCAAACTCTTGCGGATGGTATGCTTGGGTTTGAGAACCACGGTCTGTGCCTCGTTTCGGCGTCGCATCTCCTCGTCGTAGAGAGCCTCATCGACGGTGAGCATACCCAGCATTTCTGCAATGAGGCGCCAGTCCTCGGGAGCATCGTCGCGCGACACCTCAAGCGCCAGCTGGAGTTCCTCCTCGCGTGTTGTCTCGCCTTCAAGGTAGCGCTGAATCAGTATTTCTGTTTCGTTGTGTGTCATTGTTTCATTCTTCGTTTTAGTTCTTCAAAAACTTTCTTTCTTGCCGTGGATACCATCACCTTGATGGAGGATTTCGGGATGTGTGTCTGTTCGGCTATCTCGTCGTTTGTGAGACCCTCCATTTGTCTCAGTTCAAACAGGTTCCGCTCGCTTGGGTTCAGCCTTTCGATGGCATCGTGAAGCACTTGTTTCATTTCCTCCTCCTCGAGTTGTTCGTGGGGTGATGGTTCTTCGGGCGATGCTTCGGCGCTTTGCTTGGCCTCGAGCGGTATCATCGTTACTGTCCTTGCTCGTTTCCTTGCCATGTCCATACAACAATGCTTGGCGATGCGTATGGCTAAGCCCCGATGCTGAAGGTTGGCGTCCAGTCGATCGCGCAACTTCCATAGTGTGAGCAAGCCCTCCTGTGCTACGTCGTCGGCATCTGCTTCGTTGCAGAAGAAGTTGCGTCCCACCTCGAGCATCACGTCTCTCAGTTCTGCGGCTATATGTTCAAATTCTTGTTGCGTCATTTTTATCTGTTTCTACTATATAAGCGAACGTTCTTGGAAAAGGTTAAGTTGAAAAATGATTTTTTTTGATTTTTTTTTGAGTTTACTCCCGCTAACTCCCAATTCAAGCCCCAATACCTTAATAATATAACGCATGAAGGGTGTTTTTGTTTTGTTGACGAACGTGTATTTCTCGAAAATATTTCGGTTCAGCACTACATGGTATCCGTTTTTTAGTTAAATTTGCGGTCGGAAAAGATTCCGCAACTACTTAACTATGTTTGGCATC
Source organism: Bacteroidaceae bacterium (assembly GCA_045643405.1). GTDB lineage: Bacteria > Bacteroidota > Bacteroidia > Bacteroidales > Bacteroidaceae > Physcousia. Next base: position 37,992 of record JAZUKS010000131.1, on the reverse strand, counting down.
TTAATCAAAGACGGTCAGGGAATGGCCGAAAAATATAGAGAGGAAAAATGAAAAAGATAAAGGCATTCATTCACGATCTGCTTCACAACGAATCGTTGAAGAAGAAACTGTATAGCATCATTTTCGAGAGCGACACCAAACTCGGAAAGACGTTCGACATCACTTTGCTGTGGGTCATTGTGGCCAGCATACTGCTGGTCATCGTGGAGAGTATGCCGGGACTGCATCCTATCGTTAAGACCATCTTCATGGTATTTGAGTATGTCTTCACCTTCTTCTTTACCTTGGAGTACGTATGCCGTCTGTACTGCTCGCCCAAACCATTGAAGTATTTCTTCAGTTTCTTCGGCATCATCGACTTGCTCAGCACCCTGCCCATGTACCTGGGATGGATCATTGGTTCTGCCCGATACCTCATGATTCTGCGAACCTTCCGTCTCATACGCGTATTCCGCGTATTCAAACTGTTCAGTTTCTTGGAAGAGGGCGATAAACTGATGAAGTCTTTGCGCCTGAGTTTCCGCAAGATAGCAGTATTCTTCCTCTTCGTGCTTATCATGACCATTGCCTTGGGAACGCTGATGTACATGATGGAGGGCAACCAACCCGACACGCCTTTTACCGACGTGCCCACCAGCATCTATTGGGCCATCGTGACGATGACCACGGTAGGTTACGGCGACATTGCTCCTGCCACCTTGTTGGGTCGTTGCCTGAGTGCTGTCATCATGCTTCTTGGTTATACCATCATGGCGGTTCCCACCGGTATTGTCAGCGCCCAGTTCATCCACGACAAGCGTCATAACTCCGAAAAAAAGGAGAAGGAAAAGGAGGAAGATGACGACGTGCCTAAGTGCCCTGAGTGTGGTTGCCCCTTGCCCGATGAGGCCTTTTATTGCCCCCATTGTGGCAAAAGCATTCCCGACTCGATGTGGGGAGGAAAGTAGTTTTTCACTTCGTGTCCATAAATTACGCTCCGTTCATCAAAATAAATCTTCTTTTTTTTGTATTTTAAGAAAAAACACAATATCTTTGCAACAGATTTGGTAACGACGCACTTAAACGGTGCGTTGTGCAAGGGAATCAGGTGAAAAACCTGAACTGTTCCTGCAGCTGTAATCCACATTATAGAGTTGGCAATCAAGTCACTGTGAAAACGGGAAGACGCCAATGTCTGTGGAAAGTCAGAATACCTGCCACGTCTGAATAAACAGCGAAAACGAACTCCCAGGATTTGGAGTTTCATCTCAATGAGTGTAAGAAAACTGATAGTCCTCACTTTGGGCACTTTGACTTGTGGCATTACGGCTAATGCGCAGGAAAGTGCAGATACCCTTCGCGAGATAGTTGTGACGGGTACGGGTACGGAACGTCTCTTGAAGAATGCTCCCGTGCAAACCGAGGTGATTTCCCGAAAGATGCTTGACTCGTTCGGAGGAAAGAGTCTGGAGGAGATTCTTGGCAGTCTGACGGCTTCGTTTGCCTTTAATGAAGGTGACATGGGCAGTCAGATGCAATTGGGCGGACTGGGCAACAACTACATACTGGTTCTTATTGACGGAAAGCGCCTGCATGGCGATGTGGGAGGCGAGAATGACCTCGGTCTCATCGACCCTCACAACATCGACCGCATCGAGATTGTCAAGGGAGCGCAATCGGCTCTCTACGGAAGCGACGCGATGGCGGGTGTCATCAACATCATCACCAAGAAGCATACCGAGAGAGGTTGGCTGGCAGAGAATACCACGCGTGGCGGTTCGTACAACGACTGGCGTCAGCACAACACGCTTGCCTTCAACCTGGGCAAGTGGAGTTCGCAGACAAACTTCCAGTTGCAACACACCGATGGTTGGCAGAACACCTCGGAAGAGTATGCCGAGGGACAGGTGCTGACCGACAGCAAGAACAAAACGGTCAACCAGTACACCAACTGGCAAGTGCAGGAACGCATAACCTTGCAGGCGAGCAAGAATCTGGAGTTGTATGCCGATGGCAGTTACTACATCAAGCACATCAACCGTCCTCAGAATGGCAACCATCCCAGTTGCGACGTCTATACCTACGACCTTCGCTACAACAACGCATCGGCTTCGGCTGGCGGTAAGTGGAAACTGAACAAGAAGGATGCCGTGACCCTGGATGTTGACTGGAACAAGCACGCTTATTACTATGACTATACGGCCCGTACGTATGAGTATATAAAATTGGTAGGTGAGCAATATGGCGACCTGAACGGCGAGTGGTACTCGGTGCCTATGTATCGTGGACAGTCGAAGTTGCAGAGCGATCAGCAACGCATGATGGCGCAACTGAAGGGTGTTTTCAACTTGCCCTACGAGAATACGCTGAATGTAGGTATGGAGTATCGCTACGACTACCTGAATGCTCCTGAGAGAACGGAAAACGGTACGGCAAGCGACTGGACAACAGCCCTCTATGCGCAGGACGAGTTTAACTTGCTGAGTTGGTTCAACGTCACCGCCGGAGCGCGCTTGGTTGGCAATGAGAGTTTTGGCATGCGCCTCACTCCCAAACTCAGCACCATGTTCTCTATGGGCGATTTCCGCATTCGACTGGGATGGAGCCAGGGCTTCAAGACCCCTGCCGTAAAGGAGTTGCACTATCGCTACTTGCATGTGATGGGAAGCAGTACCTTCTTCAACATAGGCAATACCGACCTGAAACCTCAAACCAATAATTACTATAGTGCCAATGCCGAGTACAGAGGTCACAAACTGACTGCTTCGGTGACGGGTTACCTGAACCAACTCGACAACATGATTGCCTTGGTTAACGTGCCCGTGGGCGAGATTCCGGCAGGCATCACCACTGCTTATCTGGGCGACGGAAGCGGAAACGTGCAGGCGCGAATGTACAAGAACATGGAGAATGCCAAGACGTATGGTGTGGATGTGACGCTCTCGTACAAGGTCAACAACGACTTGACAATCAACTCTGCTTACAGTTACCTGGATACCGATGCCAACCTCTATGACAGCAATAGCAACAAGATGCAACGCGTCACCATCGACGGAATGGCGCACCACAAATGGAGCGTCTCGGCGGTTTACGGACACACATTCAGTACCAAGTATCGATTGGGCATCAACCTCTCCACACGTGGAAGCAGTACGCGATACTACCAGAACAACGGTAACGGAAAAGGTTTCCAGATTTGGCGTATCAATACCACTCACGACCTTGGCAAGAAGAACAAACCGCTCACTTACCGTTTAGAGGCAGGTGTTGACAATATCTTCAATTATGTGGATCGCACCATGCACCCCTACCATCTTGGCAACACTACGGCTGGCACCACCTTCTATGGTGCGTTCAGCATCAAGTTCAACCAAGGTAAGGTTAAGGTGAAGACCAGAAAGGAGACGCCACAAACCACGGAGGGAGAATAAGTCTGGTGGAACTTAAAGAACTTGAAGAATTTAAAGAAGTTAGAGGATTCATTAAATAATATAACAATTAAATAATAAATTAACAATTATGAAGATCAAATCATTCCTTTTGGCAGTAATGGCAATGAGCTTTACTGCACCTGTACTCACCTCTTGTGGTGACGATGACGATCAGCCCGTTAACAACATTACTTCTGAGTATCAGCTCAACGATGATGCTGTTGCTCAGCAGAAGGCTAAGTCTGGCAACGACAAGGCTATCTTGCTCGTAGCTTTCGGTTCAACATGGAACAACTCATTCTTGGCTTTCGACGCAACCAAGGCTGCCTACGAGAAGGCATTCCCCGGTTATGACGTATACGTGTCTTTCTCATCAGATATCTGCATCAACCGTGCAAGCGTGGGTGAGAACGAGGACGAGAATGGTAACATCGTAAAGCGCGACTATTATGAGCCCCGCTACTTGTTGCACGCTATCGGTGCTTCTAAGTATAGCGAGATTCGTGTTCAGTCACTCCAGGTTATCCCCGGTGAGGAGTTCGCTAACGTAGTGGCTTGCGTGAAGAAGTTCGGTAACAACGGTTACATTGCTTCTGCTCACCTCGATGACGAGTACCTCTCAAAGGTTGACATTCGTTTGGGTATGCCTTTGCTCAACGATCCCGAAGTTGACGTTGTTGAGGTTGCAAAGCAACTCAATGCACTCTATAAGGATGAGGCTGCACAGGGTGTAGTTGCTTTCATGGGCCACGGTAACCCCGACACCTACGACACCTTCAAGGCTAACATCCGTTACAGCCAGCTCGAAGAGGAGTTGCAGAAGTTCAGCAAGAACTACTATGTAGGTACCGTAGATATGCCCGACAACTACAAGCAGGATGTTATGGCTCGTATGAAGGCGAACGGCATCACCAGTGGCAAGGTTCACTTGCACGCTCTTATGTCAATTGCCGGTGACCACGCTCACAACGATATGGCTGGTGTAGGTGAGGAGTACTGGGATGCTGAGGAGCCCGAAAGCGAGGACAACAGCTGGTACGAATTCTTCAACCACAACGGTTATGAGTCAGTTGTTCCCGTTAGCAACAACCATCCTCTCGGTTTGCTCGAGTTGAACGGCGTACTCAATGTTTGGTTACAGCACACCAAGGATGCAGAGACACTTGAGGATGCTTACCACTCAATGTATCCTGAGGAATAAGAAACTCTTTAAAGACTCCGTGAGGAGTGCAATAATCTGCATAAATAAATAATGTTGTATTTTAGGATAGGGACTTTGATTTCGGTCAAAGCCCTATTCTTGATTTAGGAGACAGGAAACAGAAGTTATTAGAATACGGGAGTCAGAAGAATGGGTTGACTCGTTGACTTGTTCTTGCCCCACTTCGTTCTGCAAGCATCCCTTTGGGCTGAGCGGACTCGTTGACTCGTTGACTTATTGACTCGTTGACTTGTCGACTTGTAGACTTTTTACCCTCCTAAATAAAAAAAACAAAAAAACTAATGAAAAAAATCCCTCTTCTATTGATGGCAACTGCCCTTCTTGTGGCTTGTGCAAAACCCGAGAACAAGGCTGTACAGGTTTCGGCCGACGAACTGTTTGCTCAGCAAGATTCGATACTCAGTCATGTCAGCGAGTATAGCGATACCATTGAGATTCACTATGCAAAGGGACTTAAGGTAGATTATCAGAACGACGGCATTCATGTCAGCATCAGCAACCCCGATCCTTCTGCCAAACATGCCAAGGCAGAGGAGTTTGTCATCACCAAGCCTTCCTCTCGCTTCATCTGCACCACCGCTTTGCAAGCGGGCAACTTTGAAGTGCTGGGTTTGGAAGACCGCGTTGTGGGCATGAACTCGCTCAAGAATCTATTCTCGCCCAAACTTAGGGAGCAGATGGAGAATGGTAAGACCATCAAGATTGGAAAAGAGGGCAACTTCGACATTGAGAGTGTTATTGCTACCCAACCAGACTTTATCTTTGTATCTGCTTCTAAACATGGTGGTTTTGAGGTGCTAAAAGATTGCAACATACCCCTCATCTCGCATCACGGATATAAGGAAAGCGACCCATTGGGACAGGCAGAATGGATTAAGCTCATCGGTTTGCTTACCGGCGAGACTCGTCGTGCCAATGCCGTATTCAGCGACATTGAGCAGAAATACCTCACCCTAAAAAATGAGGTAGCAGAATTTACAAAAGCAAAATCTTCTGCCCAAGCAAGTCAGTCAAATGCAACCGATGCCACAGAAAATGCTTCTGCCGGTGGTGAGCAGAAGGGAGTCAATCCCACGATCATTAGCGGAAGACAGATGCGCGATGGTTGGTATTTCGTCGGCGGAAAGAGTTATATGGCTCGCATCTTTGCTGATGCCGGTGCAGACTACATCATGTCGGACAATGAGGAATCGGGTGGCACTACTTACGACTTCGAAACGGTTTATGCCCGTGGTATCAACGCTGATTTCTGGCAGATAGACAGTTCGTTTGATGGTGACTTCACCTTGCAGACTTTGGCAGATGAGGATGAGCGCTATGCTTCGATGAATGCTTTCAAGCAAAAGCATGTCATCTTCTGCAACTTGGCCCGCACACCTTACCGAGAATTGGCAGGTGTACAACCTCACCTTCTCCTGGCTGATTTCGTGAAGGCTCTGCACCCCGAAATTCTGCCCAATTATAATCCTACGTATTATAAATTGCTGAAATAGCAAGTTGATTGTACAATAAAACGTACATTTGTACGTTAATAGTTGAAGAAGGAGTTCTTCTGGGGGCATGCCACTTAGCAACCAGCTTGCAGAAGGATTTCCCTAATAAAATACAACGATTCCATGAAAGTATATACAAAAACAGGCGACAAGGGTCAAACCTCATTAGTGGGTGGCCAAAGAGTATCAAAGTGCTGTGAAAGACTGGAAAGTTACGGTACCGTTGATGAATTGAATTCGCACGTCGGATTGCTGATTGCGATGGATGCCGATGAGGCTGACAAGGCTTTCCTTACCGATGTGCAGGGCAAACTCTTTGTGGTAGGCGGATACCTGGCAACTGACAACTCGCAACGCGAAGTGCGTACGGGCAACATCGTTACCGCAGAAATGGTGAGCGAGGTAGAGAAGGAGATTGACCGCTTGCAGGAGTTGCTTCCTCCACTTCGTTTGTTCATCCTTCCTGGTGGCTCGATGGCATCATCGCAAGCACACGTCTGTCGCACCGTTTGTCGCAGGACAGAGCGTTGCATTCTTCGTCTTGCCGAGTGCGGTGCCGAGGTTGATGAGCAAGTACTGAGTTACATCAACCGTCTTAGCGATTACTTCTTCGTCCTGGCACGCAAACTCAACGTCGATGCCGGAGTAGAGGATATTGTATGGAGAAGGAAATAAGCCTTCTCCATCGTTTTCGGACAATCACAGGAGTCTGTACATACCACCTGCCATCAACTTAACGACTCCTTTCATTTCAAGACTGAAAAGTATTGCCGACAGTTGTCCAATAGGGATGACTGTGTCTATGGAGATTTGGTTGATTGCCTTCCCGTCAGAACCTTGAAGGGCAGAAACAATGCGTTGCTCTTCATCGGTAAGGTCAAGGAAGAGTTCGCGTTGTATGGGCTGCTTTCTTGCCTTGTCGCTATCTTTTTTTGACGGCCACCCCATCATGTCAATGAGGTTTTGTGCCGAGGTGATGAGGTGAGCCTTATCTTGCTGGATGAGCAAGTTGCAACCGGCAGAGAGAGCGTCACTTGTGCGACCGGGAAAAGCATAGACGTCGCGGTTATAATCGTTGGCAATTTCTGCCGTTATCAAAGAACCTCCCTTTGAAGCACTTTCTATGACGATGGTTGCATCGCACAAGCCCGCCACAATACGGTTTCGCGCTACAAAGTTCATCTTCTCGGGTGTAGTACCCGACATGTATTCTGTCAGCAATCCGCCTTGCGTAAGCATCTGCGTTGCAGTGTCTTGGTGCATTCGTGGGTAAATACGGTCAAGACCGTGAGCCAAGACGCCAACGGTATGGAGTCCGTTGCTCAAGGCAAAACGATGGGCATTGATGTCGATGCCATAAGCCAAACCGCTCACGACGAGACATTCGGGGCATAAGGTGGAGAGTTCTGTCAGGAAGTTCCGGCAAATATCTTTACCATATTCCGTGCATTGACGTGTGCCAACCATGTTGATGATGCGAAGGCTGTTCAGGTCGGCATTTCCGCGGTAATAGAGTATGATGGGAGCATCGGGGCACTCGCGAAGACGGGTAGGGTAAGCCTCGTCGTTGAATCCGATGCAATGGATGCGCTTGCTCTGGGCCCATTCGTACTCTTGCAGGCAAAGTGGCAACAGTTCGTCCATCTTGGCAAGGTTTTCCTGCAAGACGGGCGATGCCTCAGGCAACACAGCCTTGATATCGTGTCGGTTCTCAAAGATAGCGGTTGCCGACCCCATTGCATCCAGCAACAGGCGTTGTGTTGGTACATTCAGGCGCGACACTCGCGTCAATGCCATCAGGTATATTATCTCGTTTTCCAATTCGTTCAATTCGGATGTTATAGTCAAAAACTAAGCGCCAAACAGTTTCTCGTCCAACTCCGGACACGTCTTCATCAATCTTCCGTTGAGCATGCAAACCGAGTCGACACGGGCTTTGATGACAAGTTTGTCGTCAGCCAAACGATAGATGTCCTGAAGGAAGACATACTTGATGCCATCGCGCTCCAGGCGAAGACGGCACACAAACTCGTCACCGCTACGAAGAGGCACCTTGTAATCGATGGTGATGCGAGCCACTACAGCATCGATGCCCTCGTCGTGCAAATCCGAGAAACTGATGCCGTTGGCCAGCAGAAACTCGTGACGGCAATGCTCGATGTAATGCTGGTAATTCGCATTGTTGACAATACCTTGAAGGTCGCATTCATAGTCGCGAACCTTAAACTTCAATTCAAACTGATATTCTGGTCTCATAGATTCCTTTCTTTTTTTAGATATTCATATCCGAAACGGCAACGAAGACAATCCTTCTTGTCGCAATATTCACGTTTTAACTGTATCAATGCCTGACTGTCGGAGGCTGTATCCACCTTGATGCCACAAGCCTGCCATTGGCGCAGTATGTAGTTGTTCTCTGCCTTAATCTGCTCCAGTAATTCAAGGGCACGATGTTCGTATTTCTCTTCATTGTGATAACGTCCATACGCATAGAGTGCCGGTGCAACGGTATTGATTATCAATAGGTCTGTGGATCCTTTCGACAACCCCTTTACGGCAAAGCAATCGTACAGTTCCTTGACATCCTTTGCCTCGAGCAAACGGCTCAGTTCTGCTGTCCCGTTCTGGTAAATCTGCGTGAGTTGCAGAATGCGGACGTGCGGAAAGTTCTGCGGACGTGTGCGCATATAACGCCAATCCTTTTCTTCCAATGTTTCCGTCAGCGTAAACTTGTGTGCCAGGTATGCGTATTCCTTTTTCAGTTTTTCGTCGCCGACCTTGTCGAGCAATCCTGCCGTTCCGAGGAAGAGGGCTTGCAACTGGAACAGGTTGTCGCGATGCTTACCGCAGGCATGCAAGGGCAACAGGCGTCCCCACCGTTCGAAGGCATCGCCATTGAGCGAGAAACCGAAACTGCGTGCCAGTGTCACCATCAATGCTTTTGCCCAATCGCCACGGGTCTCTTCCACCCGTTTCAGTACCCTGCCCGAACGATCCATCATTCGTTCGCAAAGCAGAGCGTCCATCCAACTATGCACCGTGAGCGAGGGTATGTTTGGAATCATCTTGTGGCATCGTGGATAGTCCATCGTGGTGAGCAACTCCTGGTATTGGTTGCGAAGTGAGTCGGGAATATGCACGATTACCTGGGGGATGCACTTTCCGGCATGTGTTTCTACCTCTACGTCGGCTTTCTCCGTAACGTGAAGAATCACGTTGTCGTATGCTGGGTCGAGATTGTGCCCATGACGGAACCAGTCCGACGAAAGCAGATGCAGTTCCACGTTGCCAGCCCACATCGTATCGCCCACGCGTATCTTGGCATTGAAGAAGTCGGGACCAGCATTCGGATTGCTTAATCCAGGGTCAATGACCTCCACCTCCTGCCCGTCTGTCGTTGTAAGTTGACGAAGTGGCAGGATTTTGCATTTCCAGGCATAATGAAGGAGTTTTTCCATCTACTTTGGGTTGCTAAAAGTTAATTCAGAGGCAGTTTTTCACTCTCGACGTTAAATAATGCTACAAAAGTAGTCATTTTCACGAAAAAAGTCTACCTTTGCATGAAAATTAAACAAAAAAACACATTATTTATGAAAATTGCATTAATTGGATACGGCAAAATGGGTCGTATGATTGAGCAGATAGCCCTTGACCGCGGTCACGAGATAGTTAGTGTTATTGATATCGACAATCAGCAGGATTTCGATAGCGAGGCTTTCAAGAGTGCCGATGTTGCCATTGAGTTCACCACTCCTTGGACGGCTTACGACAACTATCTGAAGGCTTGGAAGGCAGGCGTCAAGGTGGTAAGCGGTTCTACCGGTTGGATGAAGGAACATGGCGACGAGGTTCGCAAGGCTTGTACCGAGGACGGCAAGACTCTTTTCTGGGCAAGCAACTTCAGCGTGGGTGTTGCCATCTTCAATGCCGTAAACCGTTATCTGGCAAAGATCATGAACCAGTTCCCTCAATATGACGTAAACATGGTTGAGACACATCATGTGCACAAACTTGACGCTCCCTCGGGAACCGCTATCACTTTGGCCGAAGCCATCGTGGAGGAGTTGGACCGCAAGGAGCGCTGGGGCTTGCACGAGACTGCCGAGAACGTGCTTCGCATCGACGACATCCGTCGCAAGGAGGTGCCCGGCATCCACACCATCACTTACGATTCTCCCGAAGACCTCATCACCATCACTCACGACGCACACTCACGTCAGGGCTTTGCCCTTGGTGCTGTCCTGGCGGCCGAGTATACCGCCCAGAACAAGGGTTTGCTGACCATGAGCGATTTGTTCAAGTTCTGATCAGAGGTTTATCGACGATTGATATTTCTTCCACTTTTCGAGTGTAGCATTCAAGAGCCGGAGAAAGACTTTCTACTAATTTTGACTGGAGGCGACCCCAAACCAGTCCTCCCATCGGGGAGTTAGAGGGGGTCGTGCATGCATGAAATATACTTTCAAAAAGCCCACACGCAAGGACATCATCAAGTGCAGTATTGCCGTGGTGCTCTATATCGCCTTCCTCATTTGGATTCAGTCGGCATGGGGACTTATCGTACTGCCCCTCATCGTTGACAACTACATAACCAAGTTCATCAACTGGTCGTGGTGGAAGGAGAGCGAGAGTCCTGCTGTTCGCCTTATCATGAGTTGGGTCGACGCACTTGTCTTTGCCCTCGTTGCCGTTTATTTCGTCAACATCTACTTCTTCCAGAACTACACTATTCCCAGTTCTTCTTTGGAGAAGAGTCTGCTGATAGGTGACTATTTGATGGTAAGCAAGTCAAGTTATGGTGCTCGCGTTCCTCAGACGCCTCTTCACATGCCTTTGTGTCAGCACACCCTTCCCTTTGGCATCGGCAAGAGTTACATCGAGGGAGTTCAATGGGAGTATAAGCGCATCCATCCCGAGCGCGTTCCTGTTAACGACATCGTGGTGTTCAACTTCCCCGATGGCGACTCGGTACTCTACAATATGCAAGAGGCAGACTATTATGACTTTTGCTATGGTTACGGACGCAGTCTTTATGCCCAGAAGCATGGCATTGAGATGGTGCTTGACTCCATCTCTCCCTTGCAGAAGCACAAGTACTTTGAGGAGTGCTACAATCTGGGACAGCAATACATCTCTGCCAACCCCGGCGAACTGGGTGAGGTCATCTGGCGCCCTGTTGACCGTCGTGAGAACTACGTGAAGCGTTGCGTGGGTACTCCTGGTCAGACGTTGGAAATCAAGGACCGCATCGTTTATCTTGACGGCAAGGCAAACAAGGAACCTGACAACGTGCAGTATTGCTATCGTGTGGAACTGCTCACGCAACTGCCTGAGGACCTCGTTGATGCTCTGGAGTTGAGTTCCGAGCAACTCAACCAGCTTTACAGTACGGGTTGCATGCCCCTTACCAACGAAGCCTATACCACTTTGAAGAATCGTACCGACCTGGTAAGTAGCATCGCCATGGTTCCCCAGCCAGAGGATGACCGTCTCTTCCCCAAGAACGGCGGTTACCATTGGTCGTGCGACAACTATGGTCCTCTGTGGATTCCCGAGAAGGGCAAGGAGATTCCCGGCGGTCTTACCCTCGAGAACCTGCCTCTCTATGAGCGTATCATCGATGTGTACGAGGACAATGACCTCAAAGTTACCGACGATGGCAAGATTCTCATCAATGGCAAGGAGGCAAAGAATTATACTTTCAAGATGGACTATTACTGGATGATGGGTGACAATCGTCACTACTCTGCCGACTCGCGTTTCTGGGGATTTGTCCCCGAAGACCATATTGTGGGTAAGCCTGTCCTCATCTGGTTCAGTAAGGATCCCAATAAGGGTCTTTTCAATGGTATCCGTTGGAAGCGCCTCTTCCGTTGGGTGGATAACATCAAGTAAGGATTGGCGATTGCGTCATCTGGCTTAAAAATGTGTCATTGTGACTTCGTTCTTGAAAACAAATGAAAAAAAGTAAGATATTCGTCATCATACTATTGTCCATTGTTGGCATACTGCTCATTGTCCGCTTGTTCATTGTGGACTTGGTCATTGTGCCCAAGGACAGCAAGTGCCCGCGTGCCGGCAAGATGACGTTTGTCTGGCGATGGTCGTATGGTTACCGACTGCCTTGGAATGCCAATTCGCGCATGAGTTATACCATTGGAAAGCGCAAGGATTGGGTGGCGTACAACAAGCCCATTACCTCACGAGGTGAGCAAGCCGACACCACCGCAGTTTGTGTGGGGCAGTTGGTTGCCATTCCTGGCGATACGTTGTGGTACAACAACGAGTCGGGTAGCATCTCTGTCAAGGCCGACAAGAAGAACGGGTTCTCGCATCCCCTCATCGTTCCCGCCAAGGGCAAGAAGGTTACCATCAACAACGATAATATGCGATTCTACGCCATCACCATCACCCTTCACGAACCCGTCAAGGCCAGTGTGGTGGATGGTGCTCTTTGCGTGAGTGGCGACATGGCCAAGCAATACATCTTCCAACAGGATTATTATTGGGTGGTGAATGGTGATAAGAAGAATACCAACGATTCCCGTACTTACGGTTTCGTTCCTCACGCTTCGTTGATAGGACGCATCAATTAGCCATTTTAATTTCAATAACTAAACAAAAGTGTTCACCCTTCCCTCCACATACCTCGGTCCCATTCCTCACTTTGTCGCTATGTTGCAGAGCGCTAAGGTGCATATAGAGCAGTACGACCATTACGTAAAGCAGACCTTTCGTAACCGTTGTATCATCGCCGGTCCCAATGGAACGCAGACGCTTACCATACCGGTAGAGAAGCCTGCCGACCACAAGGCCTATATGCGAGACCTTCGCATCAGCGACCACGGCAACTGGCGCCACCTGCATTGGAATGCCCTCGAGTCGAGTTATGGCAAATCACCCTTCTTCGAGTACTATGCCGACGACCTCCGTCCTTTCTATACGGAGAAGAAATGGTCGTTCCTCATCGACTTTAACGAAGAGTTGGCACACACCGTCCTTAACCTGCTCGATATTGATGTAGAGATGTTGCGTACGGATGCCTATTCAAAAGCAGACCTTCACCAATGGGCAGAACCCAGTGCCCTTCGCTCCCTTCCTTTCAAACCCTATTATCAGGTCTTTGCCCAGCGACAGGGCTTCATCCCTCATCTCAGCATTGCAGACCTTCTTTTCAATATGGGACCGGAAGGAGTACTTGTTCTCACCGAACAGATACGTTTAACAAATAATTGATAGTCAACGTGAACATTCTTCTTGACTTACATACCCACACCCTGGCTTCCGGCCATGCCTACAATACCATCATGGAGATGGCCAAGACTGCATCCGAGAAAGGATTACAGTACTTGGGCATTACCGAGCATGCTCCCAATATACCTGGCACTTGCGACCCTATCTATTTCCGCAACCTGCATACCGTTCCACGCAATCTTTTTGGTGTGAACCTGCTTTTGGGTGCCGAACTCAACATCCTCGACACCAAGGGTACGCTCGACCTGGATGAGTGGTACTATGAACATTGCCTCGACATCCGTATTGCGGGCATTCATCGTCTTTGCTGGCAAGGGGGTACCGTTGAGGAGAATACGCACGCCATGGTGACTGCCATCCGCAATCCCTATGTCAACATCATCAGTCATCCTGGCGACGGTACTGCCGATTTACTGTTTGAACCCATAGTGCAGGCTTCCAAGGAAACGCACACGTTGCTTGAAATCAACAATTCCTCCTTCAAACCTACCCGTGGATTGGATGCCTCGTATAAGAACTACAAGGAGATTCTTTTGCTTTGCAAGCGTTATGAGGTTCCTGTCATTCTGGGTAGCGATGCCCACTTCTGCACCTCCATTGCCAACTACGACTACGTTCTTCCCCTTTTGCAGGAAGTCGACTTTCCCGAAGCATTGGTGATGAATCATCAACCCGAAGCGTTTTTCGCCTACACGAAGTTGCGCTAATTGGCGTTTCTCTCACTTATTCGTACTTTGGCCTTTGACCGAAGATACTTGCGTTCGGAATAACTCAAATAAATTTGGTTATTCTCTCACTTATTCGTATCTTTGCAAAAGATAACGGTTCGGGCAATCAGGTGTGAGACCTGAACAGTTCCTGCTACTGTAAGGACGAGGGGATGGTAGAATAAGAAAAACAAGCATTGATGCCTCGTATAAGTCAGAAAACCAACCGTTGTTCGTTATATAGTATTCACAATTCTCCAGGAAAAGGGATTCATGAAAAAAAACAAAATAAGCATATCTTTATTGTGCGCATTTGCCATGCCTGCCTATGCGCAAAACGACAGCATACGAAGCACGATGCTCAACCCTGTCGTGATAACCGGAACGGGAACTTACCACAAGGCAGATAACTCGCCAGTGGCGGTGAGGGTGATTGCAAGCAAGGAACTGAAGGATGCCGGTGTGACGAGCGTACAGGATGCTTTGGCACGACTGACCAGCAACATCACTACCCAAACCAACGGTATGGGTACGTTTGTCAACTTCAACGGCGTAAGCGATGACTACATCCTCATTCTTGAAAACGGCAAGCGCGTGAGTGGCGACGACCGATGGAGCCGTATCAGCATCGACAACATCAAGCGCATCGAGATTCAGAATGGCGCCGCCAGTGCCCTCTACGGAAGCGATGCCATTGCCGGTGTTATCAACATCATTACCGACGAAAGCAAGGCATCGGTATCTGCCTCAAGCAGTACCCGACTGACTACACACGGACGCTTTGACCAAGACGTCAACGTGGACGTCAATGCGGGTCGTTTCTCATCGTACACCTCCTACAACCACAAAGAAGCAGACAACTGGCAGGTCAACAAGTACCAGGAGTTTATGGAGGGTGATGTGAGCGTGCCCAAACTGACTGGCCGTCCCATGTCGGTGGGCTATAAAAGTGAGAACGTAAGCGAGAGGATGGAGTGGCGCTTCAACGATTTATGGAGTGCCTATGTGCGTGGCAACTACTACGACTACCATACCAACCGTCCGCAAACGGCATCTTACTTCACGCAAAAGACCACTACCGACAAGGCAACGGGCGAGAAGACCTATTCGTATACCGAGAAGCAAGCCTACACGTACGACTTGCATCATGAGTCGTACAACTACGGTGCCGGCATGCGTTGGGAGCCCAACAGTCGTACGCACGTCTACCTTGACCTTTACAGCGACAACTTCACTTCGCTCTACGACTACTGGCAGACATCCTCGAAGGAGGAATATGAGGAGACGCGCAAACGCACGCATTACTACAACGAGACGCTGAAAGGCATCTTCCGACTGGCTGATTGGAACAAACTGTCGGCAGGAGTGGAACTGGTGCAGGAATACCTTAATAGTGCCAGCGACAACATCGATGGCGAGCATACTCAGACCTACAACGTGTTTGCCCAGGATGAACTGAACATTGCCAAGGGACTGGAAGGTGTCGTGGGACTTCGCTATACCTACAACAACCTCTTTGGCAGTAATGTGACACCCAATGTGGGACTGTTCTATCACATCGGCGGATTCCGCCTTAGAGCCAGTTACGCCGATGGTTACCGTACGCCTTCGCTTTCACAACTCTATGCCACCGATCAGGCCAAGACAAGCAATCGCTACACCATCAACAATACCGGACTGCGACCAGAGAAAAACCACTTCTGGACGCTCAACGCAGAGTATGGTAACTCGTGGGCAAACGTGGGCGTGACGGCTTTCATGAACAACATACGCGATATGATAAACTATCGCACGATGACGACGGCAGAGATTGATGCCGATGCTCATCTCTCGGCTTTGCGTGAGGAGGGGTGGAGCACCATTCGTCAGCGCGACAACATCGATGAGGCTACCATCAAGGGCATCAGCGTCAATGCCAAGTTCATTCTGCCTTATGGTTTCACCCTGGGCGGTGGTTACACTTTTACCGACAGCAAAGCTAAGACGCAGGCACTCGATGTCAAGACGCAGACCTATGTGGTGACCGAAACACCTGTGGACAAGAGTGTGAAGAATGTTGCCAACGTCAATGTGGCGTGGGATAAGTCGTGGAACAAGTACCGATTTAATATTACGCTCAACGGACACATTCAGGGCGAGCGCTATTCCAGTACTTATGGTTTCGCACCCAAGTACCAGCAATGGGACTTGCATACGCGCCATACCATCAAATTACAGCGTTGCTCACTTGAATCTGGCATCGGTATTGAGAACATCTTCAACAAGCGCGACACGAGTTACTGGAACTCTAACTTCTCTACCATTCATCCGGGACGTTCGGTTTATGTGAGCATGAGAATAGGAACGCTATAGTTAGTTCATAGTTCATAGTTCACAGTTCATAGTTCACAGTCCATAGTTCATAGTTCATAGTTCATAGTTCACACTTCATAGTTCACAGTCCATAGTCCATAGTTCATAGTTCACAGTTCATAGTTCATAGTTCATAGTTCATAGTTCATAGTTCACAGTCCATAGTTCATAGTTCAAAACCCTTTATTTCTGAGTTTCATAAGATAAAACTAACGTCCGTTAACTCCTGTTGACTCCCGTTGACTCCAGTTAGCCCTGCTAACTTCTCTAATAAAAAACAAAAAAAATGCATTGTGAATCAACCAAGATATTCGTTGCCGGCATAGGACCTGGTTCGCCCGAAGACATTACGCCTGCCGTTCTTGAAGCGGTAAGGCAGAGTGATGTGGTAGTAGGCTACAAGTACTACTTCCAGTTTATTACGTCGTACTTGCGACCCGAAACGGAATGTATCGATACGGGTATGAAGAAGGAGCGCGAGCGTGCCTCCATGGCCTTTCAGTTGGCCCGTGAGGGTAAGACGGTTTGCGTCATTTCTAGTGGCGACGCGGGCATCTATGGAATGACTCCCCTGATGTATGAGATGCAGAAGCAACTCATCATGCAGGAACAGACTGCCGACTCGTTTCGTTCGGAGACCATCTGTAATGGTCAGGTTGAACAGGAGGCGAAGTGTATTCCCGCCTCGCAGATAGAGATTATACCACTTCCCGGCATCAGCGCCTTCCAAAAGGCGTCGTCGTTGTTGGGTGCGCCTATGGGGCACGACTTCTGCATCATCTCAATGAGCGACTTGATGACACCTTGGGCACTCATCGAAAAGCGCATCAAGGCGGCCGCATCGGCCGACTTCGTTACCGCCATCTACAATCCCAAGAGCAATGGACGATACTGGCAGTTGCACCGCCTCAAGGAACTTTTCCTGAAAGAGCGCAACGAGGACAATGTGGTGGGATATGTGCGACAGGCCGGGCGCGATGAACAGGAGGTAAAGATCACCACGTTGAAAGACTTCGACCCGGAAGACGTGGATATGTTTACCATCGTCATCATCGGCAATAGTCAGTCGTATAACTGGCAAGGCAAGTTTGTGACACCAAGGGGTTACATGAACAGTCAGGCACCTTCATCCCTTTCCCGAAAGGAGAAGGTCAGCAAGGAAGAAAGCGGATGTGCCAGTGTGCCCAATATGCAGGATGGCGGAAAGAATCTGGGACAAAACATCATGATAAAGTCATTCCAAACCATACGAGGCGAGTTGAGGCATCCCGACATTCCTGTTTGGCGTTTATGGCCTATGCTTCATGCCATCCATACCACGGCCGACTTTGACATGGAGCAACTGCTTTGGATGGACGATGAGGCAACTGCCATCATCTATGAAAAGGTGAAGAACGGAACTCTGCGCACCATCGTCACCGACGTGAGTATGGTGGCAAGTGGCATTCGTAAGGGAGCCCTTGAACGATTGAACATAGAGGTGAAGACCTACATCAACGACCCTCGTAGTGCAGAGATGGCTCAGCAACTGGGCATCACGCGTGCGCAGGCTGGTATGCGTCTGGCTTCTGAGGAGCATCCCGATGCCCTCTTTGCCTTTGGAAACGCTCCTACTGCCTTGCTTGAATTATGCGAATTGATGCGCAAGGGAAAGTGCCAGCCTGCGGGCATCATCGGAGCTCCCGTCGGTTTTGTACACGTAGAGGAGAGCAAGCATGCCGTCAAGGTGTTTAAGAATGTTCCCAAACTCATCATCGAGGGCAGAAAAGGCGGAAGCAATCTTGCGGCCACTTTGGTTAATAGCATCCTGACCTTTGATGATGCCGAGCAACTGAAACCGGGAAGAGACGTTTGAGTTCATAGTCCATAGTTCATAGTTCACAGTCCACAGTTCATAGTTCATAGTTCATAGTTCATAGTTCATAGTTCACAGTTCATAGTTCATAGTTCACAGTTCATAGTTCACAGTTCATAGTTCACAGTTCATAGTTCACAGTTCATAGTTCATAGTTCATAGTTCATAGTAATTCATAGTTCATAAGTTCATTGAAAACCTGTTCTCTCATAGGCATAAGCGACCGTCATGAGCAATGGTTTGCTCCGGAGGTGAGAAGTATCATCGCCAATGGTCGTGTGTTCTCGGGCGGAAAGCGTCACCATGAAATCATGATGCCCTATCTGCCCGCGGACGCAGAGTGGATTGACATTACCGTTCCCTTGACAAATGTGTTCTGCCAGTATGAGCGGTTTGACGACATTGTGGTCTTTGCCTCGGGCGACCCTTTGTTTTATGGGTTTGGCGCCACCATACAACGTGAGTGTCCTGCTTGTCAGTTAAAGGTCTATCCTTCCTTCAATTCGTTGCAGATGCTGGCACACCGTATGTTGTTGCCTTATCAGGATATGCGCTTCGTTTCGCTTACAGGTCGTCCTTGGGATGCTTTTGACGAGGCGCTTATACGTGGCGAGGCACTCATTGGCGTACTTACCGATCGTAAGAATACACCCAAGGTCATTTGTCAGCGAATGAAGGAATTTGGCTATGATAATTATGTCATTACCGTAGGCGAGAATCTGGGTAACGAGCAGACTGAACGCATCATCACGACTGAGGACTTGTGCGATGAGGCATTGGACGAAGTGGCAGTCCCCAACTGTATGATACTTCAGCGGAAGAGCATTCGTGCCAAGGCGTTTGGCATCCCTGAAAGTCAGTTTGCCCTGCTTGACGGACGTGCCAAGATGATTACCAAGATGCCTGTGCGATTGCTGTCGCTCTCTATGCTCGATCTGCATCAGAAACGCTCGATGTGGGATGTCGGTTTTTGTACGGGAAGCGTCAGTATAGAAGCCAAACTGCAATTCCCCCATTTGCATGTCACGGCTTTTGAAGTGCGTGAGCAGGGTGAGGCATTGATGAATGAAAACAGTCGTCGTTTCGGCACACCAGGCATCGTTTCCGTCATAGGCGACTTCCTGTCACTCGACCTCTCTGGTTACGAGCGTTCGGATGCCGTCTTTATTGGCGGACATGGCGGACGTCTCAAGGAGATGGTGGCACGCTTGTCCGAAGTGATGGTGCCCGGTTCATGCATCGTCTTCAATTCGGTAAGCGAGGAGAGTCGGCAATGCTTCGTTGAGAGCGTTGAGGCGGTGGGCATGAAACTGGTACAATCCATACGCATTGCCGTGGATGAGCATAATCCCATCTATTGCATGAAAGCCGAATGAACCTCTCGTTCTTAATCTCTAATCATTCACCCTTAGACATTCACCCTTAGTCATTCAACTTTCAACAGACTTTCAACTCTGAACTCTAATCTCTAATCTCTAAACTCTCACCCCTCAACTGACTCTAATCTCTCACCCCTCAACTGACTCTCAACTCTAATCTCTCAACTCTAAACTCTCAAAAAGGATGTTACGAATAGAAACCATAAATGATGCCGGAAAGAAGTTAGCATCAATCATAGAGCAAGAACTATCCTCGTTGCCCATCTATACCGACGAGTCGCACGAGGCCATCATCTTTATTGGTGCCTTGGGCATTTGTGTGCGTCGCATACAAGACCTTATCCACGATAAGTATACCGACCCTGCCGTGCTGTGTGTTGACTCAACCGGCAAGTACGTCATTCCCGTTTTGAGCGGTCACGTAGGCGGAGCCAACGAGTTGGCACGCCATCTGGCCAGCGTGCTGGGAGCAGAGGCGGTTATCACCACGCAAAGCGACAATAACGGACTCTGGGCACTCGACATCCTGCACAAGGAATATGGATGGGCGGTGTCAAAGTTGGGCAGAACGGCCATGAACAAGGCTATTGCCACTTTTGTGAACGGACGTCCCACGGCACTTGTCTTGGAGAGCGAGGATGACGGTACAAAGTACTTGGAGGCTTCTGCTCCTGCTCACGTCAGGGTGTTCCGTTCGTTTGGCGACTTCCGCTATTTCCACAACAAGAACGAGAATGCTTTTGAACTGCTTATCATGGTGTCGCCTCAGCAACATCCATCGTTAGGCATTCCCACCTTGCAGTACTTCCCTGCCTGTCTGCATCTGGGCGTTGGATGCCAGAAGATGGCCACAACGGATATTGCCCCGCAACTCATCCGGGAGATTGAGCAGAGCGGTTACTCACCACAGTCAATCGCTACGGTCAACAGCATAGAATTGAAGAAGGACGAACCCTTGTTGGCCGAGTTGTGCAGAATGTTGCCACAGGCACGGTTGCACATCTATTCTGCCGAGGAATTATCCAAGATAAAGATACCCAATCCCAGTCAACGCGTATTCGAGGTGACGGGATGCTACGGAGTGGCAGAGTCGTCGGCCAAGGCACACGACAAGCACTCCATATTGGTGGTTGAGAAACAGAAGGGCAAGATTGAGCAGGACGGAAAGATCTGCCATTACACCTATGCCTTGGCCATGGACAAGACGGTTGTGCGCAAGGGGCATATCGAGATTGTAGGAGCCGGTCCTGGCGACCCCGACCTGGTAAGTGTGCGCGGTCGCAGATTTCTTGAAGAGGCCGACCTCATTCTTTATGCCGGCAGTCTGGTGCCTCGCGAACTGACATTCTGTGCCAAAAAAGGAGCCACCGTACGCAGTTCTGCCAATATGAGTCTGGAGGAGCAGTTTGCGCTGATGAAGGAGTTCTATGACAAAGGTAAGTTGGTGGTCAGACTGCACACCGGCGATCCGTGCATCTATGGTGCTATTCAGGAGCAGATGGCATTCTTTGACCAGTACGAGATGGATTATCACATCACGCCCGGCATCAGTAGTTTCCTAGCCGCGGCTGCTGAGTTGCGCAGTCAGTTTACCATACCCGAACGTTGCCAGACCATCATCCTTACCCGTGGTGAGGGACGCACTCCCATGCCCGACAAGGAGAAGTTGCATTTGCTGGCATCGCACCAAAGCACGATGTGCATCTTCCTCTCTGCCTCGCTGGCACAACAAGTGCAGGACGAACTGCTGGCAGGTGGCTATCCCCCCGAAACGCCAGTAGCTGCGTGCTATAAACTTACGTGGAAGGACCAGCGCATCTATCGTGGACAGTTGCGTGACCTGGCAAAGATAATGAGCGACAACAAACTCACGCTTACCACGATGATTGTGGTTGGTGAATCCATTGACAACCGTGAAGGATTGAGCAAGTTGTACGATGAAAAATTCACCCATTTGTTCAGAGAAGGAAAGTGTTAGTATTTGGAGGAACAACAGAAGGCAGGTTGGCCGTCGATGTGTGCGAACAGGCTGGCAAACCTTATTACTACTCTACCAAGAGCAGTCTGCAACAAGTGTCCATGCTTCACGGCACTCGTCTTGTGGGAGCCATGGATGCCGAGCAGATGCGTCGCTTTTGCAACGAGAAAGGCATACGTTGCATCGTGGATGCTTCGCACCCTTTTGCACTGGTTCTGCACCAAACCATTGACAGCGTGGGACTGCCCGTCATCCGCTTACAGCGCCACTTTGGCGAGGTCAAGGAGGGCGTTATCTATTGTGACGACTATGCCGATGCCATGCAACGTTTGTCGGTCAATCCGCCTCGTTTGCTCTTGGCTTTGTCGGGTGCCAACACCATTGCCACGCTTCGGTCTTACTGGGCACAATACCCTACCGTGTTTCGTGTACTCGACCGTCAGGAGAGTCGTGAACTGGCCGAGCGTGTAGGTTTCCCGGTTGACCGACTGATCTATTATAATACGGACATCTGCCACACCAAGGTGTTGCCTACGATGGAAGAGGAGAAAGCCTTGATGGAGCAGATAGGTTGCGATGCGCTCATCACTAAGGAGAGTGGCGATAATGGTGGTTTTGACGCCAAGGTGGACGCAGCCCTGCAATTGGGAATGCGTGTCTATGTGGTGCGTCATCCGCAGTTGCCCGAACGCTGGATCTATGTAGAAGGTCGCCATGGTCTTCGACGTGCCATCGAGCATCTCTTGCCCGATTTCTTTCCGTTAAAGACGGGGTTCACTACCGGTGCTTGCGCCACGGGTGCCGTCAAGGCAGCCTTGCAGGCATTGCTCTATGACGACCACCCCGAGGAGGTCTCCTTTGCCTTGCCCGATGACGAGGTGATGAGCATCCCGGTCGAGGCATCGGGAACGGATGCCGAAGGCGGTGCCTGGGCAACCGTCATCAAGGATTTCAGCGATGACCCCGACGTGACGCGGGGCTGTCGCATCACGGCAAAGATCCGGTTGAACGAGAGTGGCGACATCGAGTTCCTGCAAGGCGAGGGAGTCGGTGTGGTGACGCTTCCCGGTTTAGGCATTCCGGTAGGGGGACCTGCCATTAATGCAACGCCTCGCGAAATGATCAGTCGTGAGATTCGTATGCTTACCGACCGCGGTTGTGCGGTTACGATTTCGGTTGAGGGTGGCGAGGAACTGGCCAAGCGTACCTTCAACGCCAAGGTGGGCGTAGTGGGTGGCATCAGCATCATCGGCACTTCGGGCATCGTGTCGCCTTTGAGCAACGAGGCCTTCATACAAAGCATCTCGCGCGAACTGGAGGTGGCTCGTGCCATTGGTTGCCAGGAAGTGGGATTGGTTGGCGGAAAGTCTGCCGAAGTGTTGTTGAAGAGCAAGACGGCAAGCGAGGACGGTCGTGAAATCCGTTGCATACACTATGGCAATTTTGTGGGAGAGTCGTTGAAGACAGCTTACCGTTTGGGGTTTGAACGAGTCGTTGTCGGCATTATGATCGGCAAGGCCGTCAAACTGGCAGAGGGGCATCTCGACACTCACTCTCATAAGGTGCAGATGAACAAGGATTTCCTGAAAGAGGTGGTCAAGCGCATCTTCGTGGGCGAGGAGCAGTCTGCCTGCTTGGCTCACATCGACCGCATCACGATGGCTCGCGAACTATGGAACTACATGCCTGCCTCATTCTTTGATGAGATACAGCGCCTTTGCCTTTGCCATTGCAGAACTGCCTTCCCGGATAGGGAGTTGATGGTTGAAATATTAGAAGACCCTCTCCGTCACGGAGCAACATAAAGACGATTGACGATTGATGGTTGACGATTGATGATTGATGGTTGATGATTGACGATTGATGATTGATGGTTGATGATTGATGGTTGATGGTTGATGATTGATGGTTGATGATTGACGATTGATGGTTGACGATTGATGATTGATGGTTGATGTTTGATGATTGACGATTGATGATTGACGATTGATGATTGATGATTGATGATTGATGGTTGATGATTGATGGTTGATGGTTGATGGTTGATGATTGATGATTGATGGTTGATGATTGATGGTTGATGATTGATGGTTGATGATTGATGGTTGATGATTGATGGTTGATGATTGATGATTGATGGTTGATGATTGATGATTGACGATTGATGATTAACTACTGTCTTCATAACTTCTTAATAAAAAAATATGCGCCGAAGTTTGATAATGATATTGCTCATCCTGAGCATTCCGCTATTCATGTTGCTGAACCTTACGTTGGGTTCAGTACAGATTCCTACGTCCGATGTCTTTGCCATTCTCTTTGGGAAGGGTAGCGATAGTGAGGTGTGGACCAATATAGTGATGATGACGCGTGTGCCACAAACCATTACGGCTATGGCGTGCGGAGCCGGTCTTGCCGTGGCAGGACTGGAGATGCAGACCGTGTTCCGCAATCCGTTGGCAGGTCCCTCGGTGTTGGGCATCTCCTCGGCTGCGAGTCTGGGAGTTGCCTTTGTCGTATTGTTGAGCGGTACGTTGGGAGGAGGCATCATGACACAGTTTGGCGTGATGGGAAATACGGCTCTTACCTTGTCGTCCATCATGGGTTCTTTGGCTGTGATGGCGCTTATTGTCTACCTATCGCGCAAGGTAGAGAGCAATGTCACGCTTCTCATTGCCGGTGTGATGATTGGTTATATTGCCAGCGCTATTATCGGTGTGTTGAAGTATTTCTCGTCCGAGGAAGACATCCGTGCCTATGTCATTTGGGGACTGGGTTCGTTTGCCCGTGTCACGGGTGGTCAGGTGTATGTGTTCTGTGGCATTATGGCAGTTCTGCTCCCTTTGACCTGCCTGCTCGTCAAACCGCTCAATATGTTGTTGATGGGCGAACGCTATGCCACCAACCTGGGTCTGAACATACGTCGTGCTCGTTTGATGATCATCACGTCGGCAGGCATTCTGGTGGCGGTGGTTACTGCCTATTGCGGTCCCATCATGTTCCTGGGATTGGCGGTTCCGCACATTTGTCGCGGACTCTTCCGCACGTCCGACCACCGCATCCTCATTCCGGCAACCATCTTTGGCGGAGCCTCGTTGGCGCTTGTCTGCAACCTCATAGCCCGTCTTCCGGGTTTCGAGGGTGCCTTGCCCATCAACTCGGTCACGGCCCTCATTGGTGCTCCCGTTGCATTATGGGTTTTGCTGAAAAGGAAATAAAATGTGAGTTCTTATGCAAAAAACAGATACTTTAAACATGGCTTCTCCTGCTTCGGTTGAGGGCGATATCCGCGATGAGGCGAAGTGTAGCGTGTTGATTTCCGCCTCGTCATCCAATTGCGGAAAGACAACATTCACGATGGGACTGTTGCGTGCCTTGTGCCATAAAGGCTTGAGGGTGCAACCCTATAAGTGCGGTCCCGATTATATCGATACTATGTTTCATCATCTGGCCAGCGGAAACGAGTCGGTCAACCTCGACTCGTTCATGTCGTCGCCTCAGCATATTCAGCAAATCTATGCCCGTTATGGAGCAGATGCCGACGTGCGTGTTGTGGAGGGTGTGATGGGACTTTTTGATGGATACAGCAAGATGAAGGGCAGTAGCGCTGAGATGGCCATGTTGCTCGGCATTCCTGTTGTTCTGCTTGTCAACGCCAAGTCTACTGCTTATAGCGTAGCACCGCTCATCCATGGTTTCAAGACCTTTCATCCGCAGGTTCGCCTGGCAGGTGTCGTGTTCAATATGGTTTCGTCCGAGAGCCATTACCTGTTTCTGAAAGAGGCGTGCCAGGATGCCGGCGTGGAGTGCTTTGGTTATATGAAGCGCCATGCAGACCTGACCATACCCGGTCGGCATCTGGGTCTGACCATTTCGGAACGAGAGCAGATGGAGCGTTTCATTTCGCTGGCTTGCGAAGAGGTGGAGGCGCATGTTGAAATAGATAAAATTCTTGCCTTATGAAGATACTGATTGCCCGTGATGAGGCTTTCAACTTTACCTATCGTGCCAACATCGACCGTTTGGCAGAGATGGGCGAGGTGGAGTTCTTCTCGCCTTTGCATGATACGCCCGAGGCGGTTGAGCGTCTCACTCATGAACTCACCACAACGGTTTCGTCCACGCCTTTCGCTATTGCCGAGGAGCAGGCAGTGGCATCTTGCCTTTACTTGCCTGGCGGGTATCCCGAACTCTTTGCCGAAGCCTTGTCGGCCAATGTCGCTATGCGTCGCGCCATCAAGTGCTTTGCCGAGGCTGGTGGACGCATCTTTGCCGAGTGTGGCGGATTCATGTATCTGTGTCGCCATATTGATGGTATGCCTATGTGCGACGTATTGCCTCTTGAAGCCACGATGGAGGGTGCTCGTCTGCACCTTGGCTATCGTCAGATGGAGTGGGAGGGACGCACCGTCAAGGGGCATGAGTTCCATTATTCCAGCATCAAGGCGTGTGAGTTGCCCGATAGCGTTGAGGTGCTACGCATCCAACGTTCTGCCATGGGCAAGGAGGTAGACACTCCTATTTATAAATACAAGAACGTGATTGCTGGCTATACGCATTGGTATTGGGCGGAGAATGAGAGTTTAGAGTTGATGGTTTAGGGTTTAGAGTCAGTTTTAAAGTTTAGAGTTGATGGTTTAAAGTTTAGAGTTGATGGTTTAGAGTTTAGGGTTGATAGTTTAGAGTGATAGATGAAAAAGATAATCATGATAACGGGCGGTCAGCGCTCGGGAAAGAGTACGGAGGCAGAGCGTTTGGCTCTTTCGTTGTCTCCCAATCCGGTTTATATGGCAACGGCTCACATCTGGGATGATGAGTTTCGCGAGCGTGTGCGCAAGCATCAGGAACGTCGCGGTGCAGAATGGACAAACATCGAGGAAGAGATGCACCTCAGTCGCCATGACGTGGAGGGTAGGGTAGTGCTCATAGATTGCTGTACGTTGTGGGCAACGAACTTCTACTTCCAGTTGCCAAAAGACGCCGAAGATAGTCATGCTACCAACGAGGGGACAGATACCCATGCTGTCAAGGAGGCGGAAGGCGTTGAGGCTTGTCTGTCCTCACTTTGCGCTGAGTTCGACCGTTTTACATCCCAGGATGCCACCTTTATCTTCGTTACCAACGAGATTGGGTTGGGCGGAGTGAGTGCCAATGCCGTACAGCGCAAGTTTACCGACCTTCTTGGCTGGTTCAACCAGTACGTGGCCTCCAAGGCAGACGAGGTGTATTTGATGGTTTCGGGCATCAAGGTGAAGATAAAATAGGGTGAAATACACCAAAGTGGGGAATTTCCTATCACGGAATAGGGTTCTTCTCTTGCAGGTTTGATATAATGTGCCTATCTTTGCATCAGATTAACAAAACAATAATCCCAAAACTATAAAAAATATGAAGAATGTTCTACGCAAGATGATGATGGCAGTTCTGTTCCTGTCCTTCACAACCACTATTAGTGCTCAGAGATATCAGTCTATGTATGCCGTTAAGGGCGACAGAGCATATTTTGATGGCAGAGTGATTCCACATGCCGATGTTCGTTCCTTCCAGATCCTGGGTTACGGATACGCCAAGGACCGCAACAATGTGTACCTCGACGGACAGATTCTCCGTTTTGTAGATCCTCTGACCTTCCGTCTTCACGGCAATCCCCAGCACGGTTTGCAACCTGTTGCCACCGTTCCAAGTGCCGGTCATGGTCATGGAGCAGCAGTACAGCCCACACAGCCCATCCACGACAACCGTCCTGGTTACGGCAATGACTATTATGACAACCGCCGTCCCATTCCCGGTTATATGATCACCAATCGTGAAGTATATTTCGATGGTCGCAGATTGTCGGATGCCAGCCATTCTTCTTTCAAGGATCTGGGCGATGGTTACGGTCGTGATGCTTTCAACGTGTACTATTTCGGCGAGAAGATTCAGGGTGCCACAGGTTCCTCATTCAAACTCATTGGTGAGGGTTACAGCAAGGATGCCTTCAACGTATACTACTATGGCAAGAAGATCAGGGATGCCCATGGTTCAACCTTCAAGCTCTTGGGTTACGGTTATAGCAAGGATTCCTTCAACGTGTACTACAACAACGAGAAGATTCCTGGTGCCAATGCCAACACCTTCAAGGTTGATGCCGATGGTTATGCTCACGATTCCTTCGACGTATATTACTATGGTCAGAAGGTAAAAGACAGACGATAAATCATCAGACTACAGTCTACGGTCTCAGCCCCTTCCCTCGACGGAAGGGGCTTTTGTTTTATAAAAAAAAACGATGTGACAGTGTGACGGAAATGCATTGCTCTCTTATTATCAGTGTGTTATGTTTGTCACACTTGTCACACTCGTCACATTGTCACACGAAGGCACGAAGAACACGAAGTACTTTTCTTTATTCATTATTCGTTTTTCACTTTTCGTTTTTCACTTTTCACTTTTCACTCCCTGTCATCTTCCTTTGAGGTGCTTCTGCTCTGCTATCAATCAAATCCCAATTAAATCACAATGAAACTACAATATTTTCCAAGAAACATTGGACTTTAATTGGACTTTGATTGGAGTTTGATTGGACTTTAAGTACAAACTCCTCGGAAGAACCGGGCAGAATGGGGACGGTCACTTCGCCAATGGCACAAAGTGAATGGCACCATGGTTTCTTCATCAATTCAGCGGACAATCTACGAACATACCTGCGTCATGCCTACTTTTTTTGTTCGTTTTGCCCGTTTTTGCTTCTTTTGATGAATACCAGCATGGTTGCGCTTGTTTATCTCATGAATAATTCTTAAATTTGCCTTCATAATAACAACAAACCAACTAACCGAAATGAAGCGAATCGCACTATCTTTATGCCTCATGGCGTGTACGTCGATGCTACACGCCATCGACCTCACCAAGGCAACAATCGTGTATAGTCCCAAGGATAAAGCATTGGTCAAGAAGATGGCCGAGGTGTTGGCTGAAGATATCGAACGTGTTTCGGGCGTCAAGCCTGCCGTCAGCACCCATACCGCAAAGGGCGAAAACATCGTGCTGGCAACCACGCAATGCACAGGTATGCACAAGGAGCTGCGTGGCACATGGGAGCGCTTTGCCATCGACACCAAGGGTAGCACCCTCAGCGTTACGGGATCGGATGCCCGCGGACTGGCATACGGCGTGTTGCACATCAGCGAGCAGATAGGCGTGAGTCCTTGGTACTGGTTTGCCGACGTCACTCCCCAGCCTACCCGCAAGGTGATGCAGGAGGCGGTCCTCAAAAGCGGTGATGCCAGTCGGACGGAAAGCGTCAAGATGCACGTCGGGATGGTCAACGACTACGTGGAGAACTACGTCAGTCAGTCGCCCACCGTCAAGTACCGTGGCATCTTCATCAACGACGAAGACTGGGGATTGAAGACCTGGTCGTCGCTCAACTTCGAGAAGGATCTGGGCGACATCGGTCCCAAGACCTACGACAAGGTGTGCGAACTGATTCTGCGTCTGAAGGGCAATATGCTGGCTCCTGCCATGCATACCTGCACGGGTGCCTTTTATAGTCATCCCGAGAGTCAGAAGAGAGCCGACGAATGGGGCATCATGATTACCACCAGTCATTGCGAACCCATGCTTGTCAACAACGCCTCACCCTCGGAATGGGACAAGGAACGTGACGGAGAGTGGAACTACGAAACGAACCGCGACAGGATATTGGAGAAGTTTGACAACCGTCTTCGCGAAACGGCATCGTACAGCAATATCTACACTACCGGCATGCGAGGCTTGCACGATGAGGCCATGAAGGGCAGTTCGGACAATCACGACCGTGCCCGTACACTCGAGAAGGTATTTGCCGACCAGCGTGCCATCCTCGAGAAGTATAAGACGCAGAAGGCAAGCAACATACCGCAGATATTCGTTCCCTACAAGGAGACGCTCGACATCTACGATGCCGGACTCCGTGTGCCCGACGACATCACGCTGGTTTGGCCCGACGACAACTACGGTTACATGAAGCGCGTCAGCAACGTCGACGAGCAGAAGCGTGGCGGGCGAAGCGGTGTGTACTACCACCTCAGTTATCTGGGCACGCCACACGACAACCTGTGGATTCCTACCACCGCCCCCATGCTGATGTACGAGGAACTGCTCAAGGCCTACGAGGCAGGAGCCGACCGTTACTGGTTGCTCAACGTGGGCGACATCAAACCGATGGAGGTGGAGACGCAGATGTTCTTCGACATGGCGTACAACTTCAAGGCATTCAGTTACGACAATGCCAATACCTATCAGGCACAATGGCTAGCAAAGGTTTTCGGGTCGGAGTATGAAAAGGACTTCCAGTACATCCTTGACAACTACTACCGTTTGGCATGGGACCGCAAACCGGAGTTCATGGGCTACGAGATAGAATGGGACAATGCAGAGAACGAACGACTGCACGATACGGACTTCTCGTTCCAGACCGGTACGGCACAGAAGCGCCTCGTTGATTATCAAAACATCTGCCAGGCCTACAACTTCATCGAGAGTGCCGTTGCCAAGGAACTGCGTCCCGCCCTCTTCGAGATGCTGGGTTACTCGGTGTTGTCTGCCTATCAGATCAACCGCAAGTACCTGTATGCCCAGGCCAATCACGAAACCGGTAATGTCCTCTATGCCCGCGAGTGTCGCAAGGCTCACATCGAAATACAGCAACTGCTGATCCGCTACAATAGTCAGTTGGACGGCAAGTGGAATCAGATGATTTCGCAGGTGCCTCCCGGCTTTGTGGCAAAGTATCAGGAAATGCCCAAACTGGTAGACGAGCCTACTGACTTTTTCCGTTTGCCTGCAGAACAGATTCATCCCGAGTTTGCCTACAAGATAGACCTCGCGTCGTTGGCAGACAAGGTGGCAAGGACAGAGCATTTCCGACTCTTGGAAGGCATAGGAACGGATTGGATTGCCTTGCAGATGGGACAGCCTCTCAACGAGAAGGCAGAGGGTTCTCTCGACATCGACATTCCTGCGCAGGCACTCTCTTCATCGGCCGACTCCGTCAGCATCTGTCTCTCGGTATTGCCCATGTGGCCCGTTGCCACCAACAAGAGCAACCGCATCAAGGTCAGCGTGGACGGATGCACCCCCGTTGTGTGCGAGAACATCTTCAAGGAATGGAGCATGGAGTGGAAGATTCAGGTGCTGGAAAACCGCAAAGAGTTCGTCCTCACCCTGCCTCTTGACAAGGCACGCAAGCAACATACCCTCACCCTCACCATTGCCGATGCGGGACAGATAGTACAGAAAATAACCCTAAAGTGATGATGAAAAAAGGAGGGGGCTTCTCTCTCTCTCTCTTCAAAAATGTACCCCTACCAAACAGATATACGCACATAGTTCGGTAAGGATGAAAGTGGCACCGCAACAATCGCCGGTATAGCCCTCAATGCGACGGCGCATCAACCTGAACAGCAAGGCGCAAAGCAAGGCGGGCACCAGCATAGGTATCAACCACACAGATGGAGAGGAGAAATGCCAGTTGAACGAGGCGGGAGCCACGCAAATGGCAGTCAGTACCACCGCAATAAAGGGGAAGAATCCCAATAGGAGACTCATCACCTTCTCGGGCATCGAGGTTTTTGTGTAGACGATGCGCGACTTGGCATCACTCTCCTTTCGGGCATAAGGCAGAAAGTAGATGATGGTGCTTGACAGATACTTGCAGAAAGCGTCTACCACAACCATGACCCAAGGCGTGATGCCCGTGGCAAGCAGGGCGGTCAGCGTTTGCCACAGTATGAGGTAATAGAGTACCAAACCCAGTACTCCGTAAGTTCCGATATGCGAATCCTTCATGATTTCGAGGGTTCGCTCCTTGCTTGTTCCACCGCCAAAGCCGTCGCAGAAATCAGCAAAACCATCCTCGTGCAGACCTCCCGTCAACAGCAGGCGTGCCACCAATGTCAAGGCTACGCTGATGCCCAGGGGCAGTTCCAGGGAGCATAGGCAGAACACCGCTACCATCACGATGCCCGTCACCCATCCCACCAAGGGCCAGAAAGGCACTACGCGCTCATAACTCTTCTTGTCGGGACTGCACACGCGCCATAAAGGCAGGCGGGTGAAGAAGATGATGGAGGCAAAGATACGATTAAAAGTATTTGGTAATTTCGGCATGAGCAAAGTTATCCATTTCGTTAATCATGTTCACGGCCGACTGCACGATGGGGTAGGCACAGATAGCACCCGTTCCCTCACCCAGTCTGAGTCCCAGATGCAACAAGGGGGCTGCTCCCATAGCATCGAGCATCAGTTTGTGACCGCCCTCGTCGCCACAGTGTCCAAACACGGCACACTCCATCACTTCGGGGCGCATCTTTATCGCTGTCAGCATACACGCTGTCATGATGAAACCATCCACCAAGACAACCATCCTGTGTTCTGTTGCACGAAGCATGGCTCCCGTGGCACATGCCATCTCGTAACCCATGAAATAGGAGGCTGTCTCTTCAACCGTAACGTCGGTACCCTTGGTCGAACGGAAGTTCTCCACGCTTTGTTTCAGTACCTCGTATTTATGGCGTACACCTTCGGCGGGTAGTCCGCTACCTGCTCCCACGCACTTCTCGAGGGGGATGTCAAGGAAGAGGTGCATCAGTACGCTCGAAGGCGAGGTATTGGCGATGCCCATCTCACCGAAACTGATAATGTTGCATCCTTCATCGTGGCACTTGTCTACCATCTCGGCACCGATGGCGAGGGCTCGTTCCCACTCGTCCATTGTCATGGCCGACTCGTGCAGGAAGTTGCGCGTGCCGTAGGCTATCTTGCGCGGAATGATGTGGTCATGCTCTTTCGGGTCGAAGTCATAATCCACTCCGGCATCCACAACCAGCAACTTGAAACCGTGCTGACGACAGAACATGTTGACGCCTCCTCCGCCCTTGCCGTAGTTGATCATCTGTTGCCAGGTCACCTCGCGAGGAGAGAAGGAAACGCCTTCGCGCTCAATGCCGTGGTCGCTACCAAAGAGGATGTGGCAAGGGTGTTGCAAACGCGGAGAGAGTGTCTGTTGGATGAGGCCGATCTGCAAGGCCAGCGACTCCAACCTGCCCAACGAACCCTTTGGCTTGTTCAGGTTGTCGATTTTATCTTGAAGTTGGTTTTTCAATTCGTTGCTCATAGTTTTCTTTATGATCAAAATCTGCTCTGCAAAGATACGAATAAGTGAGAGAATAAGCAAAATTTTTTGGGAGCGATATACAATTTGCTCCACAAAGTGCTTTTAGATATAATCAAAATATCTATGATGGCGGTCTGCTTTACTTCTTGCCTTCTTATCTTCTGAAGTACTTTCCCACTACGGGTAACGAGTTGAGTGGCAGATCGTGATAGATGATATGGCCAATGAAGGCAATGATGAGCAATGTGTTGATGCCAAGACGACTCCATGTGGGCCACGTTTCGGGCAGAATCTGCATGATGGTAAAGAAGATGGCTGTGATGAGCACGTATACGCCCATGCTGAGCATGGGATACTGGATGGGATTCTTTTGCTGACCAATGAAATAGCTGAGCAACATGGTGGTGCCATAGCCTGCTACGCCACCCCAGGCACAGGCCATATAACCATATTGGGGCACAAAGATGATGTTGACCAGCACCAATACGGCACATCCCACAAGAGCCAGCCATGCACCATAGATGGTCTTGTCGATGAGTTTGTACCAGAACGAGAGGTTCATGGAGATGCCCATCATAATCTCGGCCGCCATGACGATGGGCACTACACGCAGTCCCTCACGATAGTCGGGACCGATGACATGCTTCAATACATCCATGTAACCCATTACGCACAGGAAGGCAAGTAGGGTGAAGATGAGGAAGTACTTCATGCCCAAGGCATAAGTCTGCTTGCTGTCCTTGTTCTTGGCAATGCTGAACACCAATGGTTCGTAGGCATAGCGGAAGGCCTGCGTAATCATGGCCATGATCATGGCAATCTTGACACAAGCACCATAGATGCCCAGTTGTTGCTTGGCATCTGCCCCGTCGTAGACCATCGGAAACACCATCTTGTCGAAAGCCTGGTTGAGGATGGCTGCGGTACTCAATATCAGTATGGGCCATGAGTATGAGAACATGCGTCGAAGCAACTTGAAATCGAACTTCCAATGTATGCGGAGCAAGTCGGGCACAAACATCAAACTGATGATGCTGGTACAGATAAGGTTGAGGAAGAACACGTAGTAAACGTCCGACTCTTTGAGCCAGAGGAACCAGATGAGGTTCAAGCCGATATTCAGGCAGATGAACATCATCTTGAGTGTCATGAACTTCATGGGTCGGCGCTGGAATCGCAAGTGGCAGAAGGGGATGGCCTGAATGCCGTCCTGTGCCACACAGCCTGCCATCAGTAAGATGTACGCATGATGGTCGGGATAACGCAAAGCCTCGCCAATGGGACCGATAAAGATGGCCACCAAGACAAAGAAGAGGACTGAGAGACCGCCCACCATCAGCATCGAAGTAGAGAATACGGTATCGGACTTCTCGTCTTCCTTATTGGCAAAACGGAAGAAGGTGGTCTCCATGCCGAAGGTAAGGATGGCAAGGATGAGCGCCACATAAGCGTAGAGGTTGGTAACGGCACCATATCCGCCACTCTCTGCCGAAATGACATTGGTGTAGAGGGGAACAAGCAGGTAGTTGAGGAATCTGCCCACGATACTGCTCAAACCATAAATGGCAGTATCCTTAGCCAAGGATTTCATTGAGGAGGAAGAGGACCCACCCCCCTGCCCCTCCCTTGCCACTTCGTTAGGGAGGGGAGTAGATACATTCGACTGCTGACTATTTTGATTATCTGTATTCATTATGAAAACTTCTCAATTCTTTTTTAGACTGGTAAATACTTTATGTTGACTTTCCTCACGAAAGGATTTTTTTTCTGTTGTCTGTTGAACATAGACAGTTGACAGTTGTCCCCCTTAGGGGTTACCCAAAGAACGCATAAGCCACCCCAATGGCAGCCAATATGCCAGCTACATCAGCAAGCAGACCTGCTGACACAGCATGGCGTGTGTGGCGAATGCCCACCGAACCGAAATAAACGGCAAGGATGTAGAAGGTGGTGTCGGTGGCGCCCTGGAAGATGCAAGAGAGGCGACCTACAAAGGAGTCCGCACCATAGGTGGACATCGTGTCGACCATCATGCCACGAGCACCACTACCACTAAGAGGCTTCATCAGGGCTGTGGGCAACGCTTCTACAAAGTCGTTATTGATGCCTATGGCACCCATCAGCCAACGGATGCCGTCGACCAATACGTCCATGGCTCCCGAAGCACGGAATACGCCAATACCTACAAGGATGGCCACCAGATACGGAATGATGCGAATGGCAGTTTCAAAGCCTCCCTTTGCTCCTTCGACAAAGGCATCATATACGTTGACCTTCTTTCGTACTCCCGCCAGGATGAAACCGCAGATGATGAGGAATAGCAGGATGTTGGCTACCTGCGTACTGCCCATATTCATTGTCTCACGATCAATGACGGTAGAAAGCCAGATAACACCCGAAACAAGCAGACACATACCGCCCATCAATAGCATGATAGGCAGATTCAGGAGATTGATGCGCTGGTAAATGCTTGTGATGATGATACCGGCAATGGTGGCTGCCAGTGTTGCTATGAGGATGGGTATGAACACGTCGGTGGGTTGTGACGCCCCCATCTGAGCACGATAGACGAGAATGCTGACTGGAATGATGGTCAGACCGCTCGTGTTCAGCACCAGGAACATAATCATGGAGTTGGATGCCTTCTCCTTTTCCTTGTTCAACTCTTGCAGACCTTCCATGGCTTTCAGTCCCAAAGGAGTAGCTGCATTGTCCAAGCCGAGCATGTTGGCGCTGATGTTCATGAAGATGTGTCCAAAGACTGGATGCCCCTTGGGAATCTCAGGAAAGAGGCGTACAAAGAGAGGACTCAACCATCGGGCAATGGCATTGACAAGTCCGCCCTTCTCGCCTATCTTCATGATGCCCATCCACAGGGAGAGCACACCCGTAAGACCAAGGGAAATCTCAAACGCCGTCTTGGCCGACGAGAAGGTGGAATCCATAATGCCAGGAAAAACCTCCATGTCACCGCAGAAAACGAGTCGTACCAATGCAATGACAAAGGCAATGAGGAAGAATGCAATCCAAATATAGTTCAGTACCATAATTTTAGTTCATAATTCATAGTTCATAGTTCATGGTTCAATGGATTAAAAAGAAAAATTCCCAATTCCTAATTCCTAAATTATCTACAATTTCAGGCAAAATTACAGAAAAGTTGTCACACAACAAAAATATTAGCTATGAAATTGCAAGTTACATGGAAGATATCATGACTATTCCTGTCGTTTTGCGAGCTTTTTGTTGAAAGGCGACCATAAGTGATTTGTTGTAAACACTAACACTGTCGCTCTGCTTTTGCAGCAAACGTCATTAGGATGATATACAAATTTCTATACATGCAAAAGTTCCAAAACCATTATTCAATTATTTTTTTAGTTAAATTCTTTGCAAATGTTTTGGTGATCTAGATAAAACCTTATACCTTTGCGCTATGAATTAAAAATTTAATTGAACTAAATATCTAAACGATGAATAAACTAAACAAAAAAGCGAAGCAATTGGAAAGACTTACCTACAAGGAGGAGGAAGTTATGGAGTTCATCTGGCAGATTGGTCAGTGTACTCCGAAAGATGTGGTGGCGCTGTATCCGGAGCCTAAACCTCACATCAGTACCATCAGCACCATGTTCCAGATTCTGGAGCGCAAGGGCTACCTCACCCACGAGGCCAAGGGGCGCGGCTATATCTACCAGTCCATCGTGGAGCAGCGAAACTACGGCAAGGGCAAGCTGCAGTCGTTCGTATCGCGCTATTTTGGCAACAGCTACATGAACGTCGTTTCGGCCTTGGTGCAGGAGGAGAAGGTCAGCCAGGAAGAACTCATGGCCTTCCTTGAAAAACTGAAGACCAATTCATAAGTTAAGATATAAGGTCGCTACGAAGGCTGCCTCCACAATCGCATAACCATATAACATCAAAACCTTAAAACCACACAACCTCAAAACCACAATGACAATCTACATCATCAAATGGGCCATTGCCCTCACTTCACTCTACTCGCTCTATGGCCTGTTCCTGCGCAAGGAGACATTCCACGCCTTGAACCGCGGCGTGCTGCTTGCCATCCTCGGCCTAAGCATGGTGCTGCCACTCTGCCACGTGACGGCCAACAACGGGTTCAGCGAGGCGATACAAGAGTTAGAGCAGGCCGTAAGCGGAGAATCGCATGCACTGGACGTGCTGTCTTCGGACTACCAGCAAGGCTCGACCGCAGACGTACAGGATGCAGTCGCTGACCGTCCTGCTCTCTCGCCCTGGTTCATTGCCCTCGTAGCTCTCTACCTCGTGGGCATGCTGTACCGATGGGTGCGCTACGCCATGGGCTACGTATCACTCTGCCGACTGATACGCGGAGGCAACAGCATCAGCCACGACGACATTCCGGGACATGTGCGCCTCATTGTCAATGCCAGGGCTACGATGCCATGCAGCTGGATGCGGTGGATACTCATCAGTCCAACCGACCTGCGCGACAACGGTTCCATGATTCTGCACCACGAGCTGGCACACGTTAGCAAGAGACATTCATGGGACATGCTACTGTGCGACATCACAGTCAACATGCTCTGGTTCCTACCCTTCGCCTATCTGCCCCGCACCGACTTGCGCGACGTGCACGAATACCAGGCCGACCAGGCCGTTATGGAGGGAGAGACCAGCGGCGAAGACTATCAGCACATGCTCATTGCCAAAGCCTCGACAGTAAATCATGCCCCCATCGTCAACAACCTAAATGCCAGTGCTGTGAAGAAACGCCTCACCATGATGTTCCGCAAGGAGTCGAGCCGTCTGGCCCGCATGAAAGTGCTGTACATCGTTCCACTTTTGGCCATTGTGCTGATGAGCTTCGCGCGTCCCGACATCATCGAGCAGACGGAACAGGTGTTGGCAGAGGAGGAAGCAAAGGTAAAGGAGCTGGTAGAAGACGTCATCGCTACGGATGAGGCTCAACTGCCGGAAGCCTCTGACCTGATGCAGCAGGAAGAGCGCGCCTCCAAGCCCTACGTGCAGAAGCCCAAGGCTTCCAAGTTCACCCTGACCCTCAACGCCTCCGCCGGCATGACCCACAAGGGCTACAACGTAATCTTCCGCGAAATAATCAAGGAGGGCTTTGGCGACACGCTCCAAACCGTGTATGCCGAATTTGACGACAAGGGGCAGGCCAAGCTCACACAAGAACTCACTAAGCCAGCATTC
>JAZUKS010000130.1:0-56445 GCA_045643405.1 Bacteroidaceae bacterium | reverse complement strand
TGGTCATTGAGTCAACCTTGGTAAACGCTTGTAAACCTTTGTCAACTCCGTCCACGGGATAGCAAAATAAAAGCTCCCTAAATTCTCCGCGGTAGAAATACGTTGCAAAGGTAAGCGGAAAATCGGGAACCACCAAATAGCTAGTCCAAAGCGTTAAAATTTAATATCTATTGATAATCAAATAATTATCTCTATGTGTTTTTTGTTGTTTATGGTTGTTTTGAGGCCTCTAAATACAACCATAGAAAGCATTTGAGCCAATCTCTTTCACTGAGTCTGGAATCACGATGCTTGTCAAGTTGGAGCAGCCATCGAAAGCATCCGTGCCTATAACTTCCACATTAGTATGCAGGATAACTACTCCTATCGAAAGATTCTCATAAAACGCCTCGGTTTTAATCTTCTTACCCTTCACACACACTACATAAGGTGATTCAAGAGGGATGTCGGGATAGTCTGCCTTGAACTTCTCCACTGCTTCTGCAAGTTTTTCACTATTGGCGGCCACAAGTATAGGCTTTCCTTCATAAATCTCAGGATTCTTTTTTGCCATATTGTTGATAATTTAATTAAGTTGTTAATCTGTATTCGAATTAAAGTTGTTTCCTTATATACGGCATTACCAAGTGACGGATGATGTGTCCAGGTCTGTAACCTTTGCTTCCTTGAACCATATTTTGATGTTCTTGCGTCCTTCTACTATCTTGTCATCGGTATGTGTGTATTTGAACCAATAACGGAATTTCTTTGTTTCTTCTAAAGTCATAATATCTGTGAACTTGTTATCTGCCTTTCAATTACTCTCATTCATAATTCAAAACTGTTTTGAAATTTACGCCTTTAATATAGTAAACAGAATGAGAAACTTCAAATTCCGAGACCACTTTTTATGTTTTCTGATATAGTTTTTGCAATTGCAATGTTGCGATCATCCCATACAGTGACCTTGAAAGCTGTGCGGAGGGTGAAGGCATTGGTGTCTGTTCCGCCCCCAATGCGGCGGGCGATGTTCTTTTTGCCAGCACCAGTATGGTAGCGGTGGCGGTCACTCTCATAGCCAAATTCTGACTGCAACTGGGTTGTTAGTTGCTGATAGAAGGCATCGAAGCGCTGAGCGTCACAGATGGTGAGGTTAGTATCTGTATAACCCTCATCACCTTTTTTCGCTCCATAGATGAAGTGGAAGTGCGTTGGGTAGGCAGGTTCCTCAGCACCGCTTGCGCTGATGAAGAAGATCACCCACTTGTCCTTGCCACGAGACAGCGACTTCACATCGTCGATGAAACGCTTGCTGTTGCTTGCCTCGCCACCTGGATTCTGCCCCCCATAGAAGCTGACAGGATTGTCTTCATCCACCTCTACCTCCTTGCTCACATAGTTGAAACCACCCAACTCTGCCACATAGTATGCAAAGTTGCCGATACCAGCCTCGTGAACATTTGAGGTTCCCACAATCGTAATGTTCGACTGTCTGTCAATCTTACATCCGTATGGCACGCCCTCGGTAACAGGGAAATGCTCAACCACAAGTCTGTCCTGTGGATGCTCGCTTGCGTTCTGCGTGGTGGCAAGGTTGCGAAGACGATAGTTAGCCCCGTCGTTCACCGCATCCATAATGTCCTTCAGGTCGATGTGTTGCTTTGCCTCAATATCTACCACCGATACATAACGAGGCTCAGTACGTTCCTTAGTATAACGACACTGGCGAGGACGGAAAGCCTTCTTCAGACGAGAGCGGATAGCCTCCAATTCATGCAAACGCTTTTCTTCGGCGATGGCATCCATGAATCCCGAGCCAATAAGGCCTGCAGGAATAGCTACAATGGCGATGCCGACAAGACCAAGCAGGAAAGCTATTATGCGACCTACAATAGTTATCGGTCCTCCTTCAAACACCCCATCACCACCCTCGATGTAGCGCGTGTTTGCCCACGCCAGACAAGACCAGTATGAGTCAAATACATCAGGCTGAGCAATGTGTTCAACAAGAAAGAACACGAAAGACAATACAAATGTGAAGACGCATAGCACCAATATCGAAAGCATCATCTCACGCTTGGTGTTAATAAATGCTTTGCGAAAGGCGGAAAGTCCGTGTATATTGCCGAAGAATAGCATCATCATTTACTGTTTGTTTCAGAACGACAATAGTTCCTTTATCTCGTCTGCATCATCGCGAGTGAAACCACGGGCAACGATTTCCCGTCCACCTTTAGTTTCAATGATGATGTCTGCAAAGAGAATGTGCTTATCTATTTGGATGCTTGCTATGGCTCCAAAGCGAATCTGAGTCTCCTTACTGCCTATGAGTTTAGGCTTTCGGTGAATCACTACCTCTTCTTCGTCATCGATGATTATCTCGTCTGGGAAGATAGCGTTGCCGTCGCCCGACACACGACTGGCTTCATATTCGTAAATCATATCTTCTTATTTCATAAGGTCGAATTTATTAGCTTTTCCACTAACAACATCACAATATCTATCGCAAATCTCATCCAATAGCTTATGAATATCGTTTATTGAAAGCGGATTAGTAATACTATTCAACACATTGTTTTTGAAGTGTCCATACTGAAATCTATATTTCATAATCTGATCGCCAGCATTACTTGGAATAGGATTAACAAACTTCTTGGCAGTTTTATTCGCCCCTTTTTTATTTTGGAAACGGATAAAAGGCACAGTTGAGCATAAGTCTTTTGAATGGATGCACATTACTGGATATTTGCAGCACTCTCCATCAGTTCCGTCAGACCATGTTATTTGTAATTCAGGATCGTCAGCAGTAAACGATGTGACCCTGCATCTTAGACTATTGTGGAATCGTGTCTTATTCTTTATGTCACACACAAATTCATCAAACACTCTCACCCACAAAAAAGCAGGTGATTTCGATGAAATGGTATTGGAACTAATCTGATTGTATCTGCCTTTTATGTAATCGACATAATCACTAACGATGATATTATTGCAATCGTTGATGATTTGTTTGTTCTTACAAAAGAAATTATTTAGCCTTTCAATATCAATAATGTTAACTCCTACAGGTACAGGTGTGCTATTTTTGATGCCAAGCACTCTGTAATATTCTCCAGT
The DNA here is from genome assembly GCA_045643405.1 of Bacteroidaceae bacterium. Taxonomy (GTDB): domain Bacteria; phylum Bacteroidota; class Bacteroidia; order Bacteroidales; family Bacteroidaceae; genus Physcousia. Next base: position 53,349 of record JAZUKS010000130.1, on the reverse strand, counting down.
TAAAGTTCCTGTCTTCCAAACTTTACGGTCATTATCGTATGACAGCTCTCCATCGGACTTAACAATATGTCCCGTCTTGTAATAGACGACAAAGATTCTTTCTCCTGAAACTTCTTTTTCTTTTTTCAGCCTTTCAACATACTTTATTAATTGTTTCCCATGTTCTTGGGAGTCAATTTTATCCTCAATAATCACATAATACTTTCCATCATTCTCTGTTGTCAATGTTAGTAAAACATCAATCTTATATCGTTGGCGCTCTACAGATTCAACCTGATAATTTGAGACAAAAGGATATTCATCGTACGGAGTTATCAAGAAGTCAACAAACAGCTTTGATAACCTTTGTAAATACGCATTGTTACTATTACTAAAGTTGCCACATAACCAAGAGATGAAGCCATCTTGCTCATGCTCTGTAGTTGAATCGTTGAAAAAAGTCATATCTTTAAGAGTCCTGTATTTGTTCGTGGGTAAGTAAAAACTATTATTCAAGAAGACAAGGTGAAAAACGTGGGCGACAATTTCTCGTCCGCCACACGTTACACCTTATCATAGTATTTATTTCTTATTAACTTGATTCTCATAATAATCAAGCATCTGGGAAAATTCTGCATCGCCACGAAGACTGCGACCTTTCATCATGACCTGTTCAAACTTTGTACGCCAAGCAGAAGCCAATCTATTATCTTTCAACATATCTGTGCCAACACAAAGGTTAAGAGCTAACATGGCAGCTGCCACAGGCGGTAATAAAATTAAGAAATCAATACCTCGTGCACCTTGCGTTCCAAAAAATACAAGTATTAAAACTGTGCCTACTATTGAGACTATAATTCTTCCTAATGTAGTTCCATAAAATCCTCCTTTCATACGTGATTGAGGGGCCGACATAGCGAGAAAGTCCATAATATCCTCTTTTGTATTTGGGATTGGCATAATCTTTACAGCATCCATAATCTGCTGACGCTTTGTTTCCTCATTCATACCATTTTGACTGTTTATTTTCTCAATTTTCTTTTGTAATTTAGCAACAGCTGATTCCCCCTCGTCTTTTTTTATCAATTCAAATCCACACTCGCAGACAAGAGTCATAGGTTTAACCTGCTTACCACATTTAGGACAAACTTTGCCAATTGCCTCTTTCTTCTGTTGCTCAGCTTTGGCATATTCTGCATTCTTTTTTTCATTCAGTTCACGTTGACGCTTCTGAAGTAAACTGTTGATGTAAATTTCCAATTCAGCAAGGTCAACACCTTCTGCTTGGGCACGCTTTACGAGTGCAGCCTTTTCATTCTCTTCGAGAATACCATCCTCAAGGGTTGCCTGAATAAGGTTTTCTAATTCTTTTGAAAACATAATTAATTAAAGTTATGAGGTTAAAAATATATTATTACATCAGTGGCATACCATTGTTGGCAAATAGAGGTTGTAATTCTGCCACATTGCCAGCCATATCCCATTGTGCCATTCCCTGTTTCCAGACATATGACTGCTGTGTGAGCTGTCCTTGCTGGACGAACTGCTGGAGCTGATTCCAATTAAAAGGACCTGCTGCCTGATTGTTCACATTTACCATATACTGTACCTGAGGTACTGCACCCGGCATTGGTGGCATACCACCCATACCCGGCATTGGAGGCATGCCTGGCATCTGAGGAGTCTGCTGTGCAAACATGCTCTTCGCACTTGCAACTTGAGCATTCAAGTTTGCTTGATGAGCACCGAGGAAGTTCGTTTCTGTCTGAAGGCGAGCGGCACGCTGCATTTCCTCACGCTGTATGCGCATGGTTTCACGCTGGTTTTCGAGTTGCATTGCTTGCATCTCTTCCTGACCTCCTAACTGCATTTCCTGCTGACGCTTCATGGCATCAAGATTTAGACTTGACTGCATCTTGAGCGCATCTTGGTTGAGCGAATTCTGTAGGTTGAAGTTTGAGAGGTTTGCCTGTTGCTGAGCCATGAGGTTCTGCTGTTCAAACTCCTGAGTGACAGATTTCAGTTCTTGGTATCCACGGCTGGATTTATCAACAACCATTTCCTCAATATCAATACTGCGAACATTAATGCCAAAGAGCTGCTCAATCTTAGGTGTTACCAGTTGTTGTACGAGTTCGCCCAGTTCGATTATTTTACGTTCCAACTGCATCACCTGCATGTTATTGTCGTATGGTGCATTGGTTATTACGCTCTTGACAAACTTTGTCAGTTGTGCCTTCATCTTCTGCTGAAAGACACCATCATTGACGTTTTGAGTCTTATTTATGCTGTTGAACTTATTGATGTCATCAACAGCATACACAATCATGCCATGCACTGCAATAGGCACTGCAAAATTCTGGAAACGAGGATCGAACACATCAAAATACGGAACAGAGAATTTAACCTGACTACCCTTTGCTATATTTGATAGATTAGTTTGCTGTCCCTGTAATACTGCTTCTTTCCCTGCTTCACGAGCCTGTTTCTCTTTTTCTGCAACTTCCTTCTTTGAGGAAAAACCAAAAAAACTCATATTTTATTCTAATTATTATTGTTACTACTTGGCATAGGAGGCATTGGTGGTACACTACCTGGCATTGGTGGCATCTGCGACATACCCATACCAGCAAGCGGATTCATCTGTGCCATCTGGTTGAGTTGATCGAGGTAAGCGTTCTGTGGAGGCATCTGCATCTGAGGTTGCTGAGGCATAGGTGGTGCCATCATTGCGCTAAACTCATTGATGCGGAGTATGTAGTTCTGGTCTGTCATAGGAATATTGATTTCCTTCTCAACCTTCAGGTTGGGGTTATTGCGACTGATGAACTGAATGAAATGATTGCCAGGTGCAATCTGTGCCTTTGCAACCATGCCTGCATTGAGAGGAATATTGATAAGTTCACCATCACAATACATCTGACAGTCAGCATCCACTTGCAAAACAACGTTTACCATCGTTGGAGCCTTTATTTCTGGTTCTGGCTCTTGCTGCTTCGGTGCAGCATTCTCGAGAAAAGAGAAATCTATTGCCATAATGATACGCAATTTAGGTTAATAAATCTTCTGGTTCTGTGCCTGACGATGGAATTCAACCATCTTGGCAACATATTTAGCCATGAGTTCCATCTTCATGGTTGCCTCGTTCATATTCTTCACAATTGTCTGGTTGAATTCCTGCTCGAAGTTCTTGAATTGGTCATCCTTCCACACATTGCCGATACTCTTGGTCTGCTGTTGCAACTTTTTGAAGATTTCACGCATCTGCTGCTGAATCTTGTCAAGGTTCTTACCGTACTGTTCTACCTGGGTAACATTACCCATCATACTGTTGTCTGCCATATATTTGTAAGGTTTTAAGGGTTAAAAGTTTAATGTGTCTTCAGGCATCTGATACGGAGTGAAGAGCACTGGATCATCACCATCCGGATAATAATATGCACGCAGATGCTCCTCTTCATCACTGAGAGATTCCACGTCAATTTCCTGAGAGAATCGAAGTGGATTGAGGAACTTATTCTCTGAACGCAGAATTACCTTGTGGCGGAACTTGTTGGCTGCCTCCACATCATACTCATCGCCAAAGAGGATGTTGCTTGGTTTGTCTATCTGCAAGAGGATATGAATATCGTGCATAGGACCTTCATCCAGAAGATACATTAGAGCCTGAGGATAGGTCATGTTTTCTGTATCAACATCTGTTGATGAACCTTCGCCAAAGTCAAGACTGCCCATGTCGAAGCCGATATCCTCAAATCCATCGTCTGACGTTGTTGCAGATTGTATTGCTGATGCCAGTGGCATTTTGCGCTTTATCTCGATGAAACGCTCGCTGCCAATGATGGCAAGTACAGTTGGAGTGGTGAAGTCGTTCTTAATGTCCTCGACCAGTTCCTTCAATATGTTACCACTTGCCTGTCGCTCTATGAGTCGGCACATGCCACGTTCTGCAAGATTTGCAAGTATTGGTTTATATCGACTATTGGTAGTTGGCAAGCAGTCGATAGCAAGGAAATTGCAATCTACGCCACGATGCTTGTATGACATGATGAGCGAGATGAAAGCATTCATGAGTACGCCTGTTGTCTGCTCTTCCTTGTTCGCTCCCCAGAAAAGGATATGCTCCATGAAGTCCTTGCGCAGTGGAAGAGTAGTGGCACCGGCATTGATGCCAATGTTCTGACCAATAAGTGCAACAGGGGTGTCAATGCCCGTATTCTCCACCTTACTCATGTTATCTTTCAGATAGAACAATGAAGAACCGCAGAAGTAGTGTTCACCGTTGCCAGGGAGTGCGCTTGCCTTTTGTCGTGCAGCTTCGATAGCATCTGCCAGTTCTTTGTCTGGTGCGTAGAATGTCTGCACCTGGCTCTGAAGTTCGCGCTTATGATAATAGCAGGCAAGACCTGTCATCTGCTTGCTGGTGAGGTCACTACTGTCTGGAACAAGACGGTCAGAATCACTTGGCGCACTCATCAGTAGGAAGCATTCGGTGAGGTTCTTCAATATCTGACCAGAGATGTCGGTCTCGTCCAACTGCTGCGTTGCAAGAAGCATGTGGATGCCTTGGCTTCGTCCCTGGGTTGCAATGATATTGAGTATCTCCTGTATCTCTTGTTGGATTATGCGTTCTGTGCCCTTTGTTGACTCCTTGAACATAACCTGACACTCGTCAGCAACGAAAAGCACTTGTGGCAGTCGGTTATCTGGATGTTTTGCATTATACCCGTCTATGCTCTTCACTTTCTCACTATCCCACAGCTTTCTTCTTTTCTTGTCCTCTTCGTATAATTCTCGTAGAACTTCGAGTGTCATCTGCGGATCACTGCTATCCACAAGCACTGCTTTTGTGTGCTTTAATCCTCGATACGCATTGAATTCCACACCCTTGAAATCCATAAGGTAGAGCATGAGGTCCTGTGGAGAATACTTGAGAATGGCGCTAGTGATGATATTATTGAGAAGTACGGACTTACCAGAACCTGACTGGCCGAGAATGAAGCCATGAATGTAATCACCAGAATTGAAACGGAAAGTTACAGGATGTTTGTCATGTACATCAAGACCAACGGTTACATTTATCTCCGACATGGCAGGCTCGTAAGCATTCTTCTCCAAACTGTCGAAGTCTTGCTTCAGGATGCTTGGCTTTGCAGCTTTCTTTGCCGTCTCAACATAGATGTCAATCTTTTGCAGAAGGCTTTCAACCTCCGTCATGTCTGGAGTTGTACTATCCATCACGTATGAGAAGCGGTTGAAGACCTCATCATGACCTGAATTGCGGAACTGGAAACCATTGCCAGCAGGAACTAACATCTGCATGTTGCCCAACATCTGCTGGGCATTGAATGGTGTGGCGCTGCTGGCATCTGCAAAGTCTGCTGCCATATCCCAACTCATCATCACGTAGATACCAGCCTTAGGACCAGCCTCGATTATCTGGCTCAAGCGCTGAGCCAGTTCTGTTCGGATGTGACGTGGGAAGTCGGTAAGTATGATGAATTGATACTTCAGTCGCGCATCTTTGCCAAGCGATTCGTTGAGTTCAACAAGGTCTTTCTTGCCAGCAAGACGTATTGTTGACATGCGGTCAACGATAGAAGCATAGACTTCGTTCGTCAAGATACGGAACTCATCTGCCTTGCCATCAAAGAAGACCCTGTCGGCACGGTTGTCAAATACATATTTATTTATGCGTGTATGGGCATTGAAAGCATCGCCTGGGTTGCCGCCATTATAGAGGATGATGTCGCATAGATTAGATGGCACGGTTAGTGCGATACGCCATGCCAATCGTTCGAGCAGACGATTAACGTTCTCCCGACCATTAGCATCTTTATACAGAATACAAAAACCCTTTCCGACACTCAAATCATAGAGCGCAGGGAGTTCCATATTCCCGCCTGTCAATTCTCCGAGGTACAGACCCTCTGACGGAAAGTGTTGCTCAGCATCTGAAGACGGTGTCAAACTCTTGGAATTTGCAGATGTGCGTGGATTGCTGTCATAGTAACTTGGCATAGTCTTTCCATTTATTTCAGTTCCTTAATAATCCAGTTGCCAGGCGCAGCCCAGCTGTCTGCACGACCAGTGAATCCAGCACGATGTAGTGCATCTCTGACTTCTGCGAGACTTGGAGTGCCGGTACTTGATGTAATGACCTGAAGCATGTATCCCTTAGGAATGCCTGCATCTACGAAGTCTCTTGGTGCCTGCAATAATAATGTTCGCATAGTTTTATTACAAATAGTTTTCCATTAATTAGAATATTTGATTGCAAAAATAGTGAGTTTTCACGACTTTTCCTTGGTTCCAATTGGTTCCCTTTGCACTAGGCACGTGAACTTTTTGCTTTTAATCGAAAAAATATGCTTACCTTTGCAGTCAAATGAAGAAAGATAAGCCGGAATATGAAGATATACGTCACATGGTAGAGGATGTGACGGGACACAAAATGCAGACGCCAAAAGACTTTGATCTCTTGGCGCTAAGGATTTATGACCGAACTAATGTCCTGCTGAGCGTTTCGACCCTGAAACGCTTCTGGGGATATGTGGCAAAGAATGATGAGACGCGTGGCGAGATGCGCAAGTCGAGCCTCAACGCTCTTGCGGCATACGTAGGTCTAGCCGACTGGGATGCCTTTTGCAACCGAAAGGTTGCTGGAGATACTAAAGAAACCAGCAACCTCTTCTATGGACAGAAACAGACGACTGCTGACCGTTTCCAGCCTGGCGAAACCATGATTGTGATGTGGAAGCCAGACCGTTGTGTCACAATACGATATTCGGGCAACGATATATGGATGGTTACGGAAAGCAAGAACAGCAAACTGTCAGTTGGCGACACTTTCAGGTGTCATGTTTTTGTGGAAACCCAGCCTCTTGTACTTGTGGATCTGGTGCACGAAGGTATGCCTCCATGCGGATATGTCTGCGGAAAAGATGGCGGCATAGTTTTTCAGATTCCTACTCTTCCACAACAATAAGGTCTTTCCAGTTTTCCGCCTTCATATACAGTTCGCGTGTTCCCTCAGGGACATGAAGTGTCACATCCTCCAGGTCCTGAAAGATATTGGTGATGTTGAGCGGTTTCTGCCAGCTGACATGCACATCCCGCAACGAGTCGCAATGCCAGAAGATGAAGTCGCCCATCACGTTTACAGATGCAGGTATGCGTACTCTTCTCAAATTGAGACAAGCCCAGAACGCCCCTCTTTCTATCGACTCTAATCCTTCTGGCAGAGATATGCTGTCAAGCCCTGTTCCTGCCAGTCCGTCGCGCCTGATGGTCTTCAGGTGCTGTGGCAGGTAGAGGGAACGTACGCGCGAACAGCCAGAGAGAAAATACGGAGGAACCTCATCCATCCCCTCGGGTAAACGCACAGAACGGATGCGATCGCTATTTCGCAGACAAGAGTCGCCCATCGATGTTATCCCGTCCGGCAAATTGATTGTCGCCAACGAACGGCAGTACAGCACAGAGTTCTTGCCCATACTCTCGATGGTCTGAGGTAGCACAAGTGCAATCAATCCCTCGCAATGGCTGAAGGCATCGTCGCCGATGCGCGTTACACGGTACCATGTGCCGTTGTGTAGCATACTGTCAGGTATGGTATAGTCGCCCTCATAGCAACCTGTGTTGCCATTGTTCGTAACCTCAACCGTAGGTCTTTCTCCACGGGTTAGCACATTATAATATATACCATCCTCCTTAAAGTCATAATGCGTAAGTTCTATCTCATGAGCAAACTGATACACATCATCCATCCAATGATAGCGGACACCTAAGAGCATTACGCATACAAACACCGCCGCAATTGCTGCAAGCCATTTCCACACAGGGCGCTTCTCTACCTTATTTATATTATTGCGCAAAGTAGCAATTGTCTGATAACGTTCATCTATCGGACTTTTGCAGCGGTCAATCAGTGCATCATACTTCTTGCCCAGCTTCATGCATTCCATTATGCAGCCAAGACTATAGATGTCGTTGCGCGAATCACTCACCGATGCCTCTTTCTGCTCTGGCGACATAAAAGCTTCTGTGCCCGAAGGTTGTTTAAGGAATGTGTACATCTCACTGTCTGACAGTCCGAAGTCTATCACCTTAACATGACCTCCATCGTCAGCTATCATTATATTGCTAGGTTTCAGGTCGCGATGCACAATCTGCTTCTTGTGTAAGTATTCGATGGCATCAAGCAGTTCGCGTACAATCTGCAACTTGCTTTCTTGTGACAAGCCTGCCTCCAATGCATCACGCAGATTCTTTCCGCTGACATATTCCTGCACTATGCACCTGCCAAACCCTTCTATATCCTCGTAACCTTCAACCGAAATGATGTTTGGATGCTGTAATGACGACAGTATATCATACTCTTTGCGCAAAGCTTCCATATATACTGCCGTATCACGATACTCTTTCTTCACTCCTTTCAAGATTAATAGTTTGCCATTTCTATTAGCCTTGACCAGGATGTTAAAACCAGCAGAAGGTATTTCCTGAAAGTCAGAAAATACCTTGCCAGTCGATTCTATATCTTCGTTGAAATCAAAATTTGATGTCGATACAGACCCAGTCATTCGAGTTTCAATTGAATTAATTAAGAAGATTATTTCGAACTAATCTCAAATTGCGGAGCAGGAATGCCATCAGCATTGTAGAGGGTTGGAGTTGGGTAATCATCCCAACAATAGCGTAAAATTGTGGTGTTCAAACCTTCTGGAATATCCACTGTCAACATATAGTCGCTAACGATTATGGCATTTGCCCATTGGTACTTGCCATCAACTAAGATTGCGAAGTCATTCAGTTTGTCACCTTTGCAAGTGAGTTTGCCTGTCTCCTTACTGAAAGTAACGACTAACTTGCCATCCTTGATTTCAGCACTTACTGGCTGCGCGGCGGCTAACAAGTCTTGATTATCAGTGTTTTATAGGTTTAGTGTAAGGGATTGAGGGGTGTTTTGGTACACAAACTGCACGTTATTACATGCACCCTTGGAGTGTCTTACACTAACTCCTGCTGATTAGCCGAGTTGAGTCTTACACCTCAACTATAACTAGGGCAGCGAATCGAAGAGTGAAAATTAGTGACCTACATAGATTGTGTAAAGTATCTACAAATCTATTCAGTCACATTCTGCACAATTTTACACGTTATAGATGACATTCTTTCACGTGCAAAAGAGGCAGATTCTATTTTCTTATATCATATTATTCAATTTTGGTTCAACATTGATTGCTTGACTATTCATCTGGCAACCTTTAACTATTACGGCTTCATATGAATGAAGGTGTAAGACATCCTCAAACACATTCTGCAAATTTTGCTGCAAAAATAACGATTATCTTCTAAAGTACCAAATCTATTGTATGCTTTTCACGTTTTGTGTGCAAAATATGATTGTCTCTTGATTTTTGTTATTACTCGATAGCGGCTTGAAAAGCGGATGCTTAGGATCAAGCATTGTCTCTAAGTCCCAGAAAAGGGAAGCCTGACGAGTATCGGAAGAAGATTTGTACATATCTATTTTGCAGGGTTTTATAGTGCAAAGATACAATACTTTGTTGATATATGCAAATTTAAGAACAACTATCCTGCTGAATTACAGTTATTTAACAACTTATCAAAGGGCGGCTGTTTAATAAAAACGGTCAAATACGGTCAAAAACAACAGATGCCTAGCGCGTGTGAGTTTTTTTCAAACTTCAATCTATCTTTACAAATGAAAAAGACGGCCGGAAGAATCCGACCGTCTTAAACAATCAATATTTTATACCGTGCGTTGTGCAAAAAACGTATTACTGTCCTCCGCCGAAACCGCCGAAGCCACCCTGGCGCATACGAGCCATGCGCTCCTCCTGGTCCTTAGCGTAAGCCTTGTACTGATCCTCGGTGAGGATAGCCTTCAAAGCCTTGGTCTGTGCCTCCTGGCGCTTCTGCATGTCTGCGGGGTCGAATGCGGGCATCTGACCACCACCCTGATTCATGATAGAATCCATGCGAGCCATCATCTGCTTTGTGCTGCCCAGGAAGTAGTCATAAACCTTCTTGTACTGGTCATCGTTAACCTTGCATACTTCCTTCACACGGTCAGCTTGGCGCTTTGCCATGTCTTCGGGTTTGAACTGCATACCGCCACCAGGGAACTGAGCTGCTGCTGTCATTGTCACGAACATTGCTACGAGAGCGAAAAATAGTTTTTTCATACCGATAAAGAATTTAAGTTGTTATAATTAATGTTTCTATTCTCTTTTTTAATTGTGGGGTAACGCCATCGTTTTGAGCGCTCTTTTATCTGCCCTACATTGATATAGAACGAAAAAATTCAAAAAGGTTTAATCGAGTTTGAAAAAAATAAGAGATTCGAGAATTAAAAAATGCATAGTGACAAGTACTTCTTCTGTCCTACGAGCGTAGTGTCACCCCTGCGGGGATGCATAGCGCGTGTAACAGTGTGAGACGTTTGACAAATCTTCCTGTCCGCCTCTAAAAACTCACAAAGGAGCGCAATGCATTAACGAACCGGTTGTGAAATTATCGAATCGGTTTGTTGTACGGTGGTGTTTTTCTTGTGCTTCTTCAGGAAACGCAACAAGTCGGAAAGGTTGGTGAAATCCTTCTTTGCCATCAAACCGACACCCTGGGTGGTAAGGGCTGACTTTGTGAAATAGCGGTCATTGGTCTCGCTGTATGCCTTGAGGATGAAGTTGCCGTTCTTGTTGAGTAACCATTGCACGTCGAAATCGCCGATGAAGTTGCTGGCTGCCACGGGATTGTCACGATAACCGAAGTTACCGTTGATGAGCAGTCGGTTGTTGAGCAAACGACCTGAGAGCATACCTTCGACGTCCATATCGCTCCAACCGGTATTACCGGTAGAGAGGTTGGCACCGATGTTCCAGTTGCTGTTGCCCGTAATGTTGTTGAACATCTGGTTGAGCTGGCCGGATAGGGTAGAACTGAGGAATGAGTTCATTGCCGTATTGCTCTGTGCCTGGGCCGTGTAGTTATAGGTATAGAAACGTCCGATACCCAAAAGGTAGATGACCTGCATGTTGCGTTCCTCCTCTGTGCTGATGAGCGAGCGTACCATGCGTGCCTCGTCTTCGTTGACATTGGGAATGTCGAAGTCGAAGGTGATGCGGGGTGCTCCTGCCTTTCCGCCCAGGTTCATCAGACAGTTGACGCGCACGGTACTGTTGGAGAAGGTGCTGCGGGCAGAGAGGTCGTTGAGTGAAACGCTGGGCACGGTATATACGGCTTGCAATCCCAGGTCTGCATTGAAGGGATTACCGCCAAAGACGAGTGTACCGCCCTTGCGGAAGGTGAACTCCTTGTGGATGACGTCCTGCAATGTCATCTTGTAGGTTCCGTGGTCCACACGATAGGTGCCGTACATCAGGAAGCCTCCCTTGTTGTAATAGGTGGCCTTGAGTTTGCTGTTTCCGTAGAGCGTGATGTAATCGTCGGTACGCGGATCCATGAGCAGGCGCAATTGTGCCTCGGGAGTGATGTCGAAGTTGAACGTGATGTGAATGTCGTTGGTAGGCTTGATTTCCTCCTCTTCCTCTTTGCCTTCGATTTGCTCCCTGAGTTTCTCGGAACGGTTTACGTAGGTTACGAATCCGGCACTGGTCAGCGTCTCGGGACTATGCACCTTATAGGTCAGCGATGTACCAGCCTCAGGCTTGGCGTCGATGTCGATGTTGACATAGCCTGGGCCGCCTTCGAGTGCCACCTTTCCGCTGCCGTAGCAGGTTGAGTAGAAAGGCATGTCGGTGAAGTCCTTGGTGTCGTATGCCAGTATGTTGTTAGCTTCGATGTCGAAGGTGTAGTGCATGTTGCGGAAGTGCTCGTAGGTGATGCGTCCGCTGATGCTGCCACTGTGATTCTGCTGACCGGGCTTTCCGTCGCGGTCGTAAGCCTTCACGTTCTCCAAGGCTACGTATCCGGGACGCAGTTTCAGACTCTCGTTGTAGGCATAGTAGCGCGTGTTGAGCATAGGAATGGATAGTCCGCACTCGTGAACGAAGACGTCGCCGTCAACGTCCACCTCGCGGAACTTGCCATAGACGTGCATCTTTCCTGATGCCCGTCCTTGGAAGTCTGACATAATCGTCTTGACGTATCGCTCCATAAAGGCAGCATTTGCCCTGGTGAAGTCGAGGTTGATGTCGAGGTATTGGTCGGGGTTCTTGATGAGGTGCAGCCAACCGTCCACCTTGATGATACTGTTGTGTTCGGGGTCGGTAACCTGACCTCGCATGACGAAGTTGCCGGCAGGTTCGCCAAATGACACGTACACGTCGGCAACGCCCATTGGCGCGCTGTTGAAGGTGAAGTTTGGCACAATGACATTACCGCTGGCAAAGGGTTTCTTGAACAGGTGCTTGCCCACGATGCGTCCGGTGGCATAACCTCCCAAGGTGAGGGGTTTTACCTTGATGGCCTCGAAGATGTAGCTCAGGTCGATGTCTTTGGCATCAATGTTCATCTCGTCTTCATCATTCTGTGATGCCGTTCCGTTGATGCAGAGGCTTCGCTGACCATCGGCCATGGATAACTTGAACCCGTCGACAAAGAGTTTCTTGTCGCGGAAATACAACTGGGCACTATGCATGTTCCAAAGCGTATCGCTGAGGTAAATGTCGGTGGGCAGAATCTCTGCGTATGCTGCCAGACCACCCTCTACGTTTCGTTCGAGCGACCCCCTCAGTTGCACCTCGCCTCTGTTTTTTACTTCCTTGAAGTTGTCCCATGCCAGACGAATGTTCAGGTTCTCCTGCTCTGTGTTGGCGGCAAAACTGACTTGCACGGGATCGCCCTTGATGAGTTTCTCCAACTGCATCTTGGTGTGCATGTTATTGGGGTTGTTGTCGAGTTTGAAGTCGATGTTGAACAGCTCGTTGCCTTCGCCCCACTTGACGCTGGGAACGGCTGCTGATGCTACAAACTCCTTGGCTTTGCTGTTCATGGCGGCATGCAGCACAAGAGGTCCCTTCTCAAATGTGATGGGCTTGCCTATCAGTCGCTCGAAAGCAGAGAGGTCGATGATGTTGGCAGTCAGTTCTGCGTGAGCATCGCCTTCAATCTTGCCAGGCGAGTGTATGAGGTCGGGCATCCAATCGTGTGCCATCTGCTTGAGGTGAGCCACGAGTGCCTTGGGAGCAAATTCACCATCAGCCTTGACCGTGAGATAGGGGGAGTTGAAACGTATGTGTCGCGCTTCTCCCTTGGGCTGACTGATGAGCTGTAGGTTGGTCAGCGTGTACACACCCCCGGTGTCGGTAAGGAGTATGTGGGGAATGCTGAGGTTTCCCTCCATGTTGTCGAATTTGTTACCTTTGAAGTCGATACCCATCTTGGCGGATATCTTTTGCAGTTTAGGTGTCTTGCTTAGGTGGGTTGTTGCCAGGTCGAAATTGTGTATTTCGGTCAATCCCTGAATGGACGGTTCCTTTTTTGAAGTGTTGACGTGAAACTCAGCATCGAGCAATGCACAGGGGTCTTTTGAATCGATCAGAGCCACCAATTGCTCCCCTTTTCGTTTGACGTCGGCACTTATGTTGTGGTAGGTGTATCCTTTGATTTGCGCCTCTCTTACGGTGGCTGTCAGTTTGCCTTCGGGCTTGTTGCCGGCACCCTTGATGATGGCGTCAACGTCAACGGTTGCGCTGATGGTGCCAAAGTTGTTGTTGGTGGAGTCTTTAAAGGTGCTGATGATTTCTCCCATGTTGAATTTGTCGGCATCAGCATACGCCACTATCTTGCCTTTCTGGTAACTGCCTTTGGCATCAATGTCGCCCATCATGCTCTTTATCTTGGCATCGGCGGTAATGCCTCCTTGCTCCATCTTGAAGTGTCCGTTAATTTCTGTTCTGCCGAATTTGCGTATCAGGGCAGCAATACGTGCTTTTGAGATCTTCGGTTGCGCTTCTGCTTCTTCCATTCTTTGCGAGAGGATGGGGCTGATGATTTGCGTCAGTTGGTCGGATAGGATAAGATGTTGGAGGCTGACGTCCACATTGCGTGTACTATCCTTGAAATTCAGTATGTTCGCATTGACATCAAGAGCGATAATGTTGTTCTCGTCAGTCACTTTCAGTGATTTTACCGTTGCATCTTTCAAGTTGCCTTTTGCGTCAATGTCAACGTTCAGTACATCATTAATCTCCTTTAAGGGTGGGTATAGCATACAGAAGTCTTGTGTGGCAATCTCTGCATGCAACTTGCCCGAATACGCGTTGTTATTGTAACAGAGTTTCTTTGATTCGATGGTACTGCCAGACATAGCCAATCGGAAGTCGTTGAGCATCCATCCCGTACTCTTTCCTCGTGTCAGTTCGAATGAGCCCTCGTTGATGCTGAATCCGCATTTCTCCTCGAATGATACCTTGTCGAGTTCCACGTTCAGCGTGTCGTCATTCAATGCGTTTAATGCAGCTTTGACGGAGAGGTTCTTCACAGCCAGGTGGTTCATGTCAAGTCCTTCCTCCTTTGGGGCTATCCATCCCTTGTCGAATGTGACGTCGGTGTGTCGCAACAGCAATGAGCGTACCTCGATGTGGGGCAGGGGCTTGCGTTGCTTGTCCTTCCTCTTGAAAGTGTCGATGACGAACTGGAAGTTGAACGGTGCATCGGCTGTCTCCTTGGCGATGCGGGCGTTGACACCAAACAGCTGTGCGCTGTTGATGATGATATGCTTGTCGCGGATTAAATCGATGAGACTCAACTGTACTGCCGTACGCGTGGCTTGCAGCATGGGTTCGCCTTTCTGGTCCCATACCCGAAGTCCGTCAACGATGGCTCTTCCCATCAGGCCAACCTCGATACGGTCAATCTCTACGCGTGTCTCCAAAAGCTCCGACAAAACGCTTGCAGCCTTGCTTCCCATCCATCTTTGGAAGGGAGGCAAGGACAGTAGTAAGTAGACAAGGAGGAGCACTCCCATAATGACGCCTACCAACCATCGTATGATTGTTTTCAGTCGTTTCAGAGCTGTTAGTTCCTTATTTTCTTTACAAAATTAGTGTTTTTATTTGAATTTTCGCACAAACCAATGGATAATTAATTTATTTTTTGTAATTTTGCCGCGTTATACGAGATTATTCAACATATTTTTAATAATTCCATAACTTATATGGCAAAAGTAATCAAATTGCGTAAAGGTCTTGACGTGAAACTGAAAGGCACCGCAGCTTTGGAGACAGCCACCGTATCGTGCCCCGGAGAGTATGCTCTGGTGCCCGATGATTTTGTGGGTGTAAAGCCAAAGGTAGTGGTGAAGGAAGGTGACACCGTTAAGGCTGGCGATGCCTTGTTTGTAGACAAGTTGCATCCCGAAGTGAAGTTTGTGAGCCCTGTCAGTGGTACGGTTAGCATGGTTGAGCGCGGCGATCGCCGTAAGTTGCTCAGCATCCGTGTTAAGGCCGACAAGGAGCAGGTATCTCGCGAGTTCGATGTAAAAGGCGATGTGAAGGCTCTGCTGATGGAGAGTGGTTTGTTTGGCTTCTTCCGTAGCCGTCCCTATGACGTGGTGGCTAACCCCGATGACAAGCCAAAGGCTATCTTCGTTACAGCATTCAACTCAATGCCTTTGAGCCAGGACTTCGACTATGTGGTAAAGGGCCAGGAGGCAGATTTCCAAGCTGGTATCACTGCCCTGAGCAAGATTGCCAAGGTTGAGCTTGGTATCAGCAAGAAGCAGACTGCACTCGAGGGAACCAAGGATTGCAACGTTACCATCTATGACGGTAAGGCTCCTGCAGGTAATGTTGGTGTGCAGATCAATCACACCAGTCCCATCAACAAGGGTGAGGTAGTTTGGACTTTGAGTGGTGAGGAGGTTATCTTCATCGGTCGCTTGATGAACACCGGTAAGGTGAACTTGCAGCGTACCATTGCTTTGGCAGGTAGCGAGGTTAAGGCTCCCAAGTACTACAAGGTATTCGTTGGTCAGCAGTTGACCACCCTTTTGGCTAACGTCGAGAAGGCAGACCACAGCCAGCGTATCATCAACGGTAACGTGATGACTGGTTTCAAGACCACCGCTGACAGCTATCTGGCTGCTCACGCTACTGAGGTGAACGTTATCCCCGAGGGTGACGATGTAGACGAGTTCATGGGTTGGATCAGTCCTTTCCGTTTCAAGCACTTCAGTACCAGCCGTACTTACTTCAGCTGGCTGACTCCCAAGAAGGAGTACACACTTGATGCCCGTATCAAGGGCAGCGAGCGTCATATCATCGTTGGTGGTGAGTATGACAAGGTGTTCCCCATGGATATCTATGCTGGTTTCCTGATCAAGGCTATCATCACCGGTGATATTGACCGTCAGGAGGCTTTGGGTATCTACGAGGTGGCTCCTGAGGACTTCGCTATTGCTGAGTTTGTTGACAGTTCTAAGTTGGAATTGCAGCGCATCGTTCGTGAGGGTCTCGACATCCTGCGTAAGGAAAATGCGTAATATACATTATTAATAATAATATGAAAGCGTTAAGAAAATTCTTCGATAACATCAAGCCTTCCTTCGAGGAGGGTGGCAAACTGCACGCTTTCCGCAGTCTCTACGAGGGATTCGAGAGCTTTGCTTTCGTTCCTCACACCACGAGCCGCCGCGGTAGTGTCAACGTGCACGATGCTTTCGATAGCAAGCGTTTGATGAGTTTTGTGGTCATCGCTTTGATGCCCGCTCTGCTCTTCGGTTGCTATAATATCGGTTACCAGAATGCTGCAGCTGCAGGTAAGTTGGCAGATGCTTCACTCTGGGGTATGTTCTTCTATGGTTTCTTGGCATTGCTTCCCAAACTCATTGTCAGCTATGTAGTAGGTCTCGGTATCGAGTTCACCGTAGCTCAGTGGAAGAAGGAGGAAATTGCTGAGGGTTACCTCGTGAGTGGTATTATCATTCCTTTGATTATCCCCGTCAATACTCCTCTGTGGATGTTGGCTTTGGCTGTTGCCTTTGCCGTTATCTTTGCTAAGGAGATCTTCGGTGGTACTGGTATGAATATCTTTAATGTAGCTTTGATCACCCGTGCATTCCTGTTCTTCAGTTATCCCAGCGTTATGACTGGTGACTGCAGCGTATGGGTTAGTGCTGACCAGATTCTTGGTTTGGGTTATACTGCTATGCCTGATGCTTTGACTGCTGCAACTCCTCTGGGAGATGCTGCTGTAGAGGGCTTTGCAGGTTACGATTGTGAGCTCATCAAGAACTCTATCATCGGTTTGATTCCCGGTTCCGTAGGTGAAACCAGCGTTATCGCTATCGGTTTGGGTGGTTTGCTGTTGCTCTTCACCGGCGTAGCAAGCTGGAAGACCATGTTGAGTGTATTCGTGGGTGGTGCTGCTACAGGTTACTTGTTGCAGTCAACCGGTGCTACACAGATTGAGTGGTGGCATCACCTCGTAGTAGGTGGTTTCGCATTCGGTGCTGTGTTCATGGCTACAGACCCTGTTACCAGTGCTCGTACCGAGTGCGGTAAGTACATCTATGGTTTGTTGATCGGTTTCGTCGCAGTATTGGTACGTGTACTCAACCCCGGTTTCCCCGAGGGTATGATGCTCGCTATCCTGCTCATGAACTTGTTCGCTCCCCTGATTGACTACATCTTCGTTAGTCGCAATATCAGCAAGCGTGCTAAACGTGCAACTAAATAAAGGAGGAAATAGATATGGCAAAGAAATTCAAGTGTAATGTCTGTGGACAGACATTCGAGGCAGAACAGATGCCTGATAAGTGTCCTATCTGTGGCGCTCCTGCTTCGGAGATTGAAGAGGTAGTAGAGGCTGGTGCTTCTGCAGGTAAGCCCAAGAAGAAAGGTCTTGATACCAACAGCAATGTTTATACTATTGTATATGCTATTGTAATGGTTGCTATCGTAGCGTTCCTTTTGGCTTTTGTCAGCAGTACTTTGAAGCCCGCTCAGGATGCAAATGTACTTCGTGATACCAAGAATCAGATTCTCTTGTCTCTTAATATTGAGGGACTTAAGGGAGATGCTGTTGATGCAAAGTATGCAGAGGTTATTACCGACACTGCAGAATGCGATGGTAACGAGTTCTATATTGCAAGCGTAGACGGTGTTAATAAGTTCGTGCTTCCCGTTAAGGGTCGTGGTTTGTGGGGTGGCCTTTGGGGTTACATCTCAGTAAACGATGATATGAATACTGTATTTGGTACTTATTTCTCTCACGAGAGCGAGACCGCTGGTTTGGGTGCTCGTATCAACGAGCGCTGGTTCCAGCAGCAGTTCTGTGGCAAGCCCATTCACGGCGAAGATGGCCAGATTGCCTTGACCGTAGTGAAGGCTGGTGCTGCCAGCGCTGAGACTGAGGTTGACGGTGTTACCGGTGCAACCCTTACCAGTAAGGGTGTTGCTGGCATGGTTAACGATGGCTTGAGCAAGTTTGCTTCTCTTCTCAGTCAGGTTGACGGTGAGGGTGACTGCTGTGCTAAGGCAGAAGGTGAGTGCTGTGGCAAGTGCCAGGGCGAAGGTCAGTGCGAGGCAGATGCTGCTTGCCCCATGGAGGGTGAGTGCCAGCAGGCTGAAGACTGTGCTCAGTGCCCCAATGCTAATGTAGAACAAAACTAAATTAGGAGGAACAGAATATGAGTAAATTGTTTTCTAAGGAGAACCGTGAGGCATTGACTGGACCATTGAACTTGAACAACCCTGTGACTGTTCAGGTATTGGGTATCTGCTCTGCATTGGCTGTTACCTCCCAGTTGGAGCCTGCCATTGTGATGGGTCTCAGTGTGACTGTCATCACGGCTTTCGCAAACGTGATTATTTCTATGTTGCGTAAGACTATTCCCAACCGTATCCGTATTATCGTTCAGTTGGTTGTAGTTGCTGCGCTGGTAACTATCGTAAGCCAGATCTTGAAGGCATTCGCATACGACGTAAGCGTACAGCTTTCAGTTTATGTAGGTCTGATTATCACCAACTGTATCCTGATGGGTCGTCTGGAGGCTTTTGCTATGCAGAATTCTCCCTGGCCTTCATTCCTCGATGGTATCGGAAATGGTCTGGGTTATGCTTTAGTACTCGTTATCGTAGGTTTCGTTCGTGAGCTCTTCGGTTTCGGTACTTTGCTTGGCTTCCAGGTTGTACCCGATGCTTTGTACGAGGCTGGTTACATGAACAATGGTATGATGGTTATGCCCGCAATGTCATTGATCATCGTTGGTTGTGTTATCTGGGGTCATCGTAGCCTTAACAAGGATGAGAAGAAGTAAAACATACCTAATTAAATAAGAATAGAATTATGGAACATATGATTAGTTTGTTCGTCCGCTCTATCTTTGTGGACAACATGATTTTCGCATTCTTCTTGGGTATGTGCTCTTACTTGGCTGTATCTAAGAATGTAAAGACTGCTCTTGGTCTGGGTATTGCCGTAACCTTCGTGTTGTTGGTTACCGTACCTGTTGACTATGCTCTGCAGACTTATGTGTTGGGTCCCGACGCTATCATCGAAGGCGTTGACCTTACTTTCTTGGCGTTCATCCTCTTCATCGCTGTCATTGCCGGTATCGTGCAGTTGGTAGAGATGGTTGTTGAGCGCTTCAGTCCCTCACTTTATGCCTCATTGGGTATCTTCTTGCCTTTGATTGCTGTAAACTGTGCTATCATGGGTGCTTCTCTGTTCATGCAGCAGCGCGTACAGATGGATCCCGAGACCAGCAGTCAGGCTATCGCAGGCTTTGGCGATGCTATCGCTTATGCTTTGGGTAGTGGTATTGGTTGGTTGCTGGCTATCGTTGGTTTGGCTGCCATCCGCGAGAAGATGGCTTACACTGATGTTCCCAAGCCTCTTCAGGGTCTTGGTATTACCTTCATCACTGTAGGTCTGATGGCTTTGGCATTCATGTGCTTCAGTGGTTTGAAAATCTAATAGTAGGAGGAATATACAATGGATATGAATTTGATTTTAGCGAGCATTGGCGTATTCCTGGCCATCATTCTTGTGTTGGTCATCATCCTGCTCGTAGCAAAGACTTACTTGTCGCCCAGCGGCAATGTAAACGTGACTATCAATGGTAAGAACACCGTGAGCGTACCCCAGGGTGGCTCATTGCTCTCTACCTTGAGCCAGGAGGGTATCTTCCTTCCCAGTGCTTGTGGTGGTAAGGGTTCTTGCGGTCAGTGTAAACTCCAGGTACCCGAAGGTGGTGGCGAGATTCTCGATTCAGAGAAGGGACACTTCACCCGTAAGCAGGTTAAGGAGAATTGGCGTCTGGGTTGCCAGTGCAAGGTTAAGAGCGACATGGCAATCAAGGTTGACGATTCTGTAATGGGTGTTAAGGAGTGGGAGTGCACTGTTATTGGCAACAAGAACGTGGCTACCTTCATCAAGGAGTACAAGGTGGCATTGCCTCCCGGCGAGCACATGGACTTCGAACCCGGTTCTTATGCACAGATTAAGATTCCTGCATACGACATCGACTATGATCGCGACTTTGACAAGGATCTTATCGGCGAAACCTACATGGGTGCATGGAACAACTTCAAACTCTTCACTCTTAAGCAGAAGAACGAGACTCCTACCATCCGTGCTTACTCTATGGCTAACTATCCCGATGAGGGCGATATCATCACTTTGAACGTTCGTATCGCTACTCCTCCCTTCAAGCCAAAGGATCAGTGTCCCAATGGTCCCGAGTTCCAGGATGTACCTTGCGGTATCGCATCTACTTACATCTTCTCTCTGAAGCCCGGCGACAAGGTAATCATGAGTGGTCCTTACGGAGAGTTCCGTCCTCAGTACGGTTCTGGTCGTGAGATGATTTGGGTCGGCGGTGGTGCCGGTATGGCTCCTCTGCGTGCACAGATTATGCATATGCTCAAGGGTAATGGAATCAAACCCGAAGATCGTAATCGCCCCATGCACTACTTCTACGGAGCACGTGCTATGGAGGAGATTCCCTTCTTGGACGACTTCCTGCAGTTGGAGAAGGACTTCCCCAACTTCCACTTCCATCTTGCTTTGGACCGTCCCGATCCCAAGGCCGATGCAGCTGGACTCAAGTATACTCCTGGCTTCGTAGCACCTGTGATGGGCGATACCTATCTGAAGCAGCACGAGGCTCCCGAGGATTGCGAGTACTACCTCTGCGGTCCTCCAATGATGGCCAAGACTGTGCTCGATTTGTTGCATAGCCTCGGCGTAGAGGATGATATGATTCGTTTCGATAACTTCGGCGGATAATAATATGATGACAAGAGGCGCTGATTCCAGCGCCTCTTGTTCTTCTTTTCGCTGTTTTAGATTTCTTGTCTTCTATTCTTTGTTTGCAATCCTGGTTCAGAACCCTAACCCTTTCATTCATCGTTACACGTTGTAAGGTAATCATCTATGTCTCGCATCTTTAGTTTTCTTTTTGTTTTGTTGATGTCGTTCTCTGTTTTTGCACAAGATAACGCTAAAGCATTTGCACCTTCAAAGCGTGCAAAGCATCGTCTCTTGAGCAAAAGCGGTGACGTGTTGGTGTATTCTGATAATTTTGATCCCAACCAGCCAACTGACGATATGCCATTGGCATTAAAGGAAATGCTGAGAGCATACCAGATGCAAGTGCAGGAGGGTAGTGGCCGCTATAGCAGTCGTATGCCTGGCAAAGCCATTGCACCGTTACTAAAGAGTGTGCGTCATCAGGAAGATCCTTACAACCGTTCTTGCCCTTGGATTGTCAAGGGAGAAAATGAGAAAGAAGGTCCCTGTGTGTCTGGTTGCGTGGCTACAGCATTGGAACAAGTAGTAAGTTTTTGGCGTCATCCTGCTGAATTGAAGGATACGTTAAAAGGATGGACAACTGATGACTACACGATTCCTGACATACTGCCTGGAACAAAGATTGATTGGGATAATATCCTTGTCAATTATCTGGATGGAAAATACAACGATGCACAGGCAAAAGCTATTGCTGACCTTACCTATTATCTGGGTGTTGCCGTGCATATGAATTGGGGTATAGAGAGTAGTGGTGCTAATCTCTACCGTGCTATGGATCCTCTTTATGATGCATTCGATTTTAAGACAATCGCTTATGTTCAGCGTTGCTTGTATACGCCTCAGGCATGGAATCGATTGCTGAGAAATGAGCTGGAATGTGGTCGCCCCATTGTTTACACCGGTCACACCTATAGTTTAGGCGGACATTGCTTCAATATTGATGGTGTAGACGAGGATGGGTATTACCATGTCAACTGGGGACAGTCTAATTACACTTGTTATCTGGATCTTGACTACCTGAATCCCTATGAGGCATTAAACGATAAAACAGAATTAGGAAGGCAAAATGGTTTGTTTAATAATCAAACGGCCTTGTTTATGCATCCAGATGATTTTGAGATAGACATCTGGGACACGTTGTCTGTTGATAGCGCTTTGTATGGTGTGAAGGTGGACGATGTTAAGTTTAGTCGTCCCTTGGATAATAGAGGTTTTATCCGTGCAGACTTCTCCTTGACCAATACTACGTCTGATTCTCTGAATTTTACCTTTGAGGTAATGACCTATCTGCCTTCTGATACGGCTATCTTCATGCAGGCGGATTATGTCGGTCTGACTTCCGTCAACATACTTCCCAAACAACATATCACCTGGCCTGTATATTGCTTGTTCTCGGAAACGGGCGACCGTTTGTTTACTTACAGTACAGATGATGAGACAACTCCTCTTGTCATACCAGTTTCTATTGCAAAAGGAACTGCGCCTGTTTATGAATTCGATGAACCAGAACTGCAACTGATTAAATACCGTAATGCAGACGGTTCCAATGATTATACGGCGCGTTTATCTTTCGATATAAGGAATAATGCTACAGACGGGGTTGCTTCCTACCTAATGACGTATTGTCTGTTTGAAGATGGTAATGAACTTGACGTACGTCATTTTAATTTTCCTGAGGTCTATGTTGGACAGCCTTACCATGAAACGGTGGATTTTAATCACCTAAAGGAAGGCCAGCGCTATACCTTTAAGTTGCGATACCCTTGGACTATCCAGAAGGAACTATCCTTTGTCGTAGACCCTGATAACTGCGTAGATAGTTTAGAGGACGTCCTTGATGCTGATTCAAATAATAAGTTAGACAAGAAAAAGTGCGCTTGGCAGGATAAGACTTTCGACCTATCAGGACGTATGTTGCCTTCTGTTCCTTTCCGGGGCGTTTATATGCGTAACGGCAGAAAGCACTTTATCCCATAAGCGTTTTCGTATTCGTTGAATTCAATTTTAACCATTGAAGTATGAACCCTATTACATTGATTGATAAATACTGCGGAGACAATAAAGACCTTTATCATGTTCTCTTGACACATAGCCAAAAAGTTGCAGATATGGCTATGCGTATTGCTGATAAGCATCCTGAACTTAATCTTGACAGGCAGTTTGTTTATGAGGCTGCCATGTTGCACGATATTGGCATCGTAAAGACGGATGCTCCATCCATTCATTGTCTGGGTACCGAGCACTATCTGCGCCATGGTGTATTGGGAGCAGAAATACTGAGGGAAGAGGGACTCCCTCAGCATGCCCGTGTAGCAGAGCGCCATACGGGTACTGGTTTGACGGCAAAATCGATAGTCGAACAGGAACTGCCACTCCCACCTATGGACCTGACACCCGAGACACTTGAAGAACAACTTATCTGTTATGCTGACAAATTCTACTCAAAGACTCATCTTGAAAGAGAAAAGACTTATGAGCAGGCTCGTCATTCCTTGCTTCGTTTCGGAGAAGACGGACTGGCAGTTTTTGACCGTTGGTATGACTTATTTGGCGTATAAAATACCGTCGAAAGTCGTGTAAATACTGAGTATTTGCTTATTTGTCGCCATTTTAACCTTTTTTGTAGACGTTAAGTCGCAAAATCTCGTTTGTTTTGCGTACCTTTGTACTTTGATTTACATAGGTATATAGTTTTGAAGGCGCAAAAATTAACTTTATTGCTCATATTGTTTGCACTTTGTGCAATGACTTTTGCAATGTTTCCTTTTCATATGTTTGAAAAGGACGCGTCTTCTGTGCTTGCTCCAGATACTGTTGCGGGTGAGGTGAACAAGAACGATTCGTCTTTGATTGATTCGTTGGCATCACAGAAATCCTCACTCGACTCAACACTACGTGATACTTTGCTGAAGAAAGAAATAGCCAAGCAACTCACGGTGGACAGTGTGCTGAGGTCTGTTTCGCAGGACAGTATCCTAAGTCTGTTGGCTTCAAATAAGATTATCGAGGTCTTACCCGATTCTACTCGCAAGGATAGTGTACGTACCGATACCTTGAAGCGTAGCAAGAGTGCTCTCGATGCTCCGGTTATTTTTACGGCGAAGGATTCTATTACCTTCGATTATGTGATCTCTCGTGCTAATTTGTTCGGCGAGGGTAAGGTGAACTACCAGAACCTGGAACTTGAGGCAGACTTGATCACGATGTCTCTGGACAGTAGCGTTGTGTATGCTTCTGGTCGTACGGATACCATAGGAAATATTGTCGGTAAACCTGTCTTCAAGCAGGGTGGGGATGAATACGAACCCGATAGTATCAGTTACAACTTCAAGACCCAGAAGGCTTTCATCAGTAATGTTTATACAGACCAGGGCGAAGGCATCCTGGTTGGTGAAGAGACCAAGCGCGATAGTATGGGCGTGATGTATGGTAGAGGCGGAAAGTACACTACCTGTGATGCCGATCATCCTCATTTCTACCTTAAGCTGACACGATATAAGGTTCGTCCCGGTGAAGATGTCGTGTTCGGTCCTGCCTACCTGGTGGTTGAGGATGTTCCTCTGCCTTTGGCAATTCCATACGGTTTCTTCCCTTTCTCAAAGAGTTACAGTAGCGGTTTCATTATGCCTACATACGGTGATGAAACGAGCAGAGGTTTCTACCTGCGTGATGGAGGTTACTACTTTGCTATAAGCGATAAGATTGACCTTAAGGCCTTGGGGGAGATTTACACAAAGGGTTCTTGGGGTGTCTCATTTCAGACGAACTACAGAAAGCGTTATAAATATAGCGGTGGCTTCACTTTCAGTTACCAGAACTCAAAGGAAGGCGAGAAGAATAGTCCGGACTACAGTGTCTCAAAGAGTTTCAAACTGACGTGGAGGCATAGCCAGGACTCTAAGGCGAATCCCACACAGTCGTTTTCTGCCAGCGTAAACTTTGCTACAAGCAGTTACGAACGTAATAACCTGACTTCAATGTATAACCCTGAGAGTTATACGCAGAGCAATCGTACAAGTAGTATCAGTTACTCAAAGACATTCAATAGCATTGGTTTGACTATTTCGGGTAGTATGAACCTTGGTCAGAATATGCGTGACAGTACGTTGTCAGTAACGCTTCCTACTCTGAATATCAGTTTGTCTCGTTTCAATCCTTTCAAGCGTAAGAAACAAGTAGGTAGTGAACGATGGTACGAAAAGATTTCGATGAGTTATACGGGTACGCTTACCAACAGCATCAGTTGTAAGGAAAATGAGATATTGAAGAAGAACCTCATCAAGGATTGGCGTAATGGTATGCGTCATCAGGTTCCTATCAGTGCCTCGTTTACGATACTGAATTACATCAATGTCACGCCTTCTTTCAGTTTTACTGACCGTATGTATTCGGATAGGGTGAAAAAGACGTGGAATGAAGCAACGCAACAGGTGCAGGACTCTATAGAGTACGGTTTCTATAACGTGTATAATTACAGTATGTCTGTATCTGCCAATACGAAACTATATGGTACGTACAAGCTTATCTTGCCCGATGAGAATGGCAAGAAGGAGCAGAAGGTAGTGGTTCGTCACGTGATGACCCCATCTATCGGTTTCAGTTATGCACCTGATTTCGGCGCGGCTCGTTTTGGTTTCTATGACACATATCTGAAAACAGATGCTAACGGTAATGTGTCAACGGTTTCTTATTCTCCTTATTCCAATGGTACTTATGGTACGGTATCCCAGGGTAAGGTGGGCAATGTGTCAATGGACCTCTCGAACAATGTTGAGATGAAGGTCCGCTCGGATAAAGACTCAACTGGATATCGTAAGATTAGTCTGATTGACGAATTAGGCGCAAGTTTGAGCTATAACATGGCCGCCAAGTCACGTCCTTGGTCGGACCTCTCAATGCGTGTCCGTCTGAAGTTGACAAAGAGTTATACATTCTCTATGAATGCCATGTTTGCTACGTATGCTTACAGTAAGGACTCTAATGGAAGGGTTTATTTGTCAGATGAAACCGAGTGGTCAAGAGGTCGTTTCGGTCGTTTCCAAGGCATGTCGCAAAACCTCTCATATACCTTCAACAATCAAACGTTCACAAAACTCTTCTCCAAGAATAAGAACAAGAATGTTTCGAAGAGAGATAGTGATGACAACAAACAGGATGACGAGGATGACATAGATCCAGAAATGCAGAATGTTGACCCTGACCGTGCCAATGCCAAGAAGGATGCGAACAAGAAGACCGAAAGCGGTTTGGATGAGGACGGATATGTTAAGTTCTCCCTTCCATGGAACTTCTCTGTCAGTTACGGTGTTTCAATGCGTGAAAATACGAGCGCTGAGTTGAATAAACGTATGCGTTATCCTTACATGCTGACGCATAACCTGAACTTCTCTGGTTATGTGCGTATTGCAGAGAACTGGTCTATCAACTTCTCTTCTGGATGGGATTTCAATAACAACAAACTATCTATGACCACTGCCTCGTTGAGTCGTGATTTGCATTGTTTCAGCATGTCTTGTTCTATGGTAATCGCTCCTTACCGTAGTTATAATTTTACTTTTGCATGTAAGGCAGGAACCTTGGCTGATGCGCTCAAATGGAAGAAGCAGAGTAGCTATAGCAGTAATATCGACTGGTATTAATCGGTCGGTAGTCCAGCACAACCACCCGCCATCAGCTTTTCTTCGTTTTTAGCGCTTTTAGTGATTATAAAAACTTAGCTTAAAATCCGTTGAGTGGAGGATAGCCCGGCATAATGTACTTTTAGTTTTTCACTTCACTCAGCGAAGTGACTATTGCTTTTTTATTACTCTAAAAAAGCAATAGTTGTCTTGGGTCTTCATTGGGTTGCTCCTTTTCCTGTTGCGGTTGTTTCTCAATGATTTCTTCGTCTATGGGGGTATCAAAGCTGATGTCCAATTGTATGGCAATATCAGGTTTGATGGCATACACTCCGTAGTTTATCCGCATAATAGGGGAGCGTCGCATTTGTGACTGTCTCCAAAGATAGTTGCGGATGGTTTGATGTAATTCGTTAAAGTTTAGGTGCTTGTCAAAAAGGTTGGCGTGTAGGTTGTATACCATGCGACTCACTTGCGTGACGTGCATTCCCTCCTTGCCTTTTAGCATGAGCAGCTGCATTATGTCGCCATGATATACGTTTTTCATTATTATACTTTTTTACTTATGCAAATTTAATAAATTATGCTTGAAATTCCAAACTTAGTATGCTCTTTTGTGTTAAAACTATATTAAAAGACGATTAAACAACATTTATAGATGTTTTTTTTCGTACCTTTGCTGAGAATAATAAACTATAGTAATGAAAAAGCTTTTTTATCTTTTCCCATTGGCAATGGGAGCGGTTACCTTGCAGTCTTGCATTTCTGACGATGAAGCAGGGCGTCATCAGGTTGTAATCAATAGTCCTACGGGTGTCGGTATCTTGTATGCTGACCAGACAAGGGATTCTGTCAAGTTCACAACGTATGATAGTTTCGAGGTGAAGTCTTATAATACTTCCTGGATTAATGTGGAAAATTCGAAGAATTATCCCAGTTCGGCAACTATTAGCAATAGTTACTTTTATTACTATCTTTGTCGTGTAGATTTGACTTTTAAACCCAATACATCAACTGACTGCCGTTATGGCAATGTCAGTGTACGTTCTTTCTGCAACAGCTGGGACCAGACAGCCTATGCTAACTATTATCAGTTGTATTGGCACAACATTCAATACCCTGTTCCTGCATACACCCGCAATTCTGACGGAGATGTAACCGGTGTGACTTATATGCAGAAGGACTCTGCTTTGCAGACCGTCGATACCCTACGCTTTGTTGCTTATGACAAGTGGACTTTGTCTGCACCAGAGAATAGTTTCATTTCTCTTCCCCGTACATCAGGCAGTGCAGGAAAGCAAACCCTGGTTCTTTCCATGCCAGTCAACGAAAGCGCCGAAAGTCGTACTACAGAGCTGACTCTGAAGAGCGATAATGGTGCCACGACTGTTGTCACCTATTCTCAGGCTGGTAAGAAGTAATCCTGTGATTGTTCAATCATAGATTCCGTTCATTCTATATTCCCATTCTCGGGAGTTAACGGGAGTTATCGCTCCGCGTTGTTCCGCTCAAAGGAGTTAACGGACGATAGATTTGCCACAGGAGAGTTTCCGCTCCCGTTCCGCTTTGTGGATAAAACAGAACCCTCTTCGATATGTTCATCGAAGAGGGTTTGTTTTTAAACTTGTGAGGAAAATGCCTCACGGCAGCTCCCTCACATCCAACTAACCAAAATACTAACTTATTCTATTAATCTTAAATAAACTAAAACTTAACGAATCTGTGTTGCGTTAAGCAACCGTTTCTTTTTTACGTTGCAAAGGTACGGCTTTTCTTGAGAATAGTTTCCTACATTTGTTTCTTAAAGTGTAATTATTGAAATTTACATGTAACATAAATTGTCGATTATGTAACTTTCGTTGATTTACAGAGTAAATATGATGAAAATGATAAGCATAGTTTCAACTTTGATAGCGTTTTCGGGCTTTTTTTTATATTTTTGCACGGAAATAATATAAATATTATAAATTAAATTTTTCAAATGATACACATGAAAAAGTTCCTCGGACTTATGGCTGCTGCAGCCGCAATTTGCCCCGTGCAGACTTTCGCTCAGGGTGGCCCAAAGAAGCCAGCTTTCGTTGCTGAGCAAAAATACCGTAATCCCATCGTTCAGACGTGTTACAGTACTGACCCTGCTCCAATGGTCTATGGCGATCGTCTTTACCTATATACCGGCCATGATGAGGCAGGCGCAGATTTTTTCTGGATGTATGACTGGCGTGTGTTCTCTACCAGTGATATGGTCAACTGGACTGATCATGGATCACCCCTCAGTTTGGCATCTTTCAGTTGGGCTGATGACCGTGCTTGGGCGCCCCAGTGTATCGAGCGTAACGGCAAGTTCTACTTCTATGTTCCCGTCCATTCAAAACTGAGTGGTGGTATGGCCATTGGTGTGGCAGTTGGTGACACGCCTTATGGTCCTTTCAAGGATGCTTTGGGCAAGCCACTTTATGAAAATGGTTCTTGGGACCACATCGATCCCACTGTTTTCATTGACGATGATGGTCAGGCACATCTTTATTGGGGTAACCCCAAACTTTATCATGTGAAGCTCAAGGAAGACATGATTACGCTTGACGGCGAGCCCGAGGTACTCGAGACTCCCGCTGAAGACCGTTATACGGAAGGTCCATGGGGATATAAGCGTAATGGCATTTACTATATGATGTACGCTGCTGGCGGTGTGCCCGAGCACATCGCATATTCTACTGCAAAGAGTCCTGTTGGACCTTGGAAGTATGGCGGCACTATCATGAAACAAAGCAACGAGACCAATTCGTTTACCAACCATAGTGGAATCGTTGATTTCAAGGGACATAGTTATTTCTTCTATCATACAGGTAACTTGCCTGGAGGTGGCGGTTTCTCACGCTCGGCATCTGTTGAGGAATTCAAGTATAATGCAGATGGCTCTATCCCCGAAGTTAAGCCTACTCGTAGTGGCGTTGCTCCCATCGGAACCCTTAACCCCTATCAGCGTGTTGAAGGCGAGACCATGGCGTACTCTATGGGTGTTCGTACAGAATGGACTGATGCTGATGGCGTATTTGCCAGCGACATCCAGCATGGTGATTGGATAAGATTGAGTGAGGTTGATTTCGATTTGGACAAGAATGTAAGTTTCAAGGTACAGAATCCAGCCGACTTGCAACTCAAGGCTCGCGTCAGCAGTGGCATGGTAGGTGGAACGATGGAGATGCATCTTGACTCACTCAGAGGTAAGGTGTTTGCTACATTGGAGGTCGGTGCTACCGGTGGTTGGGAGAAATTCCAGACCTTGACAACTGACTTGAAAGAACTTCCTACTGGTAAGCATGAGGTATTCATTACCTTCAGCGGTATGAAGGGTCGTAAGTTGATGAACCTTGATTGGTGGCAGATTGCTCCCAACCACGACAAGTATGCTGCACGTAATCCTATGTTGTGGGCTGACTATCCAGACCCTGACATCATTCGTGTTGGCGAATACTATTACATGGTGACCACAACCATGTTCTTCATGCCTGGTGCTCCCATCATGCGTAGCAAGGATTTGGTCCACTGGGAAACCATCAGTTATGTCTTCCCCGAGTTGAAGGACATTCCTGCCTATGACTTGCAGGGCGGAACCAAATACGGACAAGGTCAGTGGGCAACTTCTCTTCGTTATCACAAGGGTAAGTTCTACGTTTTGTTTGTAACCAATGGTATTGAGGGTTCTTGGATATACAGCACCGAAGATCCTACCAAGGGATGGCAGTTGCACAGTCACCTCAAGGGATTCTATCACGATGCTTCTCTTTTCTTCGATGATGATGACCGTGTTTACATCTTCAGTGGTAGCGGTAGTGTAGACATCACCGAGCTTGAGGGCGATCTCAGCAAGGAAAAAGAGGGTGGTTTCAAGCGTCACCTTACCGTACAGGATGAGGAGGACAATGGTTTGCTCGAGGGTAGTCGTGTCATCAAGAAGGATGGTTACTACTATCTCATTATGATTTCTTGGCCCCGTACTGGCCGTTCACAGTTGGCATATCGTACAAAGGACCTCGCTAGAGGACGTTGGGAGAAG
Source organism: Bacteroidaceae bacterium (assembly GCA_045643405.1). Lineage (GTDB taxonomy): Bacteria > Bacteroidota > Bacteroidia > Bacteroidales > Bacteroidaceae > Physcousia. The sequence continues at coordinate 22,446 of JAZUKS010000130.1, read as the reverse complement.
AAGGTTATCCTTTTCGACAATTTCGATCAGATTGGCAATGTTGGTCAGGGTACCGTTGTTGATGGTCCTGACGGAAAGTGGCATGGCGTTATCTTCCAGGACCGTGGTGGCGTAGGTCGTATCCTTACCGTAAGTCCCGTTCGCTGGATTGATGGTTGGCCTATGATTGGTGATGAGCAGGGACAGGTTACTCCTTGTGACGAGGTGGCTACCGTTACACTCGATCGTCAGTGGAACCACAATCCCGACAAGTCGGCTTATACCTACAATGCCAAGAAGAAGGTACTTGAATTGCGTACTGGACAGTTGGCAGAAAATATCTTTATGGCTCGCAATACTCTGACATGGCGTATGTTCGGTCCTACCAGCAGTGATACAGTCTGCCTTGATATCTCGAAGATGAAGGATGGTGACCGTGCAGGTTTCTCTGCCCTCAATGGTGATGCCGCTTTGTTGAGCGTTTGCAAGGATGGCGCTAAGAGTTCTTTGGTACTGACCGAGGAAAGCGTTGTGCTTGATCGTCAGAAGCGTGTTACCGACGACAAGGTTAGCGAGAAGGCTCGTGTTGACATCACTGGTGCCAAGAAGATTTGGTTCACTATCCATTGCGATTTCAACCGTCACAAGGATATTGCAACTTTTGAGTACAGTCTAGACGGTAAGACCTTCCACAAGATTGGTGGCGACTTCAAGATGCGTTTTGACTATCAGCGCTTCTTTACAGGAACCCGTTATGCAGTATTCAACTTTGCTACCAAGCAGAAAGGTGGTAGCGTAAAGGTGCTTGACTTTGAGTTCTGACATATATAATATACCTAACTAAATATTTTAATGAAAAAACTGTTATTATTATTGATGCTGTTGCCGGTTTTTGCTACGGCACAGGTGGCGACTCCTTACCTGCCTCCTCTACATGTGGATGGCAATGTTCTGAAGGATGTCAATGGCAACAAAGTAGTGTTGCATGGTGTGATGGACACGCCAAGTATGTGGTTCAACAGTAACCGTTGGAGCGGTGGCTACAATTCAACAGGTGCCACTAACTGTATCAGCTACTTCAAGAAGTTGTATAAGTTCTTGACAAAGAAGGAGGATGGTGCATACTGCAACGTATTCCGCTTGCATATGGATCCTGCTTGGACCAGTAACAGCAGTAGCGCCTCTTTCCGTACCGGGTTTACTGTGAAGGATGGCAAGCATATTGACCCCCACGGCAATCAGGTTAGTGGTGAGGCCGATATCTACGACTTCAGTAAGAAGAACTTTGAGACTTATCTGAAGAGCGTGTACGTAAAGTTGGCTCTTGAGGCGTTGAAGAGTGGTATGTACGTTGTGGTTCGTCCTTGTGGTGTTTGTCCCGGTTACATTGAGGTAGGCGACTATTACAATGATTATCTTACCTACATCTGGGACACCTTCTCAAAGAATGACTCTATCTTGAAGTATTCAGGTCAGATCAGTATTGAGTTGGCAAACGAACCTGTAACCCTTCGTGCCAAGGGTGGCAAGGAAGACAAGAAGGCAAAGCACGATTTCTTCCAGCCCATCGTCGACAAGATTCGTGCCAATGGTTTTGATGGTATCATCTGGGTACCCGGTACAGGTTGGCAGGCAAGTTATGAAGACTATGCAACCTATCCCATCGAAGGTGTGAACATCGGTTATGCAGTTCACAACTATGCTGGTTGGTATGGTAATGATGACGGTGCTTACGATCGCACATCAAACAAGACAACCTATAAGAACAACTGTATCAATCAGTTCAAGAAGCAGGTGCCTGTAGTCGAGAGCAATCCTATTATCATCACTGAGGTTGACTGGAGTCCCAAGAACCCCGGTACAGGTCATACTAACGAGCATGGCGAATGGGTTGAGAGTAACTATGGTACATGGGCCACTGCCAGCACTTCAAAGTGGGGAGTAGGTTATAAGGCCATCCTTGATCATTTTGGCAATATCAGTATGACGTTGTCATCTTCTGATTGCTACATTGACTGGAATAAGTCTAACAGTACTGGTCATTCTTATCCTGCCTTTAAGGATGCTATGGAGCAGAATGGCAAGGACCCCTACGATGGTAGTGGCGTGGCTTGTTTCGAGTGGTATGCAGATTATGCCAAGGTTGACTATCCTCATGCCGCTTACACGCATCAGTGGACAGCCGATAACGGTGCCGGCAAGTATGTTAATCCTATCTTGAATGGTGATTTCCCCGATCCTGATGTTATCCGCGTGGGCGATACCTATTATATGGTAAGTACTACCATGTATCTCTTCCCTGGTGCAACCATTATGAAGTCAAAGGACTTGGTTAACTGGGAGTACTGCTGTAATCCTCTCCTGAAGATTGATGACAACGATGCTTATAACCTCAAGAACGGAAAGGACCACTATGCTCAGGGTATGTGGGCAGCCAGCTTGAGTTACCATGATGGTAAGTTCTATCTCTATTTCATCAGTTATGGTCGTGATGGTGTGGATAATGGCCGCAATATCATGCTGACCACCACAAATCCCGAGGGTCAGTGGAAGATGGAATACTTTAACGAGCACTATTACGACAGCGGTTGGTTGTTTGACGACGGCGAGAATGGTGATGGCTATGTTTATGTAGCTTGTGGTATTGGCGATATCTATGTCAACAAGTTGGATGGCAAGACCTTGAAGAAGATTTCAAGTCAGAAGGTCATCTCTGCTCGCGATGGTTTGGAGGGTAGTCATATGTATCATATTGGCGATTTCTATTACCTCTATCTTACTACGGGTGGTTACTGGCGCGGTCAGACCATTTACCGAAGCAAGAATCCCATGGGTCCCTATGAGGAAATGCCTAACCTCAACAAGTATGACAACGAGCAGGGTGGTAATGCATTCTGGGGACAAGGCATCCATCAGGGTGCATTGGTTGAGACTCAGACAGGTGAGTGGTGGACCATTATGTTCAAGGATGCAGGTGCAATCGGTCGTGTACCTTACTTGGAGCCTGTAACCTGGACTGACGGTTGGCCAATTATTGGTAAGAGTGGTAGAGATGTCAGCAGAATGACCTCGTCAACAGGTTATACTCCTGCATACTATACTAAGCCTAATGTGGGTGCAAACCATTCTCGTACCTATTTGCCAACCAACGATACCTTCACCGATTTGACACTAGGCATGCAGTGGGCATGGAACCACAATACAGATGACAATGCATGGTCATTGCTCGAGAATCCCGGTAACCTCCGTTTGCATACTACTGGTATTGCACAGACTCTCGACCGTGCTCGCAACTCGTTGACTCAACGCATATTGGGCTATAACTGCGAGGGTTTCAAGAGTACAGCAAAGGAGACCAAGTCATACGGTACCATCAAGATGAACATTGCTAATATGAAGGAGGGTGACATTGCTGGTCTTTCTGTATTCCAGGATCCCTATTCATATATTGGTGTGAAGGTTGTTGATGGCAAGAAGCGTCTCTATTACTATCACAGCGCATACGATGAAACAGCTGCTTCTGACTTGCTCGGTGATGAGATTACTAGCGATGTTATCTTCCTCCGTGCTCGTGTTAGCTTCGTTAGCGAGACCGTAGAGTATTTCTATAGTCTTGACAACGTGACTTACACCAAATTCGGTAATGGTATGAAGCCTCGCTTCACTCTCAAGATCTTTGTAGGTAACCGTTTCTATCTCTTCAACTATGCTACCAAGTCAAATGGTGGTTACGTTGATATTGACTGGTTCAGTACAGAACCCGAATATAGCGAGGAGATGTATTTCGGCGAGGGTGTTTTGAACTCTTACACGGTTGAAGATGCTACTGCAAAGGAACTGGTTGCAGACAAGAGTGAGTATGCAGTAATGCCTGGTGGTGCTACACCTTTGACGGTTACTTGTACCATGCAGAGTGGTCTTAAGAGCAATGTTTCTACCGGTTGTGCATATACTATTGCCAATTCAGACGTTGCATACGTTTCTGGAAATAGCGTAGTGGGCAAGAGTGTAGGTTCTACTGAGGTCACTGCAACTTATACCGATCCTACTGGTAATTCCATTTCTACCACCTTTACTATTAGCGTTTCTTACTTCCCTGTTTCTGAAGGCTGTATCAATCCTTCATTCATTGGTTCTGGTTCATTCTCTATGGCCAAGAGCGGTGCTTATGGCCAGCTTAAGACCTCTAAGAATGGTTTTGGCGGTTGGGAATACGAGAATGGTGCTGACATGACAGGTAAGGGCCGTTATTTGGTATTCGAACTCAACAGTGCTTCTCTGGCTAAACCTACAATCTGCATCTATGACAAGCACGACCTCACCACTACAGAGTTCTTCAAGTCTGCAGTATTGAGCACCATTACTATTGATGATGAGTCAAGCGATGTTTCTCGTAAACTGCTGGTTGTTGATCTCGAAGAGGCTGCAAAGGTTGTTGACTTGAGTCACGTCTACTACCTTGGTTTCTCTAATGGAACTACAGGTGCAGTCAATCTCAAGCAAGGCTATTTCAGCAACGATGGTGTGAACGCCACAGCAGTTGAGGCAATACCTGACCTGGTTGGAACAGAGGTAATTCGTGTAGAGTATTTCTCTATGGATGGCCGTCAGCAGGTAGGTCTTCAGCGTGGTACCAACATCGTTCGTCGTGTTTACAACGACGGTCATGTTGAAACTGCTAAGATTATCAAGAAGTAATTATATATAAGGTGTCGCAGGTAAGGCCTATTATGGTTTTTGCCTGCGATACTTTTTCTAACAAACACTAAGACTATGATTAATTTGAAAAAGACTTTATTGGCATTGTTTGCTCTTTTCCTCAGTACAGGTATGGTAGGAGCAAAGTCTCGTCAGAATGATACGCACCGTTTGTGGTATACGCAACCCGCCACCGATTGGCTGCAGGCATTGCCTTTAGGCAATAGTCAACTGGGTGCAATGGAATATGGTGGTGTTGGCGAAGATATGATTTGCCTGAACGAGGAAACCTTCTGGAGTGGAGGACCTCATAACAACAATAGTACCACTTCATTGCAACACCTTGACGAGGTGCGCAAGCTTATTTTCGAAGGCAAAGATCAGGAGGCAACACAGATTGTTAACCGTGAGTTCGTGAAAGGACCACACGGACAGCGTTTCCTTCCTTTGGGAACTTTGGTTATGAAGATGGAGGGTGTAGATAATTACACCAATTTCGAGCGTGAACTCGATCTTACTCGTGCAGTGGCAACAACCACGTTCACAGCCAATGGCACAGAATATAAGCGTGAGGTAATTGCCAGCATGACCGATAGTGTTATTGCCGTTCATATTTCCGCTTCAAAGAAGGGTGGTATCAACCTGAAGTTGGGGTACAAGAGTGAATTGGCATGCCAGACAAAGGCTGATGGCAACATGTTCATTGCTACTATTCAGGGCGAGGATCACGAGGGAATCAAGGCACAACTTACTGCCCATGTTGCAGTCAAGGCATTTTGTGATGGTGTGGAGTGCCAACCCAGCAACGATGGTTTCAACATCAAGGATGCAATGGATGTAACCATCTACGTCAGCGCTGGTACCAACTTTGTCAATTACAAGGATGTGTCGGGCGATGGTCTTGCCAAGGCTAAGCGTATCATTGCACGTGTACAGGATAAGTACAAGGCAATCTTGAAGCGTCATATCAAGGAGTACCAGAAGTACTACGACCGTGTTGATCTGCAACTCAATCCCGATGAGAAGCAACCTGTACTTCCTACTGATGAGCGTCTGGCAAAGTTCCAGGAAACACAAGATCAGGGCATGGTTGCCTTGATGTTCAACTATGGCCGTTACCTGCTCATCTCTTCATCGATGGGCGAGAGCGGACAAGCTGCCAACCTTCAGGGTATGTGGAACAACTCACGTTTTGCTCCCTGGGATAGTAAGTATACCATCAATATCAATGCTGAGATGAATTACTGGCCAGCAGAGGTTTGTAACCTTAGCGAAACTGCAGCTCCTCTCTTCTCTATGATTCGTGACCTCTCTGAAACTGGTGCCATTACCGCAAAGCAGATGTATGGTTGTGGAGGTTGGATGGCTCACCACAATACCGACATTTGGCGTATTGCAGGCGTTGTTGATGCGTCCGATTGGGGTATGTTCCCCAACGGTGGCGCATGGTTGGCAACCCACTTGTGGGAGCACTATCAGTTCACACAGGACAAGAATTTCCTCAAGGAATGGTATCCAATTATCAAGGGTACTGCCGATTTCTATCTCGACTATATGGTGCGTGATCCCAAGAGTGGATATCTCGTTGTTTCTCCTTCAGTAAGTCCTGAGCATGGTGGCCGTGGTCGTCGCACCCCTCTCACCGCTGGTTGTACTATGGACAATCAAATCGTGCGCGATGCACTTGGCAACACACTGGCTGCTGCTAAGGTGCTGGGTGTTGATGAGGCTTATCAAAAGAAACTTCAGGAGACTCTCCGTCAGGTACCTCCCATGGCAGTTGGCCAATACGGTCAGTTGCAGGAGTGGATTGAGGATCTTGACGATCCCAACGATCAGCATCGTCATATCTCTCATCTTTATGGTTTGTTCCCCTCAAATCAGATTACTGCTTCTAACCCCAAGTTGTTTGCTGCAGCACGCAAGACGCTTGAGCAGCGTGGTGACCAGGCTACTGGTTGGAGTTTGGGTTGGAAGACTTGTTTCTGGGCACGTCTGCAGGATGGAAATCATGCCTATCAGATTATTCGTAACATGTTGAACATCCTGCCCAGTGACCGAAGTGGTCGTCAGTATCCTAATGGCCGTACCTATCCCAACCTCTTTGATGCTCATCCACCTTTCCAGATTGATGGTAACTTCGGTGTTACTGCTGGTATTGCTGAGATGCTCGTACAGAGTCATGATGGTAAGGTAGAACTCTTGCCCGCCCTTCCTGATGCATGGAAGAGCGGTAAGGTGAGTGGCCTCAAGGTTCGTGGTGGCAAGACTGTCAGCATTGAATGGAAAGATGGTAAAATTGTTAAGTCAAGCATAAAATAATTATATGAAATTCAGAAAAATGCTTCTGGCAGCGATGGCAACTTTCATGTTGCCTATCGCTGCTATGGCAGATACACATACTTCGCCCAATGGCAAGGTGAAGGTAGAAACTACTCGCGATGCGTTGGTGGTTAGTTATAAGTCAAATGCAGGTTGGCAACAAATCTATAAAGCTTATTTCCATGGCATTGGAGGTGGTTCGGCTGAAAATGTCAACCTCAAGTACGATATGCTTGTTGGCAAGCAATTGCATATTGACAAGAAGGCCGTGAAGGCAACCTATTCGTTGCAGTCGGGTGGTTTGCTTGTCTTTATGGTTGCCGACGATGGCGTTGCGTTCAAGAAAGTCAGTCGCGAAAAGGTGAACTATAATGGCGAAGAGGAGACCACAATCGACTTTTCCACTGCTTCTAACTATTGGATTATGAAGTGGAGTGACGGAGCAGAAGGATTCTTTCCCAAGAACCAGGAAGTTAAGTTGGATGACCGATGGAGCATACCAGCCCTCTTTGAGTTCCCCAACGATGTGTTTGCCCTCATTCATGAGGCAGATGTGCAGCACGATCAGGCAGCATGCAGTCTTTACAGTACTTCCGATAAGGGTGTTTACCGTATAGTTACCGACAAGAATGAGCAGTTTGCTAAGTCTTCTACTTGGAAAACTGTAATGGTGGGTTCTTTGGCAGACGTAGTGGAGTCAACCCTCGTTACCGATGTCAGCACACCTTGCAAACTTCAGGATACCAGTTGGATTCAGCCTGGTTTGGCTGCATGGGTTTATTGGGCTTATAACCATGGTTCAAATGATTACGAGATTATCAAGAAGTACACCGACATGGCAGTCGCACTGAAACTTCCCTATGTGCTTATTGATGCAGAATGGGACGAGATGAAGAATGGAAAGACTGTTGAGGATGCAGTAAAGTATGCCGTAGATAATGGCATCAAACCCATGATATGGTATAACTCTTCTGTGGGATGGATCAATGGAGCTCCAGGCCCTAAGTTCCGTCTCAACAAACCCGAAGACCGTGAGAAGGAATTTGCATGGTGCGAGAAGATTGGTGTCACTGGCGTGAAGATTGATTTCTTCAGTGGCGAGAACAATATGAACATGGCATATTGTATCGATCTCCTCGAGTGTGCCGCTAAGCATCATTTACAGGTCAATTTCCATGGTGCTACCGTACCTCGTGGATGGCAACGTACCTATCCCAATCTCGTTAGTACCGAAGGTGTGTATGGTGCAGAGTGGTACAACAATGTACCTACCTTCACCAAGCGTGCTGCTGCTCACAATGCTACCTTGCCCTTTACCCGTAACGTAGTGGGTTCGATGGATTACACTCCTTGTGCATTTACTGATTCTCAGCATCCCCACATCACGACTCATGCTCACGAATTGGCATTGACTGCGCTCTACGAGTCCGGCATTCAGCACTTGGCCGATCGTCCCGAGAGTTTCCTCGCTCAGCCTAAGGCGGTGAAGGATTATCTCAGTAATTTGCCCACTGCATGGGATGAAACCCGCCTCTTGGCAGGTTATCCTGCAGAGTATGTGGTGATGGCACGCCGTAGTGGTGACACTTGGTATATTGCCTGCATCAATGGCACAGACGAGAGCAAGGAGATTGCTTTCAGCACCGAGCGACTCAAAGGCTTGGGTAAGAAGATAACCCTTTTTGCAGATAGTGGCAAAGAAAAGGCTCCATGGGCTATCAGCAAGCCCTCGAAGATGCCTTCTGCTATCAAGTGCCAGCCTCGTGGCGGTTTCTTGTTGGTTGTCAGCAAGTAATGCATTGTTGTTAAGCATGAAGATGTGAAAATTAAACACTGATGGTTATACGAGATTGCATGTTTCCCCCGATTCCATGAGGAGTCCCAGCACAATTTCCAAAAATCTACAATCCAAATGAAAAAAATTATTTTTTCCGCTATGTTCTTTGGGGCATGCCTGAGCATAAACGCTCAGCAATTGCCTTATCAGAATACCAATCTTTCGGCACACGAACGTGCTGTTGATCTCTGTAGTCGTTTGACTCTTGAAGAGAAATCTTTGTTGATGCTCGATGATTCTCCCGCCATTCCCCGATTGGGTATCAAGCGTTTCCAATGGTGGAGCGAGGCGCTGCATGGAGTAGCCAATATGGGCAATGTCACTAATTTCCCCGAGCCTATCGGCATGGCGGCAAGTTTCAACGAGGACATGGTTTATCGTGTGTTCGACGCTGTCAGTACCGAAGCGCGTGCCAAGTGGAATGAACTTCAGCGCAGTGGCGGTGATGTGACCCGTTTTCACGCACTTTCGCTATGGACGCCTAATGTAAACATCTTCCGTGACCCTCGTTGGGGTAGAGGACAGGAGACTTATGGTGAAGACCCTTATTTGACCAGTATTCTTGGTTGTGCCGTGGTGCGTGGCTTGCAGGGTCCTGAAGAGAGCAAGTATCGCAAGACATGGGCTTGCGCCAAGCATTATGCCGTACATTCAGGTCCTGAGTATACTCGTCACACCGCCAACCTTACTAATGTTTCTGCCCGCGATGTACACGAAACCTATCTGCCCGCTTTCAAGGCATTGGTTCAGGATGCCAAAGTGCGTGAGGTGATGTGTGCTTATCAACGCTTGGACGACGAACCTTGTTGCTCGAGCCAGCGTCTGCTTCAGCAGATTCTGCGTGATGAATGGGGCTTTAAGTACCTTGTGGTATCAGATTGCGGTGCAGTAACCGACATTCATTCCAGTCATAAGACTGCTTCGGATGCCGTTCACTCCTCCGCCCGTGCGGCATTGGCAGGAACCGATGTGGAGTGTGGTTACAACTATGATTTCCGTAAACTCCCCGAGGCTGTAAAGCGCGATTTCATTACTGAGGCTGAGGTTGACAAGCATGTCATCCGTCTGCTTGAAGGTCGTTTTGACTTGGGCGAGATGGATGATCCCTCACAGGTTGAGTGGAGCAGTATTCCCAGTTCTGTTCTTGAAAGCAAGGCTCATTTGCAATTAGCTCTTGATATGGCTCGTCAGTCAATGACTTTGTTGCAGAACCGTGGAAATATCCTGCCTCTCAAGGCTAACGAAAAGATTGCTGTGATTGGTCCTAATGCAGATGACAAACCCATGATGTGGGGTAACTACAACGGTACTCCTACCACTACAGTGACGGTACTCGATGGCATTAAGGCCATCAACAAGAAGGTGAAGTATCTCAAGGCTTGTGACCTTACTGACAATCGTATTGTAACCCCCGTCTTTGATCAACTCTCTTTCGAGGGTAAGCAGGGCTTTAAGGGTACTTTCTGGAATAGTACCAAGATGGAGGGTAAACCTGTTACAACACAGTATTATTCCGCTCCTTTTGCCAAGACTACCGCTGGTAACTACCAGTTTGCTCCAGGTCTTAATCTTACTGATTTCAGTGCTGTTTACCAGACTGTCTTCAAACCCAAGAAGAGTGGTGAGGTGGTTGTCAATGTTGAATCTGTCAGCAATTTCCAGGTCATCATCAATGGCGAAGTAAAGCAGAAATACAATACATGGCGTGTTACTCCTACCCGTACTCCTATTCAAGTCGAGGCTGGCAAGGAGTATAAGATCGAGATTCGCTTTGCACACATCCCCACCTATGCCGCCAGTATCAAGGTTAATGTCGGTATTGAGAGCATTATTGACTATCAGGATATTATCAATCAGCTGAAGGGTATTGATAAGGTCGTTTTCGTAGGTGGTATCGCTCCTTCACTCGAGGGTGAGGAGATGCCTGTTAATATTGACGGTTTCAAGGGTGGCGACCGTACTCACATCGAGTTGCCTGCTGTTCAACGTGGTCTTTTGAAGGCATTGCACGATGCTGGCAAGCATGTTGTTTATGTTAACATGTCGGGTTCTGCTATTGCTTTGGCTCCCGAGAGTGAGAATTGCGACGCTATTCTGCAGGCATGGTATCCTGGCATGAAGGGTGGTCAGGCTGTTGCAGAGGCTCTCTTTGGCAAGATCAATCCTTCGGGCAAACTGCCTATTACCTTCTACAAGAACTCTGATCAGTTGCCCGACTTCGAGGATTATGCAATGGAGGGACGTACCTATCGTTACATGCGTTCTCAGGAACCCCTTTTCCCCTTCGGATTTGGTCTCTCATACACCGATTTTGTCATCGGTGATGCTACGCTTTCGGCTAAGTCTTTGAAGTGGAATGATACCGGCAAGGTGACATTGTCTGTTCCTGTACAGAATGCCGGCAAGATGGATGGTACAGAAATTGTTCAGGTTTATGTCAAGAACCTTAACGACCCAGAAGGTCCTGTAATGCAGTTGCGTGGTTTCAAGCGTGTAGACCTCAAGGCTGGACAATCGGCTACTGCTATCATCGAACTGACTCCCAAGACCTTCGAGTGGTTTGATTCCAAGAGTAATGCTATGAATGTGCGTTCTGGTCGCTTCCAGTTGCTTTATGGAAATAGTTCCAAGGTTAGCGATTTGAAGTCGGTCGATTTCCAGATTGTGGAGTAAAGGACGACTGTCAGCGGACAGCAAGATGACAGTCTGTGGACAACAGGCAATGGTCGTTTTTTTGTCCCTTATCCCCAAATAATGATAAAAACAAATGAAAAAATATCTCTTTCTTTTGTCCTTAATGGCATCAACGCAGATGCGTGCCTACGATCCTCCCACCATGGGATGGAGTTCATGGAACACCTTTGCGCTCAATATCAATGAGAATACCATCAAGCAAACAGCTGCGGCAATGAAGTCGAAAGGTTATGCCAAGGTGGGTTATGTATATTGTAACATTGACGATGGTTACTTTGGAGGTCGTGATGCAAAGACAGGACAACTTCTTATCCATCCTACTCGTTTTCCTAATGGATTGAAACCTGTGGTTGACTATATCCATTCCCAGGGCTTGAAGGCAGGCATTTATAGCGATGGTGGCTATGACACCTGTGGCAGTTACCATGGTGGTGACAAGGATGGCGTAGGTGTAGGTCTGTACAAGCACGATCAGCAAGATTGTGATTTCTTCTTCAAGGAATTAGGATTCGACTTTATCAAGATTGATTTTTGTGGTGGTGTCAATTATCACAATAAGGATGGTTTGAACCTTGACGAAAAGGACCGCTATACTGCCATTCACAAGGCTATTGTCAACACGGGGCGTGATGATGTGCGTATGAATATTTGTCGTTGGGATTATCCCGGAGCATGGGCAAAAGACATTGCCTGCTCATGGCGTATGCATGGTGACATCAACTGTAGTTGGGGCAGTGTGAAGGAGATCATCGAAGACAACCTTTACCTTTCTGCATATTGTCGCGAAGGTCACTACAATGACATGGATATGCTTGAGGTAGGTCGCTGGCTTTCTTCGGAAGAGGACAAGACCCATTTTGGCATGTGGTGTCTCATGAGTAGTCCTCTGCTTATCGGTTGCAATATCAACGACATTAAGACCGAGTCTGCAAACCTCTTGAAGAATAAGGAACTTATTGCTATCAATCAGGATAGTCTTGGATTGCAGGCTTATGTCGTAAAGCGCGACATGGAAAACGATACATACGTTTTGGTCAAGGATGTGGAGGAACTCAACGGTTTGAGTCGTGTTGTGGGACTTTACAATCCTTCCGACAAGGCACAAATCATCAGTTTTGATTTTGCTGATGTCTGTTTGGGTGGTGCAGTAAAGATGCGCAACCTTTTTACCAAGGCTAACAAAACGGGTACTTACGAGGGTACATACTCAGAGAAGGTTCCTGCTCATGGACTTCGCCTTTATAAACTGACTGCCGAGACGCGTTACGAGCAGACACTCTACGAGGCAGAAACAGCTTTTATGCAGACTTATCAGGAGATTAAGTGGCGTGGTGATACCGACGCTCGTTTCGAAAACAACGAAGTGTGCTCGGGTGGAGTTGTGTGCACCTGGTTGGGTAAGTCATCCAAGAACGATATTGTATGGCCCCACGTCTACAGCCTGGAGGGCGGTGAGTATAACATTACCGTATGCTACCTAAGTGGTGAATCCCGCAGTATGACGCTCGAAGTCAATGGCAAGAAGGCCAAGACCATTTCTGTTTCCAATACTGGTTGGAACAAGATTGCCACCAAGACTGTCAAGGTCACTCTACAGCCAGGCGACAATAACGTGCGTCTTTACAATGGCTCTGGTTATATGCCCAATATTGATTGTATCAAGGTGGAGAAGATTGTTCCTACTGCCGTTGAGAGTGTTGTGGCAAATGCCTCCGCTTCAACCCCTTCTTATGACCTTCGTGGCGTAAGAGCCGATGATGTTCGTCATCCTCTTCAGCATGTTATCATTAAGAATGGAAAGAAGTATATTCGTTGATTCTTGACTGAGTGGTTAAGGATTATTGGTTAGATACCTTTTTATATTAAAAGAACGTTGTGAGTAAAAAGATAGAAGATGAACGCCACTTCATTGCGGAGTGGCGTTCGTCTTTCTGTTTTAATCTGCATTGTTAATGTTTTTTTGTGCCTATTTCGCTTTTTTGTGCGTAAAAGATTTTTTTTTGCCGTTAATTTGCACTTTTTTGCGTGCTTTTTTCTTTTTTCTCCCACTTTTTTGTAACTTTGCGGTAATTTGGTGTATAAGAGCAAGAACGATTTCCAAACAAGTTTGGGAGCAAAGACGGAAGTGCCATCAAATGGAAACAAAAACTGGATGAAAATAGCACTTCTGAGTTGTAAAGTTCGCGTCTATATCGAAGAAAGAAGAAACAAAAAAACTTAAAACAAAAAACAACAAAACAAATGAAACGCTTCAGCCATCTAAAATCATTATTCGCACTTGTAGTGTTTATGCTATCAGTCGTAAACGTGTCGGGAGAAACGAAAACCCTTTCTGTTGACTTTGAGAGTTCATTGAGTGCTTACGAATCGGTTTGGAAATTCGATAACATTAAATGGTGCAACAACGGAGAAGGTGTTGCGAATAGTAGTTGTGCTGCCGTAACAGGAATTACTGCCTCGATTACAACCGTTAATCCAATTTATTCTCCAGAGCAGATTTCGTTTTATCTCTCGACTAATATTTTAGATGCAGAAGATGTTGTTTGTAACTGGACAATACAAGTATCTGCTGACGGAAACCAATGGGTAAATATTGGAGAGAGTGTGGCTGCCAATGAGTATGTAAATAAATGGCATAGTGATGCATATGTGTATGATTTGACGAATTATAAAAATAAGCGCGTTTATGTTCGTTTGTCTTATTCTGGTGTTGACTCAGAAAGATATATAGACAACATCATCTTGAATTATAATGATGTCCCTATGCATGAAGCGAGGTTTTATTCGAATGGTTCAGTGTTCGCAAGCAAGGACTATTACGAGGGTGAGTCAATAACCCTTCCTGCAAGTGTGACCACTCCCAGTGGTTTTAAGTTTATGGGGTGGGTCAGCAGTATGATTTCTGGAACTACTGATGTTGCTCCTGAATTTGTTGAGTCTCCTGTTATGGGACTGGCAGACGTGTCGTATCATGCAGTGTTTGCAAAGATTTCTGTTCAAAGTACAGCCGATAAGATTGATCTTGTTCTAAATGATAAAGATTATAATCTAAATGGTAATGCCACAGGAAAAGACAGAAATGATGAGGTTTCATATAATGGTTGGGTGATTCGTGCTGATTATGTTGATGGATGCGCGAAGTTGCTTAAAAATTCCGGCACATACATTAAAGTTCCAGAAAACAATCATTTAATTATTAAGGCAATCTCTATTAATTATAAAGAGTCTAACATGAGTCCAGTTTTCAACTTCTCTAGTTCGTCCAGTTTAGGTTCTTCATTTGTTTTCTCAGCAAATGGCGGTACTAAAAGTGTAAGTTTTGATTTTGGGGGTAGAACTTATGAAACAGGATATATTTGGGCTTCTGAAGATGTAATTATAAATAATATAGTAGTTGAATATGGTTCACCTGCATCATATTCAGATTATTGCACAAAACTTCCTTCCGTTACTCTCACTATTGGTAGAACTGGATATAGTACCTTGTTTTATGGTGACAGATCACTTGTCGTTCCTGAAGGTGTAACAGCATCTACTTATAAATTGGATAATGATTCGAAATTACAGGTAAGTATTGTTCATGAGGCAGGTGGTGTTATCCCCGCAGGTGAGGCTGTCGTCATTCATTGCCCTGATGCTTATTTGGTTGGTAATATAAAATTAGAATTCAAGTTAGGTTCTGCTTCTGCTAGTGATGCTGATGCAGACAATATTCTAAAGGGTACTGACGTTGCGACATCCCTGGACGCCGATCCCTCTTGTTATTTCTATGGACTTTCAACAAATGAGGCTGGCAATCTTGATTCTGTTGGTTTTTATTGGATGAATGATAATGGCACAGCCTTTACGAATGGTGCAAATAAGGCATATCTTAAAGTAAAAAAGAGTGTAAATGTTAAGGCATTTGTTTTCCGCGATATGACAGAAGAGGAGACTTCTGTATCTGACATCACAAATGTGAAAGATGATGTTGTGTATAACCTCGCTGGTCAGCGAGTGAACAAGGTTCAGAAGGGTATCTACATCAAAAATGGAAAGAAACATATATCAAAGTAAATATTTATAACCTATTCATAAATATGAAAAAGAATTATATAGTTCCTTTAGAAGAAGTTTTTAGCATAAATGCAAAATCTTTAATAGCACAATCTGTGGACTTGAATAATGAAATTGGAAGCGGACACCAGTTGACCAAGGGTGAAGCTGATTTCGATGACAACTCTGCTTCATCAGGTAAGTCCGGTGGTGACATGTGGGATAAGGAATGGTAATACTCTCTACTCTCTACTAGATAGTGGTAACGGCTACAGTTTCGTGCTGTAGCCGTTTTAGTGGTTTATGGGTATTCGTTCCGTGTAACACTATTCCGTGTTATATTCCTCCAAACTAAATTTGTAAACTTTTAAATACCAACTGAACTAATGAATACCAGGAAAGTTTTTATGTCGATGGTGCTTGCATCGCTTACTACGGGCGTTAATGCACAAGACAAACTCTATCCCAATGAGTTCCCTTTGGGACAGGTTACGATTACAGACGGTGTGCTGAAGCATGCTCGTGACTTGAATATCAATACCCTTTTGAAGTATGATTGTGATCGTTTGCTGGCTCCCTATCGCAAGGAGGCTGGATTACAACCCAAGGCCAAGACCTATCCCAACTGGGATGGACTGGACGGACATGTCGGTGGCCATTATCTCACAGCAATGGCAATCAATGCTGCCACAGGCAATGTGGAATGTCGCCAGCGTATGGAGTATATCATTAGCGAGATTGCAGAATGTGCCGAGGCTAATCGCAAGAATCATCCCGAATGGGGCGTAGGCTATATGGGTGGTATGCCCAATAGCCAAAACATCTGGAATACCTTCAAGGATGGTAATTTCCGCGTGTACAGCGGTTCGTGGGCTCCATTCTATAACTTGCATAAGATGTATGCCGGTCTTCGTGATGCATGGTTGTATTGTGGCAACGAACAGGCCAAAAGTCTCTTCCTGCAGTTTTGCGACTGGGCAGTTAATATTACTTCAAAACTCACAGATGAGCAGATGGAGAGCATGCTGGGCAACGAGCATGGCGGTATGAACGAGGTGATTGCTGATGCTTATGCTATCACAAAAGACAAGAAGTATTTGGATTGTGCCAAGCGTTTTTCGCACAAGCGATTGTTCATCCCCATGTCACAGCGCCAGGATTGCCTAGACAATATGCATGCCAATACACAGGTGCCCAAGGTTATCGGTTTTGAACGTATCGCTGAGTTATCGGGTGATGAGGTTTACCATACGGCAAGTGCCTATTTCTGGGATGTCGTAACTGGTGAACGCTCTCTCGCCTTTGGTGGCAATAGCCGCCGCGAACACTTCCCCGCAAAGGACGCATGCATGGACTTTATAAATGACATTGATGGTCCCGAGAGTTGCAACACCAATAACATGTTGAAACTTACAGAGGATTTGTTCCGCAGAAATCCCGAGGCGCGCTATGCGGACTATTTCGAGTTGGCAACTTTCAACCATATCCTCTCCAGTCAGCATCCCGAGCATGGAGGTTATGTTTACTTTACGCCTGCTCGTCCACGCCACTATCGCAACTACTCTGCTCCCAATGAGGCCATGTGGTGCTGTGTGGGCACGGGAATGGAGAACCACGGCAAATATGGTCAGTTTATCTATACGCATTCCGTTGGCGGTAAAGAAGATGCACTCTTTGTCAACCTCTTTGTTTCTTCTGAACTGAACTGGAAGCAAAAGGATGTTGTCTTGCGTCAGGAAACGGGTTTCCCTTACTCGGAGAGCAGTCAGATTACCATTGCCGAAGGAAAAGGTAACTTTAAACTTATGGTGCGTTATCCTGGATGGGTAAAGCCTGGAGAGTATAAGGTAAGCGTCAACGGTCAGCCCGTTGACATTGTTACGGGACCATCTTCATACGTTTGCATTGACCGCAAGTGGAAGAAGGGTGATGTCGTAACAATTAATTTCCCTATGCATAGTGCTATCAAGTATCTGCCCAATGAACCTCAGTATATTGCCTTGATGCATGGACCTATCATGCTGGGTATGAAGACAGGAACTGAAGATATGCCCAACCTCGTTGCCGACGATAGTCGCTTTGGCCAGTATGCGGGTGGCGAGAAAATGCCTATCGATAAGGCTCCTATCCTTATCAACAACGATATTGAGAGTATTGCCGGTCAGTTGAAACCTGTTGCAGGAAAGCCTCTTCATTTCACATTGCAGACACAGATGAAGAATGCCATCCGCAATGAGATTATGCCCTTCTTCGAGATTCATGATAGCCGTTATATGATGTATTGGCTTGCCTTGACAGAGGGCAGTTACGGTCAGTATGTAGAGAATCTGGCTAAGTTGGAGCAGGAACGTCAGGTACTTGAGTCTCGTACCGTAGATAAGGTTCAGCCAGGTGAACAGCAACCTGAGACTGATCATAAGATGGAGACCGACGACTCGTACACGGGCAATACCAATAACGTGTTCTATCGTGATGCTCGCGACGGTCACTATTTCAGTTACCTGATGCAGACGGGCGGAAATACCGAGTTAAGCTTGCGCTTGAAGTATTGGGGAGTAGGCGAGTGGAAGACGCATGAATTCGATATCTATGTAGACGATACCCTTGTGAAGTCAGTCAATAATACAGGTAAGTATCGCATCTCGGAGTTCAAGGCTGAGACATACGAAATCCCTTCTTCTCTTCTTACGGGCAAGACTCAGGTTCGTGTCAAATTTGTAGCAGCTTCCGGAAAGCAGATAGGCGAGATCTACGAGGTTCGACTGGTAAAAGAGTAAATAGACTTCCATGATGCTATATTGTAGATAATGTAGTTATAGCATACAGAAGGGTTACATATAGAATGCCCCGACTCTCAACAATTCAGAGTCGGGGCGTTCTGTATGTATGCTTGTCTGTCACGACAAACATATAATGGTTTCCCTATCTTCCCGTTTGCTGACGCATGCCTTCGAAGAACTTCTGTTGCAGTTGTTTGGCGAGTTGATTGTTCGGATTGATTTTTAGAGCTTTCTCGTAGTTCTGCATAACGTCAATGTAATAGCGTTGACCGTTTTGTGAAGGATTCTGCACAATGCGAACCATGTATAAGAAACCACGAAGGGTACATACGTCGGACTGATCCGCATTCTTCATCTTTTCCATCTCGTTGATGGTGTTTTCTGCTCCTGCCAGAAGGTTGTCGGTCTGTGCGGCATGAGGGTTCGTTACGCAGAAATTGAGACTCTGCAATGCCATCTGGTACTTGGGCTGAATGCTGTCGGGAAACATTGCCTCGATTCGTTTCATTTCTGCCACGCAATTGATGAAGGCTTCGGGACTTGGTTGCTGAAGTTTTGCAAGCGACTGTCCGATGTACTGTTGCATGGATGGTTGCTGAGCCTTGATAGATACTGATGCCGACACGAAGAAGACAATTACACACACACACTGTTTAAAAGTTTGAAATGTCATAAGCTTTATTATTTTTTAGTGAAACAAATATACCAATGTATAGAAAGCGGTCGCGAGAAGAGATGACAGGTGTACCATCTGCCTCATAACGATGAATGTTTGTGCGACCGAGGATGTTGCTAAGCGATGAATATACGATGACCTTTGGATTCACGAGGTACGTGAGACTCACATCTAAGCTGTTGTAATGTGGAGTGGTGCCGTTGGGGAACTGACGTCCGCTGGCATACGACTCCGTTACGCCGATGATAGCTTTGCCAAAGGCATACTTTGCGGTCAGCCTGAGGTTGTGACGCGAAGCAAAGTCGGGAGTGCACTCTTCTGTAAAGTCGAGGTAACGACGCTTGGAATAGTTGAGCGAGTAAGATAGGGTAGTGGTTAGGTTTCTTACAATGGAGTGGTTCTCCAAGAAGATATCCACACCCTTGCTTGTGCCATATCCGTGAGGTTGCCAAATACTGTTATGCAACAAAGGCAAATGGTGATACTGTTTGTAGTAGGGTTCGATACGAAGCAGAGTACTACTTGCTTTGTATTGCATGGAGAAGATAACATGATCTGAGGTGCTCTGACCTGTTCCGTATTGACTTTGTGCCAGATAGTTATCGTCTGTTGCCTGGCAATAGCGTCCTGCCACCAATGAGAACTGCAACTGCTTGTTGGGTACATAACTTAGCGTTGTTCTGGGCATCAATTGCCATTTTGCCTTTGTCATCAGTTCTGTTCTTGCTGCTACGTTGAGAAATATGCGTGGCAGAACTCGCCACTGAGCGTTAATGTTGGCTGCAAGGATGTTGTAGTTAAGATTGTAACTGTAAGTATCGTATTGCAGAGTACTGTTGCGGACATAATCCTCTATTCCTGCCGATAGCTTCAGCACGTCAGAATATGTCTTGTTTACCTCTGCCTTGATATGTACCTCGTTGCGGTAGTTATGGTAATGGTCACCAGCCTGTAGTGCGTCATCTACATCGTTAAGTACGGATGAGTTGGCGATGCCTGTGAAGAAGGTGTATCCTCGTCCCAGCGTAACCTTGTATGTGATATTTGCATACATGTTGTGCTCCTTGAGTGAGAGGTTGCGCTCGTCAATGTGTTGCCCTACCGAAGTCAGGTCGTAGCCTACGTATGTCTTCAGCACCCCGGCATTGCAGAATTCTTTCTTGTATTGTGTCTCGCCAGACAATTTGCGGTATGGACGACTGATATCATTCCTTTGTGAGAACAGGCGGTCGTATAGCCCCATGCTTGTCAGCGCCGCATTGAATGACAGACTGCTACTGTGAAATGACTTTGTACCACCCACATTCCAATCTACCAGTGACGCACTTACGCCATATTTGTCGCTTGTAACCACATCTGTGGTCTCCATAGGCAATACGGCAGAGAGCGCTTGTCCGTATTCGCTACTATAACCGCCCAGCGAGAAGTTGATTCCCTTGAACATGAATGGTGAGAAACGTCCGCGAACTGCTGTGTTTGCTGTGTTTGTACTGTAAGGAACGAGGACGTGCATCCCATTGACAAAAGTTTGACATTCGTCGCTTTCGCCTCCACGCACATACAGCTTACCGTTCTCACCTACCGTTTGTGTTCCTGGCAACGTCTGTAAGGCAGCCATGATATCACCGCAAGAGTTACCCGACATCACCACGTCGAGGGCATCCATCGTCTTGAAGTTCTCTGTCTTTCCAAAACAATAGGTACTGGCCGATACCACTAGTTCGTTTATGGTTGTTGCCTTCTCGCTCATGCTGATGGTGATGCCCGACAGTTTGGTGACATCAGTTGTCAGCGTGTAGTCTTCAAAACCCATGCAGGTGGCCTTGATGGTTACCTCACCCGTCATGGATGTGGTGAATGAAAACTGGCCGATTGAGTCTGTCAGGCATCCGTCAATTGTACCTTCTATAAATACGTTGCTATAGGCAAGTGGTTCTTTGCCATCGTTAACAACTCCCGATACAATGCTCTGCGCTGCCATGTTGCAGACGCCTTGCAAGAGTAAAATGATATATGCGATTTTCTGTTTCATGCCGCAAAGTTAGTGTATAAAACAGAAAACGCCAAATTTTGGTGATAGACAGCTAAAATAACTGATTAAAAGCTAATTGTGATGGTGAGTGACTAGAATTCAGGACGAATGACTAAGCAATAAACGCTTTTAGTTGAGGCACGTAAGAGCGTGAAACGGGTATGCTGTTGGTGCAATTTCCCAGTGTCAGTTGGTATCCGTTGGAGTTGCCCTGTGCAGAAGTAATGTTGTTTATATTGACTACAAACGAACGATGGCATTGGAAGATATTTTCATATTCTTTCAAGTCTGCAACAGCATTCGATAGTGTGTTGTGAATTTCCATATTGGTAGGTTTGTCATCTTTCACGTAGCAAACCGAGATGTTGTTCTTTTGTGCTTCGATGTATAGCAGATTGTTGATGGGAATAGTAAGGTCATTGCCACGTACATTTGTGTCGTGGATGGTGATAGTGATGTCTTTTTGTTCCTCCGTCGTGTTGCAAAGCAATTCCTCCATTCTGTCCTTCAATGTTCTGTTGTATTGTATCACGATGGAAAGAGTCGTCATGATGACGCCGATTATCAGCGTCCAGTATAGGCATAGTAGGATTAATTCGAATGTAACTGGATAATGAAATAAGTAGAAAAACACGAACAGATTGCACACCGCTATTATAAAAACGAGCGAGAGTACCATACATGCATAGTGCCAGATTCGCCAGGACTTGACTGCGTGTAGGAGAACCTTCTTTACTATCAGTCCGTGGATGGCATAGCATGAAAATGTAACCGCTCCAAATAATGCAGCAGCAAGGCACTTGTTGCCCTGATACGTGCTGAAACCGAATGGTTGCATGAGATAAAGTATTGCCCAGATGATGACACCATAGGCAATACTGTCTCTCAGCAAATGCTTACTCTGCTTAAAGGGGTATGTTCGTGTGAGAAATGACATGACTTGGTAAGAAAACACGAGGTTCGATGGATTGATTTTTTTGATACTCTCGATTTTTTTGTTTAGTACTTCATTCCTGCCTTTGGTCTTGCCTTTCCTTCCTCGATGACCTTGAGTGCGCGTTGCACGGTACCATCAAATTGGTTAAGGAATTCGCGATACTCTTGTGTAGACATTGCATTGTAGATGATGCTACCAATGATGTATCTCTCAAAGAGAACGCGACTTTGCTGAAGCATCAGGTTGCGACGCTGAAGACCACGCTGTGAAGCGTGCTGGGCAAACTTCTCCAACAGGCTTTGTTTGCGAAGGTACTTCTCCATATCGGAAGTCTTGGTGAAGTTGGATAACTTGTCGCGGTTTTCGTCGGTGTAGTCGAAGGCAAACTGACGAATATATCCGTTGATGACAGCCTCCTTGTAATAGGAAGTCATATTGGTGGTGTCCTCGGGAACG
>JAZUKS010000129.1:0-29342 GCA_045643405.1 Bacteroidaceae bacterium | reverse complement strand
CACAGAACGACATGGCTACGATCCGACTTGCAACTTGGTGTCATAAGTTGACTTGACGACGATGCTTGTTCCCTCGGCACTGATCTGCAACATAGGTCCGGAAATCTCGTCTTCGGGTATTTCCTTCTCTTCCTCGCCATTGTCAAACGTATCATCATAGATATAGATACACTGCTTGACAGGAGACGAAACCGTCATGTATGTGCGGAACGGTACGATATCCTGGTCAGTCTCGAAGGCTGTGCCAGTAGTACCGATGCCCCATACCGATGCCTTGTGTACGAAAGAACCGTTATGGCCATACGAACCGGCAACCGTTGCATACATGTTGTCATCACTAACCAGAATCTTGGTGTTGCTTGTCTCAAATATAGCCTTCTGCTTGTAAGACTCACTACCATACTCACCCGTCTTGTAGTACGACTCCATAGAGAACTCGTAGAAGTCGTCACCAGGCAATGCCATGATGTAGGGAACCGAGGCAGTAAGAGGCACGTAATCGTTGAATGTGTGTGCTTCCGCATACCATGCCTTATCATGGTTGTCCATGGTATCGTCGCCCTCGTCATCACGTGTATCGTAATGGTCGTTGTAGTTGAAGAGCGAGGTGAAGTATGTATTGGGCTGGTAGATGTAGTCGAACTTCTCGGCAGTCTGATGTGCCTCCACAAAATTCTTTTCACCGCTTACGGCAGGACTTGCGAACGAAGCCATCGTATTGCCACCCTGTGCCTCTACAGCTTTGAAACCACGCAACCAGTATTCGTGATGCAACTCGTCGGTACCGTAGAAGTGACTGATCTCACCATTCTTTTCTGCCGAAACCTTCGTTGCAGTAAAGGGCAGACAGATACCCTCCCATGCCGAACCGTCCTCGTAGTCGGATACCACATTGCGGTAGTTCTGAGGCAGGCGCTCGTACCAAGCACGGTCATTAACCTTGAAAGCAAGGGGAGCATTGAAGTCCTGCTTGTCAACGAGGTGGAAGTAATCAGTCTTATAAACACCACCATCCTTCACGATGTTGTGGTAAACCACATCCTTCTCTTCGATGCCATCAACCTCCTTCTGGTCAAAGACTGACTCGCCAGCATTATAGACGAGAAGGTTCTGTGTAACGTGGCCATACGTTGCGTTGTCGTAAGGAGTACCTGCATAGTCCTTATTGCTGTCCACGCTGAACTTAGTAGGAACAGTCACGGCATTATCCGCTTCTGCTGTCATCTGGGTGTAGTCGATAGCGCTGAGTGTTGACTTCAATGCCCAAGCGTCCTTGTTGTAGTAGAACTTCTTGTCAGTTTTGCTCTGGTAGAAGCCTGCAGTCTCAAATACACGGTTACCACCCTTCGACTTGTCGGCATCACCCGTTGCCACCTGATTGATGTGCATGGGGTAAGCATCGGCATTCTCCTTGTCAAGATGCTGGCCGAAGAAGAGGTAATCGTTGGCATAGCCTTCGGGCATACCCTTGCGTGAGCCCTCATCATCAATCATCAATGTTCCATCGTGCAAAGGAACATTCTTCTCAAGTGAACTATCCCAACGATTAGCATCGTGGGTATGCGCAACATCATGTCTCGTTATAGGATTTCCTGAAGCGTCCTTCGCAGCATCATAATTAGGCACACCGGTACGCAAAGACCATACACGATCGGTTGTAGCATACTGATAATCGCCATCAGCATAGTAGTTAGCCACGTAATCGCCATAGACGTTCTTATCCGTAGTCGGATTGAACACATGACTCAGTTCGTATGCCTTCCTACCGTTCTTGAACTCTTCGGTATTGGCATATACGTAACTGTTGACAACGGTACCTGTACTTGCTACTGAATTACCATTGATGATACCAAGGTTGTACACCTTTCCGGCAAGTTTGTTACCGAAGAGAGATGAAGTCATGCCATTCAGGTCGATGTGATAACCATCGCCATGGAATGTACCGGCAAACATCTGACTGATGCTGGGCAGAGCCTCTGTCAGTTTGATATCCTTCTGCAAGATGATGTCAAGACCAGTGAGTCCCACGGGAATCTTCTTCGTGTTGCCAGCTGTTGCCATGTTAAGATACTCTACAAATGCCTTCAGGTCAGCCTCATCCTCGATGTAAATCTTGGCCTCGGCATACTTTCGGCCATTGATGGTGGTAGGCATGGTCTCAATCTGGAGATCCTGTGGCACAACATCCTTCATGCGATGATAGTTGTGAATTACCATCATACGCTTCTCCTGCTTTATGCTATTGCCTTGCTTTGGCATTACGCGGAATTCCTTTCCGCCTGCGGTAAACACGTAAGAGATGGTGTAGTCGTTTTGCTTGTAGAGAGCAGGGATAGAACCCTCCATGTATCCGTCAGGTACAATCTCATACATGCTCTCGTCAATCTTCGCACTACGGCTCAAATCCCAATTCCATGTGCCCAGTTCGTCAACGTCCTTAAGAGGAATAAGTTCCCATGAACTTTCTGTTACAGGCATCATCTCGGGAGTCTTGATGATGATATGCTCAGAAGAGAAACCAATACGCTCACCAGGAAGAGCACAGTTCTCAATATCTACGCCACCTGAGAATGAGGGACCTTGTTCATAGATGATCTTTACAAGGATGGTGTACTCGTAAGTCTGCTCGTTGTCGTTCTCATCTTTGGTCTTTCCTTCCAGGTATATCTTGAGGAGTTCAGGTTCGTCAAGGTGATTGATGTACTTGGCATCACCGCTGTTGTCTAACTTGTCCTGCAAACGGATGTTAAACTGGGGAAGGCCATCACCCTCCATCTTCAGGTTCTTTGTGTAGTACTTGTTGGAATCCTTGGGATCGCCAATCGAGCCACGAGGCATCAGATTGCTCCAGGAACCAGCACCTCCGATTTGAAGAGTGAACTCATAGTCATCTTTCTTGTTCACATTACTATTCTCAAGTACACATTCGTAACCATCGCGATGCTCGCTAAGCCACTCGATAGCGCGAATATTGAGATCGCTGTTTTTCTTCATGCCATAGAGAATAATATTAGGATCATTGTCTGTCAGGTTAAACTCATAGGCATCCTGATAGGTGAAACAGGTAAGGGTAGTAGAGAACAGGTATTTGGTTCCTTCTACATACCAGTAGTGTGCCTCATCAAGTTCGCCATTTTGGTCTGTGAGGTCATTAGTCTTACCAAAGTGTCTGAAATAACAGTCATCAATGATGTAGCGTCTTACCTCGTCTGCACCAGTAATCATACCTGGGAATACAAAGTTACCAGATATCATGAGGAAGTCATCTTTACCCTCAACAGTTTTGTGGATATTGTCAGCAAATACGTATCCACCACCTTCACCTTCTTTAAGAGTGAGGAGCTTCATCTCGCACACACCCACAATGGGGCCATAGTAGGTAGAGGCCACTTTATTGCCCCCCTTCTCCACATAGTTCTGGTTCATGATGCGCAGAGAGTAACCATTGTCAATACCGATGGCATTGCGGGCTGTACCTACGTTACGCTCAGAGAATGCTACCTTGCCCTGCTGCTTGTCTGGAGTGTCATTGTAAACTTTAATATAATCCTCCTTAACTTCTTTGTATGACTTGGTGTTGTTGAGTGCACCAGATGCGTAGTGCATGGGGTCTGTAAACTTGTCGTTTGAAACAAGTGCACCAAGATAGAGTGCATTGTTGAGGAAAGAGAGGTAGTTGCGCTGGTGGATAACGTTACTCTTATCCTCAACACCACTTATGCCATTGATGTTACCTAATGTTTGATTAGCCTCAAGAGTTGAGTTCATACGGAGCTCACCGATACGGGTTACACTATAAGGAGCACCATTGAACTGGTCTGCAGCAAAGTCCTGAGCACCATAGAACATGATGCAGCAGTCGTTTACTGACAAGAGGTCCATTCGCTGGAATGTGTTCAGAAGCACGGGATACTTCACCGTACCCTCAGCCCAACCATAGCGTGTCACGTCTGCTGCACGGAATGACTCACAGAACGTCAAGTGGCCATCGCCATAGATACCACCTTCACCAGCCAGAAGATAATAGTTGGTTCCAGTCACAGGTTCTTCAGTAAACAAGGTGTACTTGCCATTAGCATCCTTAACAAACACACCATTGTCATACTTTCTGGCTTGTGCTGCGGTAATTTTGGTAGCCTTATAGGAAGAGATATGGATGTGGTCTCTTGTGCCACCATCCTGGTCAGCCACCATGATGTTTGAGTTGCCGCCATAACCTTTTTCGGTCTCAAGTCCGTCCTCAAGTCCGTATCTGCTATTGAAGTTGAGTTTATGCCATCCTACCTCTGTGTCGGTAAGCTTACGGGTGGTGATGGCACCTGCAGATGCGGCAGTACTGTTGGCCAGTGAATAGCCTCCGCCATACACACCCTTTCCAATTTCGATGAAGACATCATTCCATGTAGTGCCGTCAGAGGTGTGATGAGTTGTGGGGGTTACTTCAACAACATCGAACTTATCGGCCTTGCTGCCATCTGCTTCAATAATCTGCTGATATACGTTGTCTGGTACAAGGTCACCCTTGAGATAGAACACGCTTTGCTTGATAACGTCATTGCCGTGTGCGTCCTTCTCGCCAGTATTCCATTCGTCAGCACGCTTTACAGCATATTCTGCGGAGGCGTTACATTGCCAATATTTGGGGTAACCCACCACGATATGGGTTGAACCATACATATCTGAGGCATAGCAACCACCTGTCACATCAGAATAAATAAGGCCATTGCGAATCTCAATCTGTGAGTTGCCGATGAGACGACCATTTCGTCCACCTCCGAACACATTGTTGATGGTTGGGTATGTTCTGTTGATTTTGCCTGCCGTGTATGCATTGTTGATCTGCTTGCTCCATAAATCGAATTTAGAAGTACCACCAAGCATGTTTGCCAATTCCGGGCTCAGGGTCGATTTCGCAACTGCACTGCCCATAATGCTGGGGGCAAGACTTCTGTCCAAATTGATCTTCACATTACCCCAAACGTATGAGTCCTGACCGAATCCAGCACCATACACATTGAAACATGCGATGTTTTGCTTGATAGTCTGCTCAAGGTTGTTTTTGTTCACATAGCGGAGCATGTTGGAGTGCAGGTTGATGTTCACGTCTCCCTCAAGTTCGCCCGACTGGTAGCATCCTCCATAAATGTTACAAGCCTGAGCGTACATGCCAGGGTATTCCTTCCACTGGATGTTGGGGTCGGCATTGGCTTCAAACGTCTCCTGGTCGGGCCAGTTAGCCTCGAACAAGCGGTTGAACTCCTCATAGTCGTATTTTTCACCCTTTGTCTGGTTACTGTACAGGAAGTCGTGCTTCTGGGCTGTGGCGAAATCCTCTCCATGTGAGTTCTTAGTGCCGAATTGGTCGGCAGGCACGTCCATTACCAATGGTGCAAACTGAGATGCGATAGTGAGGTTCATCTTAGTGTTGCCGTATGTGTCATGGTCTGCAATGGGACGGGTATAGCCACCTCTTGCCGTAACGCCCTTGTATTTCACATTTGCATCAAGACATGAAGCCACGATCTTGTCGTAGATGATAATGTCATGGTGGAATGGTAGGTTCACAGTCTTGTCCACAAGCATTGAACCACGGTTACCACCGCCGCAATAAGTGCCGATGTGAGCCTCTACGAGAGGAAGGTTTAGGTTGAAGTCCTTTGGCTGTTCCTTCATCTCTACCGCTTTCATGTGAACGGCAAGGAGGTTGGGGTAGAACTTTGCTTCGTCTGCGGGAATCTTGTCATCGCCAATGGTGCTGGGTTGACTCAAATCGATGTCGTTGATAGTTTCAAAGTCATATAGGTGGTCAGGCTGAGAGAAGGGCTTTCCGTCAGAACCCATGAACACACCGTTCAGGGTAACGTATGAGCCTACCTTGAATTTAGTAAATCCAGAGTCGTCTGCGGGATTGAACACCGTTGATGCGTTACCACCACAGAATACATTGCCCTTGACGTATGCTACTCGTTTCTCGATGGCAGGTTTGCCACCGCTTGCAGCCTTTGGCTCAACACCGGCAATATTGAGGAATGACTTCTCTACAGAGGGACGCGCAGCGTTGATGGTCAGAATCTTTTGGGTTGCGTCAGCATTCTTGCCTCCGAACTTAGGGTTAGCAGGCACAGTATAGTACAGAACACTGTTCTCGTCCTTGATGTCGTTGGGGTTTACTATTTCGTCTATCTTAGTGGCATCCTTATCCCATTTGTATATGTAGAAACCGTTGCCGGAACCATATACATTGCCTGACACAGCACCTGAGATGTTCACGTTTGCACCATGGTGAACAGTACCTGAGATGTCATTACCGCCATATACATTCTCCACATAGCCATTGAGGATGTTGATGGTAGTACCATAGAAGTCTTCGCCCTTAGTTCCTTCTGGCCATTCGGGTTCACCAGTCTTTGGGGTTGGTTTCACATCAGAGATACGGCAACCTCCGAAGAGTGAACCGATGTGAATGGTAGGCTCATCAATAGTAATGCTCAGACCGCGGGGACTGAGGTTGGCATTCGAACCATCTGCGTTGAGCATACCAGACTCATCTCCAATATTACCATCCTTTGTCGCAGGTTTTCCTTCAGGGTTGTAGTATGTCATGCCACCCATGTTACCGCCTGAGTAAACGTTAGCAAGCAAACCTTCCTTCAGTTTCCATGTAGGCTGAATGTCCATGGTGGCAAGGTTGTTACCACCAAAGAGTCGTATTACATGATTCTTGGTCATAGTCAGCGTCGTACCATTCCATTTATATCCTACAGGTACACCACTAAAGAACACTTTGTTCATGATGTTCTTCTGATACTCTGTGAATGTGACCTCGGCAAAGTCCTTTCGCTTGGCATTGGTGAAGATGTAGGCATTATCCGTAACGGTAGCCATGTTGCCACCTCCGAAAGCACGGATGGTAGTACCACCATCCACCTCAATCAGCGCATTCTTTACGTTGGGTTGTACGCCGAACGACTCATTCCAATTCTCTCCATTACCACCGGCAAAGGCACTACCTACGAGGGGGAATCCGCGTTTTGCACTCTCATTGTCTGCTGCAATCTCCACATAGCTGTTCACCTCTTTGCCATCAAGCGTGTTCCATTCTTTCTTTGACCATACAGCAGGCATAGTGCCATGAATGGTTCCAGAGATATCGTTACCACCATAGATGTTGCAGATGATAAGGTGCTGCACGTCTTCTACTCCGTTATATTTTCCATCGTATGCCCATACGTGTGAAGCACCGCCAATGTCGGCCTGACGGCTGCCGCCATAGACGTTGACCACAAAGCCGCCAGCCAGCTCGACGAACGTGTTGCCCTTGATCTCGCCTACGAGACCACCGCCATAGAGTGAGCCCAGTAGGGTGCCCTGCTTACCACCGCTATAGAACACGTTGGTGTTGCCATTCACGATGCCCTTGTTGGAACCACCAAAGGCATTGAAGATGTAGGGATAGTTAGAGAATTCGTCACCTGTGTTTACACCTTCGGAATAGATATTGAGATAGGCATCTCCCTGGGTGAGGGTGTTGGCACCAAATCCGGCACCGAACACGGCGAGGGCGTTGTTGCGCTCCATGTCGGCCACCTCGCCATAGATGCTCATGTTGGTCTTGTCGAAGAAACGCTTGTCCGTGCAGAGGGGTGACAGGTAGCAGCTGTAGTCCACCCATGAGTCGCCCTCAATGTTGCCCGAACTGAAGCATCCACCATATACCACACCACCCTGCACGTTGAGCGGGGTTCCTGAGGCAATGTCCTCCTCCTCGACCATAGGCTGCAGCATGTTGTAGAGATGCAGCTTCACGAGGGGCTTGTTCCGCTGGGTGAAGAAGCCCAGGGTAGGCTCGGTGAAGTAGTTTGTCTTATACACGTTGTCGCGCTGCTCTGCCGTCAAGCCTTTGGCCCTTGGGTCGGGGTGCACCACATGCAGACGGTTGCTGATGTCGGCAGCGTTCTCGGCGAGCATACCGCCCTTGAAGATGAACTTGGGATCCTTGTCCGACATGTTGTTGCGATAGGTGACATACGCATTGTAGGCTCCACCTATCACGGTCTGACTGACGGTGACACCGCCGGGCAGCTTGTAGTCGAAGGTACCTTTATCCGTCTTGGCCTTCATCGAACCACGGAAACCGCCACCCACGAAGTTGTTCATCCATACATCCTTGACGTCGTCGGCAATAGTAAGGTGCACATCGTCGGTCCAGGTAAGGATGTTGTCCACAAACGACAAGAAGGAAGCCTCGCTGTTGAAGCCCGACTTGTAGGATGAGCCTGAGAGGTAGTAATGATAGTACTTCTGCTGTGCACTGCTGGAAGATTGGGTGACAAGGGACTTGCCATTGGAGCCCATGAAGAGACCGTTGGGATCGTCGCTGGAACTGTTGGGTGTGCCCAGCTGTACGTGGCTGCCGATATTGATGCTTATCGAACCACCACCCATGAACTTAGTGCCACTCCATTCGCCCACATTACATGAGTTACCGCCACCAAAGGTGCGACCCAGGATGCGTACCTTGTCCACCTTGCCGTCGTCATTGACGTCTTGTCCCTCATTGCCCTGAAGGGTCATGCTCACCTGCAAGGTGTGCGGACGGGCTTTATATACGGGCGACTTGACCGAGGCATCCTTCTGCCCCGGCGTCTGCACATAGTTGTAGCTCTCTGTCTGATACTGGCTCTCGATATACTCGGTGTGGGTGGGGTTGGTATATCCCGTGTGGTTGCCATTGCCAGCGCCATAGACATCCTTCTCTATGGTGCCGCCGTGGATGGTGAGCTGTGCCGTCTTCACGTCGCCGCTCACGTCATTGCCTCCATACACGTTGCCTCGTATCTGTATGTTGTTCTTCTGCGTAGTATAGTCGTAGGTGTTGCCGTTGATGGTAAAGGCAGGGTCGGATGACAGGAAGCCGATCTTCGTATCGGTGGTGCCCGAGATGCTACCCATCACGCCACCACCATAGACATCGTGGGTGACCTTGCCCCGGGTGATGACCAGCGACGTGTTCTTTACCGGAGCGTAGTAGCCTCCACCATAGACATTATAGACGGGGTATTTGGTGTCGCTGCCGATATGCACTTGGCACGTACCCTCTACACGACCGTTCATGCCACCGCCGATCACCTCGAAGAGCTGGTTTCCCTTGGTCATGCTGACATCTACCGAGGTATTGCCCTCCACGGTGGCCGTAGCACCCAGACCACCGCCGAAGACGGAGTATCTGGGGTTACTGATCAAGGTGTCAACCTTGAACGCGGGTACAGTAGCGTTGGTCACGGTCACAGCGGTATTGCCTTTTACCTGTGCCTTCTCGCCACCGCCATAGACATTGCCCTTGATATTGATAGTCTGCGACATGGCATTGTCTGCAACGCCCGACAGGAGCAGTGTAAGCCCTATGAATATGTATGTACTGTACTTCATATCGTAACTTGTATGTTGTTCATTATAGTTTTTCCGGAGTTTTCCGGTTTTCCCGGAAATTCCGGATGTTCCGTTTTTTTCCAGTTTTCCGTTTTTCAAATAATCAATCACCAATCTTCACGTTCGTGCTACCCGTGACCTTGGCCTTATCGGGATGTCCGTCCTCACCACGGCCACCGCCAAAGATGTTGCCCAGGAAGGTGCCTCGCTTGATGAGCACATTCGTACTTCCATCTACCAGACCCAGCTGACCGCCACCATAGATGTTGCCCGTGAAGGGAAGACTCTCTGGCAGGTCGATGGTGATGTTGACAGTCGTGGTGTATTTCTTGTCAAGGTCGGTGTTACCCGTGGTAGCCACACGCATATACTCCTGAGTACCCACCGAAGCGACTCCCTGGCCACCACCATAGATGTTACCGCCGATGGTGGGGTATTGGGCTTCCGTTCCAGAGATGCTTAGGTTGACTATACCATTCATCTCGGCAATATGGGTGATGGTCTGGCCGTACTTGTTGACAGCGCCATAGTACATCTTGCTGCCCTCGCTACCGCCATATACCGAACCCTCGATGGTGCCACCGGTAATGGTGAGGTTGGTGTTGCCAAAGACTGAGCCTACACCTTGCACGGAAACCTCCTTGGGCATGTTGGCCACGTATCCGCAGCCGCCACCATAGACGTTGCCGTTGATCTTGCCACCCGAGATGTTCAAGGTAGTATATGAATCGGCCAGGTTGAGGGGCACGGCTTTATAGCCACCTTCGCCGTCGGCATCGTGCAGGGTGACCGAGATCAGGGGCGAGCCTGCCTTCTTGGGACCCCACTCACCATACTGCACATGGTTGAGAATCGCCTGAGTTTCATTGTCGGCATCCGTGGTGGCGTAGGGTACATGCATATCCCAGGGATTCTTACCGATGACACCGCCAGCACCACCTCCATAGACGTTGCCGTTGATGGTTCCGCTCTTGATGTTGATCTCGGTATGACCATAGGTGTACATGTCCACAACCGACTTGGCATTGTCACCGTTGGCCATACGTCCTAATCCACCGGCATAGACGTTGTCCACAAATATGGGTCGGATGTCGGGATTCTGCTCCACATTGATTACCGTGCGACCGAAATAGGAGGCATTAGGCCACTGTCCCCATTCCTTCAGATAGGTATCGTTGGTGACTCCCACATTCTTGTATTTGGCGTTTCCATTGGACACAGGGTTGCCTTGGTTACCACCTACAATATAGCCCACCTTGCCTCCATGCATGTTGATCTCGTAGTCTCCATACATGGTACCGTCGGTCAGTCCTGCAATGATACAGTTGATGTCGCAGGTGTATTTGACGCTCTCACCATCGGTCGCACTATTGTCGTTGTCGATGTCGATGTTGACAACAGCCCATACGGGATGCTCTGGCGAACCCAGGATGGTATGCGAGGTGTTGGCGGCCTTGTTGAAGAATCCATTGGTATAACGACCACCCATGATACGACCATAGTGCCCGGACTCGATGGTGAGTGTCTGAGGCTTGGTTCTGTTGGTGTATTTCTTTATATCATCCTCGCCGAGGTTGGTGGCGGTAAGCACAATCGTCAGCTCGGGGATTGTCTGCAGATTATTCAGGTTGCCATGCATGTCTGAGAGGTTCTTGAAGCCTTTCATCACCAGTCCCGTGCCAAACCACACATCGTTACCATGGCACTCAATAAAGTTGTTGCCTGCTGCATTGTTGTTGGCCAGGAAGGTGAGATGCTCGAACTTGGTATCGGCAAGGACATAGCAGTTAGCACCCTTTTGTCCTGGTGCGTTGACCGTATTCAGCGAATTTTCACCACCACTCAGGTCAATCTGCTTGATCTTAATCACGCCATGGTAGTCGATGCCGTCCCAGATGCCGGTGAGGGTGGCAGGATTCTTTCCTGTGCTTCTGAAATCGCCATCGGTGTTCATGGTACCCATTACTACGATGATGTTGTTGTTCCAGTTGCCACCCTCTGCAGGTGTCTTAAGCAGGCTGTTGGCATGGTCAATCGTCTTGACTGGGGTCTCGGGGGTAAATCCACGCTCACGAGAACCCGCTGCGTTGTCGATGCCGTAAAGACCATCAATATAGACCACATGGGCATTGACAGGAGAGCTGATAATGTATTTATCGACATCCTTCTTCATGTAAGAAAGGTTGATCTTACACCAAACCATATCGCCCACATCATTCGCATCGTCCTTAGTGAGATAGAGTTTGCTGGTAGTCTGTCCTGCCATTTGGGTTTGCTTGTCGGCCTTGTACCATTGATATGTAATCGCAAATGAACTACCGGGTGCTTTACCATGCCACTCCACATTGTACAAGTATCCATCAGCATCATTGCCTGAGACTTTAAGATAAGGCCTGAATCGTACGTTCTCAGCAGACACCAGTAAGGGCTGGGTGCGATATTCCTTGTCGCCAATGGTAATGTAGGCCACTATAACCTTGGGAACGTTGAGATATACGAAAGCGTAGTCTTTCTCGGTCTCTTTATCCACGTCATTCCAGTTGTCACCATCAAAACTCTCCTGCCAACGATAGGAGACACCCGTGTTGCCGTCGGACATCAATGCCGTTGCCATCAAGCCTGTGTCGTCATCGTTCTCGTTCAATATGAGGTATGCGCCGATATATGGCTCATGGCTCATGTGCACGAAGCCATCTGCCCAGTGCCAATATACGCCATCCACAATGTTCTCGTTGAGGAACTTAAGCGAACCACCTTCAATATCCACATAGTGTGATGCATAGTTGACTCCCTGATACATCTTGGCATTATAGGTCTCTGCTGTGCCGTTTCCGTCAAGATGGAAGGAAACGGAACGAGCCTTGCTCTCACATGAGTTGTCAGGGTAGAACTCAGTCACTTTCTTGCCCTCTATGCTGTAGTTGTAATAATGAGCATTAACGATATTGAGCTGTGTGGCTGACAGGTTATTGCCTTCCCATTGCTTGGAATAATTAGTGAAATTATCCACCGCCTGGTTCTCCTGGTATCGCAGTGCAGCCAGCACAGGACTTATCCATGCCTTCTGAGCTGTAATATTACCCGAATAGAATGTATAGGCGGGCATGATGAGCTTTATCTCATCAAGCTTTGCATTCACAGCACAATATCGGCCGATAATGCCACCCACATTAAACTGCCCCAGCTGTTTGGAATCGCCATCGTCAACAAAGGCAGGATTGTTTAGGGAAACATTCACCTGGGCTGCCACATGATCGATCTTTGTGCCGACAGGACTGTCGGAGATGGAATTGAAGGCATTCTGTACGGAACCAATGGCACCTCCGACATAGAGTCCCTTGGTGGCAAGGCTATATTCCAAACTACCCTCATCGGTGATCTGTGAGTTACGGATCTCGATATTCTCGACCACGGTATTGCTGGCCACAACACCTGCCAGGATGCCCACCATACAGTTGTTGGCCACCTCCGTTCCGTTGTAGGCAAAGGTGGTATTGTTGGTCTTATGCTTGAGCACAGCACCCTCGAAGATAAGATTGCATATCTTGGCAGGAGAGTTGGTGGTCTCGCCCACCTTCTTGCTTGAGAACGCATTACCCACATACGAGAAGAGACCCCAGCCCACATTCATGTCGTTGATGTCGAAGGAACCGCTGTGCCAGGTTTGATGGAGGCCTTTGATGGTATGGAACTGACCATCCAGCACACCCTCAAACACAATGCTCTTGAGATAACTCTCATAGTTCTCTGTCAAGGCATCCTGTGAAGGGTAGGAAATGGGAGTGAAGTCCTCAATGCTGCTTATGTCAATGTCTGCATCCAACTCATAATAGGCTTTGTTGTAATGATCCGTTGAGGCATAATCCTTCTCCCACTGGATGGTCTTCTTTAAAGAAGATAGATAAGAGAGCAGTTGCAGCTCTTTTGCATTACCAATCAGATAGGGATGGTCTTGGGTGCCGTAGGTGGTAGCAGTCTTTACTTCCTTAACACGCAGAACAGGCTTCAGGGCATAATCCAACTTCTTGCGCAGTACACCATCCTTGTAGGCTTCCACCGTAATGGTATTGCCATTAATAGAGGGCTCATAGGTAAAGGCATCGGTAGTGACACTTTGCTCTGCTCCATCCACATACCATTTATAGCCATCCACCTCTACGGAGGTCTTGACATTCATGTGGTGCACTACAAAACCACGGTTACTGGGGTCGGTGTAATCACCATTCTTGTCTTCAAAGAAAAGGTCAACCAAAGTGCCCAAACCTTTGAGGATGTTTTTCTTTAAATTTTCCGTATTCTTCACATCCACATACTTTCCTCGATTCACACCTTGCATGAAGTACATGTAGTATGCGGGGTAGGTAGCGCTATTGGTGTTCCATGAAGGATAGATACTCTTATCCTCATCTTTGCCAGTATTAGTATATGCCAGGACAGTATAAGAGAGCTTGTCAGTTTTGTTAATCTCATTTGACGCAGAGAATGTGCCATCTTTTACATTCACATACGTGCCATCATCCTCGGTCACCACACTGGTGGAGGCATAGTTCTTGGTGCGGACTTTCTCTTTGACAAGGGCATCGGAAAGACCAATCCTGTAATTGCTATAGTGCCAAGTGTCAGCCTTCTCCCATTCTGTTGATGACACGTTCTTGGCATTCAAACCAGCATAGTCTTCATAGACGTATGCAGCGGCATCCATTTTTGAAAGGAAAATACCCACCACAGGAGCTACCGAAGCGAAGGGTGCATAGATCTTACCTGAATAGAATAAGGCCTCGGGCAAGCGTGAGGGGGTGTTGATGCGTCCGATGACACCACCAATGGTAAAGGCATTCTGCTGCTGGTTATACAAGACTCCACTTGTGTTGGCGGCTTCTGGCCCCATGCTGCTGAAGTTAATGTCCACACCATCGGCCACACAGTTGTTGACCTCTGTAAACTTAGAGTTATTGGGATCCTGCCCCATGTAGGCCACCACGCCACCTACCACCAACGCCTTGTTACCTTTGGCATAAGTGTGCGTGCCACTTGAATGTATCTTTGTGTCCTTTACTTCTACCTGTTGCACAAGAGAGTAGGGAGCTACCGTATGATTCATCCAACCCACAGCACCACCAATATAGGTGTTACTTGCATTGTTACCATTAAATACAATGTCTGCACCACTGACACTTGACTCCGTGAGGGTGGCAATATTCTGGTAACCGATGAGGCCACCGAGATACAGGTTGTTGGCAGTCACATTGCCATTGATGGCAATAGATGCTTTTGTGGATTTGACATTCTTAATGATGGTCTCTTTGGCTGCATTGCCTGTCACATAACCTGCAAGTCCACCAAAATATGTGTTAACAGAAGTATTGCCATTATAGGTGAGTTGAGACTTGCCTACATTGACATTCTCGACAGCGCTGTAGTTGTTGATGCGGCCAAAGACATTGCCATAGCATCCATCCTTAACCGTGATCTCCTTGATGGTCAAGGTGGGCGTTTTGACAGTAAGGTTATTCAAGGTGGACATGGTCGTAACAGCACCACCTGTTAGGTTGCCGATAGCAGAGCCGACATAACTGGCAGCCTTTATCTGATCCTCGAAAGTCAACACAGGTGTGTCAACCGTCAGATCTTTCAACTGGCAGTTGGTAGAGAACTGACCTGCAATGCCACCTGCATATACGGTGGTCGTTGTACCCTTGAATGAGATTGTGGGTTTGTTAATGGAAATGGAAGATGCTGATGAGGGGTAGCGTGCTGCTCCAAGCAACTGGCCAAAAGCACCACCGACATAACACGTGGCGGTGAGGTCTTTGGCTAATGTGATGGCAGTCTTATCCGTAATCTTACATTCACTGAAATCGCAACCCGTAATAGCATAGCCTACCAGGCCACCCAGATTACTTTCTTTTGTTATCTGGTCATTAATGGTAATAACTGATTCTTTGAAGCTAACCTTGTTGATGGAAATCAGGTCTCCCACAAAGCCTCTGCCTTGAATTTGGCCCGCAAGCGCACCGAAGTAGCTTGATGCTGTGATTTCTTTTCTCACAGTAAGTGTGACTGTTCCTGCGATATCAACATTTTCGATATTGATAGGCGCATAGGTGGTGTTATTGACTACTTCAATCTGACCGGCAATGCCTGCCAGGTAACTACCACCATTTATACTACCGACTACTTCCACACTACTATTACCTTGAATCTTTATGTTCTTCAGCGTAGCAGAAGCCTTTGTGTTGCTTTTCATGTAACCGACCAAGCCACCAAGCCTACTCGTCGAAGCCAGATTTCCATTGATCTTTATGCTACTGTTGCCTGTTATTGTCCAAGTGTCAAGTAAAATGTTCGTGCTGATCTGTCCGACTACACCCGCATACAGACCATAAATTTTGCTTGTGGTACCTTTTCCGAAACTGAGTGCTGACTTGTCAAGTGTAACATTCGAAACTGAAGTCTGGGCAGCCGCATTACCCACGATATATCCTGCAATGGTACCTGTCATGATTGACACACTAAGATTGTCTGCCTGATAGTCAAGCTTAGCCTCTGTCAGCGTCACTCCGTCCACAGTACTATAGTTGTTGATGCGGCCAAAGACATTGCCATAGCATCCATCCTTAACCGTGATCTCCTTAAGGGTCAAGGTAGGATTATTCACTGTAATTTTCTCCAGCGTTGACATGGTCGTAGCCGCACCACCGGAAAAATTACCGATAGCAGAGCCGACATAGCTTGCGGCCTTTATCTGATCCTCGAAAGTCAATACGGGCTTTTTAACCGTCCAGTCTTTCAACTGGCAGAAGGTAGTGACCTCACCCGCAATACCACCGGCATAGACAGTAGTCGTAGTGCCCTTGAATGTGATGGAGGGCTCTGTCAGGCTGATGGATGGAGTTACGGTAACAGGACAGTCTGCTGCACCTACTAATCGGCCAAAGGCACCACCTGCATAGGTTGTACCCATGACATCCTTGCTGAAGGTGATGGTGGGTGTTTTGATCGTCCAGCTGTTCAACTTACAGTTGGTTGAGAGCTCACCGACGAGGCCACCGGCATATATGTCCAAGGTGGTATCCTTGAATGTGATGGCTGTTTCTGGAATGCTAATGCTTGTAGCGGATGATGGATAGTTTGCTGCACCCGCAAAACGGCCAAAAGCACCACCGACATAGCTTTTGTTCTTGACAGCCTTGTCGAATGTAAGAGTAGATGTCTTGGCAGACACGGTGTTTAATTGGCATGATGTGGTTGCATAACCTATCAAGCCACCGATATAACTTCCCGTTATAATCTCATCCGATATGTTGATTACTATATCACCGAATGCGGCATGGTTAATTTTCATCGCGTTTCTGTCCTGAGATTTACCTTGTACATATCCGGCAAAGCCACCCACGTTAACGTTACCTTTCTTGTCATAGCCACCACCATTTTTAGGTATCTCATTGCCAATTACGCCAGCAATGGACAAGACTGTGGCTCCTTTGATATTGACGTCCTCTATGATGTCATCAGTATCCGTGGCATCTCCTGTAGTAAAATATCCTGCAAAACCTCCCAGATAACTTGTGGCATCCTTTGTGGAGCCTGTAACAGAGATGGTATCATTTTTCTCGAAAGTAATATTCTTGATGGACAGAGGGCCATAACTTGCACCTGTGGCATAACCAATAAAGCCACCAATGTGAGAGGTTGATGTCGAAAGGTTACCATTCACCGTAATGTGACTGTTGCCATTTACCGTCCAAGTATCAAGCGACACGTTTGTAGATACATTTCCAATGATACCAGCCTTAAGACCGACAGTATTGCTTGATGTGGAAGAGCCAAAGGTTAACTTGGAATCATCTATCGTGACATTCTTTATGGAAATCTGCTGATTTGCATCACCTGTGACATTGGCAGCAAACGTACCTATTTGCTGAGCTATCGCCAGATCCTTTGTAAACTTGAAGCTTGCACCCGTGAGACTAAAGCCATCAACGGCAGTATAGGTTGACACACGGCCGAACACACCACCCGTCTGGGATGTTCCGTTGCTGTAGAGGGTCACGGTGATGGCTGGCGAATTAAGCGCAGACGTCTTCACTGAAGCAGGGAATCCGTTTGTTCCAGCAAAATCTCCGATAAAGCCACCGATGTAGCTGGCAACTGCAATATCGTTGAGTGTGAGATTGGCTGCAGTGGAGATTTTACAATTCGAGATTTCACATATTCCGTTATTGGCACAACCTATAAAACCTCCGATACGACTTTCTTTTGAAATCTTACCACCTACAGATATCTCGGCAGTGGCAATCGTGTCGTGGCTCACCGTATTAGAACTTCCTGCCTTGCTGCGCCCTTGCAAATAACCTACGAAGCCGCCAAGATAGGTAGCTACTTCTATATCTCCACTAACGGAAATAGAACTCTTGCCTGTTATCTTAACCTTGTTTGTGATAAATTTTGCATTATCGGCATCCTGATTGATGGTGTAACCTGCAAAACCTCCGATATTGCTGGTAGTATTGGTAAGACGTCCCTTTATATCCACCTTAGTGTTTGCAATCGTCCAATTATCCAGGAACACATTAGTAGCTGACTGGCCTATAAGACCTGCCTTCACATTGCTGATGCTGGTAGTGGCTTTGTTGACCTCTGTGCCAATAGTCAGCAATGCGGTTTCGTCAACCTTGACATTCGTAACAGCCGTTTGCTGATTTTCTACACCAAAGATGCCTCCTGCGAAAGAACCCACATTGAGGGCTACGTTGGGATTGTCAGTATAGTTATAGGTCAAGGTAGGGCTGCTGACAGTTATACTGTCTAACTTGGAATACGTGTTGACACGGCCAAAGACAGCGCCGACGTAGCAATCTTTAATGGTTATCTTGTTAATGGTGACCGATGGAGATTTTACGGTCAGATCCACAATTGATGAGAGCAGCTTGTCAGAACCTGCAAAGTTGCCAATGGCACCACCAATATACGAAGCGCCGCCTTTGGCTTCGCCTGTAATGTTAATGGAAATATTCTCTGCCGTACAATGGGTGATTTCGGAATTGTT
This sequence comes from Bacteroidaceae bacterium, assembly GCA_045643405.1. Lineage (GTDB taxonomy): Bacteria > Bacteroidota > Bacteroidia > Bacteroidales > Bacteroidaceae > Physcousia. The sequence continues at coordinate 10,864 of JAZUKS010000129.1, read as the reverse complement.
CTTCTCCACAAGACCGACAAAACCTCCGATATAGTTTGTCTTGGTAAGATTGGCAAAACTGATTGACACGTTCTTGACAGTAACGCTATCAATGTCCGTGTATTCGGTCAAACTACCCGCCAATGTGCCGGTGTAAGTGTTGTTATCAAGATTGCCGGTTTGCGAAATGGTAACGCCATCAAAAACCAGATTCTTTACTTCTGCCCGTGAGTCTGTGGTACCCTGCAGCGAACAGAAGAAACCATTGTGCTTGGAGGATACAGGCACAATCTTGAGGTTTTTGATAGTGTGTTTCTTTCCATTGAAGTGTCCCTTGAAATTCGATGCACTATTCTTGCCATAAGTCCACTCTATGTTGTTGAGGTCGATATCAGCACCTAACTCTACGTACCACGTTTGGTTGTTCATTGTCGAACCAAAGTAGGCAAGCTGGCTTGCATCCGAAATAATGTAAGGACTGCTCTCCGTACCATTGCCTTTTGCAAAGCTTGTGGCTTCCGTTCCATCCCACTTGCTTGGTGTCGTTTGCGCCCATGAGGTTTGTACTCCCATCAGCATCGATAAGAGGAGCATAAAACTGTATATCGCTGTTTTTTTCATGTCGTTTGTTTTTATTTTGAGTATTTAGCACCTTGAGTGCCTTACTTTATGGTAATATGTTCGTTGTCGTGCTCTGAGAGTACATACAGATAGTCAGGGTTGAGTGTGACATTCAAATCATAGTAATAACCAGCCCTTACCTTGATTACTGGATTATTGGCAGCATCCTTGAGTGTACTGAGTTTAAAGGTATTCTTGACAACGATACCTGTACGGGTGACATGCTTGAGGATTTCTGTATCCGTCATGCTGCCATCGAACTTGGCATCCTTATCGTAGATGTTGTAGGTACACTCAACATTGTTCCGATAACTTGTGGTTACCACTGCTGGGTCAACATAGGCATAAGCAATGAGCTGGCCATTAGTGTTATTCAGCACCTTATCCACCAGTACACAATCCTTACCGTTCAACTTGATGGAAGTCACCTTGATGAAACGGATCTTATCATAATTATCGGCTACCTTGAAGGCGAATCGGAGCAACGCCTGTGTATGGTGCAAGTTAAACAGCATGTGAGTACCATCAAGACTGTTTCTGTCAGCCGTACAACTGAGTCGATCTTCCTGTACAGAGGTCTCCGACTCCTTGATTACAGCCTTGGCAGTAAAGGAAAGGTTATCTTGGTTAATCTGATAAGCCTTATAATAAATGGTGGGGGTGTATTGCCAATATTCAGTATGCTGTTCGCAAGCAGCAGACTCTTTCTGGAGTTTGAAGGTGATACCGTCGCTACAAGTCACATTGATCTCTGTTGGATAGTCATTGGTGCTGATGGCAATATCGCTGTTGACATCAGCAAGAACATTGGTGCTTAGGGCACGTGTTTCCTTACCAGCAGAAAGTCCGTTCTGCCATACTGCACGAACACAGAAATCTACTTCACGCTCGGATGGTTCCATCTCATCGGAACAAGCCCCAAACAAGATCGTACTCGTCAATATTAATATATAGTATCGTATTTGTTGCATATAGAATGATTTATATTTGTCAATGAACCGCTACAGAGCGAATGGGCATGAAAGGTCGACGACAAAAGTCTCTTAAAACTAAACTATCAACTACTCTCAACACTCAACTCTAAACTGCTCTAAACTTTCAACTCTAAACTATCGACTGCTCTAAACTCTAAACACTCAACTCTAAACTTTCAACTGCTCTAAACTCTAAACACTCAACTCTAAACTCTAAACTCTAAACTCTAAACTCTAAGTGTCCATTACCAGTTCTTCCATTCCTCGTCCTGATCGCCTCCATACTTCCAGGGGGCAACCAGTACCTCGGATAACGCTAACTGCGTAGCACTAATCTTAAAGATGTAGGTATATACGACATTGGGCAACCACTGCATATAAGCAGACGGAACGTCTGCAGTCTTGGTAACACCATCCAATTTGAGGCTCATCGTGAAGGGGGGGACTGTGACGCCCGTACTGGCAGGCATAACATAGTACCACTCTGTACCTCCTGTGGGAACGGCACACACGGCGTTGTCGGAAGCGATGCCATGAGTGGCATTGAGGTCTACGTCGTTAAAACTGAGATTGTCCTGAGAACTTGTAGCACTCTGTGCAACACTTTCCACTGCAGTTCCTGTGGCAGGGTTGTTGCCCGACTTAGGATAGTTGACAACAAGACTGCCATCGGTGACGATGCTGTTGGTGCCACCACCAAAGGTAATATGAGTGAGACTTTGATGGCCGGAACCAGTCAAAGGGTCTGTGGTATAGAACATCACGCGCATCTTTGCATAGGGACGCTTGAACTGCAACTCCACTACATCGCTCTTAATAGGCGAAACACGACGGTACAGCTGAGAATAGAGTACCTCGGTAGGTTCCGTGGTGCTGAGCTTCATGGGAATGGCAAGACTTGTGCCGTCTGCATTCCATGTAGGATAGGTGGGGTCTGTTAGGTCGGCAGGGGCAGTTGCACCCCAGAAACGATACTCGGAAGCACCGAAGTCCCAGTATTTGATAGTCTGCGCTCCTACTACGTACTCATAACCTTTGGTATTGGTCTCCGAGGTATTAGCAGAACCGGCGTTGTACTTTACGGAATAACCATCAAACACCGTCTGCACACTGTTGTCCGCCATCGTCTTGTAACCATATACAACGAAATCATGACCCAATGCAGTAGCCGCACGGGTCACAGACTCCTCCTCTGCCGTGGCAGAGGCAAAAGCGATGGCTTGCTGACCGTCAGCTGGACGCAGGTCATCCTCACCTGTACACGACACAAGCGAAACAACCGTTGCAAGGGCAAGTAACCATGCTGATGAATTATGATGTTTCTTAATCACTTTTCTCACGTATTAAATTAGTTCTGTTTACATCTGCGCACCACTCATTATTGTTTTCTTCCTGTGCGACTTTAATGTGCAGCCATGTGGGGAACATTCAACCCCACATGGCCTGTTTTATGGATTTCTCCCCCATTATTTCATTTGCTGCGCGATGCAGAAAAAGCAAAAGGGGGAAAAGCGTTATGCTACGACCTTGATAACCTTGACATACTTCTTTGCACCGTCGTCGTATACGAATACGTAAACCTTGTCTGCTGTTGCAGCAATCTTGCATGCACTAACAGCCATATTGGTACCGTCAGCAACGGGAACCTTGGTAACGATAGAAATATCAGCATCAGCCACTGCAGTCAGAGTGATACCATTGGTCTTGCCATTCAGCTTAGAGAGAACGGTAGCCTCAGAGATGGGCTCAGAACCAGTTGTAGTAGCGGTGTAAACTGCGATGTTTGCAGATGTAAGGGTAACGTTGCTGGTACCATTCATTACACTTGCGTAGATGTCGCCAGCCTTATACTCGCTGTTTGCAGTTACAACCTCGCCAGCCTGATAAGTGGTGATGCTGGGAGTAGCCATAGTAGTAATAGTCTCCTGAACACCATTGATATCGTCAACTACAACAGCGTCGAAGGTAATGGGGGTAATACCCTCTACGACATCGCCATCGCCATCAACACCGGTATAACCGTTGGTGTTGTTAGAGATCTTGAAGATGTAGGTGTAAGCATAGTTGAGCTTCCAGTCGGTATATGCCTTGGGAACAACGGCACGGGCATCGCGAACGTGGATGATCTCGTCTGAACCATCAGTTGATACGAGGTCATACTCAATGCGAACCTGAATATTCTCGCTTGTTCCGAGGGGGAACATAACCTGATAGTAGTCACCGGTACCTGCATAGGTTGCCTCATTTGAAATACGACCGAGATACTTCTCTGATGCATCCTCAGAACCCTCAGCAGCAGCCTTGTAGTCAAGATCGCCAAAACTCTTTGTTTTCACGAGAGGTGTAGAGGCATCTGCTTCATACTTAACCGTAGGCTGGTTGTAAGATGCAGCACTTCTATTACTCCAACCTACAGTGGGATAGTAAACACTCATCTTACCCTTTGAAGTTGCACTGGGGAAGATAGCAGTCTCTGTGAAGACTGTAGCAGAAGTGGCACCTGCGGATGATGTAACGCTTCCGTCCCACGCCTCGTTGTAGAACTTGACATTCTTTACTGAATAACCGGGAACGGTCTCATAGAAAGCAAAACGTACCTTGGTGCCAAGACTGCGGAATCTGGGAGTAACCACCTTGCCATAATCGTTTACACCATCACGGTTGTACAGGGTTACGAGGTCTGCAACATAGACCGAAGCCAACTCATCGGCAGAACCCTCCAAGACGTAAACAGGTTTGCTATCATCGCCCAGCTTAGTGTAATCAATTTTAGTAAGCGTTGCCTGCTTGAAGGTACCATAACCATCATCTGCACCCTTACCCAGAGAAACTGCGATGAAGTCATACTGTGTAGCTGCATAGTCCCAGAACTTGATGGTCTGCTCTGAAGCACCGGTAAGCGAGTTCAGGGTCTGACCTACATACTCCCAGTCCTTGGTGTTCGACTCGGTAGTACCAGCGGTACTTGCTTTATAGTTCACATTATAGTGGTCGAAAACTACGTCCTGATTGCTTCCGTCGCCCTTGATACCCTCAACAATATAGCTGTTGTTGAGCATAGCAGCAGCGGCGCCCTCTGTGATATCGGCACGTGTCACAGCACTTTTACTACCACCCATAACGATGGCATTGTTAAGATTCTCCTTTGAACCAGTTCCTGCACCTTCGCCCAGAAAATCATTACTACAGCTGGCAAGACCTAATGCGGCAGCTGAAAGAAAGAGATACTTTTTCATGATGTAAGTTATTTGTTGTTATTAAATTCGATTTAAGTTTCGCAAGCTGAAGGACGGCGAAGACGCTAAGGTCTTCAGATCCTTGAGCTTGCAAAATCTGGATTTTTCAATTAGTTGTCGGCAGCACCTACGCGAACAATCTTGTAGGTCACAACGGTAGGACTGGTCTCAGCATCCTGTGCCTTGATAACATACCAGCCTGCAGTGGGAGCTGCAATAGTACCTGAAGTGTTCAAGGTGAAGGTTGCACCATTCTGCTCAGCAGTCTTGTTGTGACTGTAAGCTGAGAGGCACTGGCTGACATAAACCTTGTATGAAGAGGTTACGTCGCTGGTACCGTTCATTACCTTGAAGGTGATGTCCTCGCCTGCCTTGTAGATGATACCATCGTCAACGATATCCTTACCGTTCTGATAGGTAGTGATGCTGGGAGTAGTAAGAGTGGTAGTAGTACCCTCAAGTGCATCGTCTACGTAATCCTCAACCATAGCATCGAAGGTAATGGTGAAGAGGCCCTCGGGACTGTTGGGATCGGGTGTGGGATCGTCGGGACTGTTGGGATCGGGATTTGAAGGATCGGGGTTCTCGGGATCGGGATTTGAGGGATCCTCAGGACCAACAGGACCGGTGGGGTCGGTTACACCAGTAGAACCGTTGGTGTTGCGAGTAATCTTAAAGAGGTAGGTGTAAGCATGGTTGGGCAACCAAGTGGTGTAGCTTGCAGGAACGACTGCAGTGGCACCCTTCACATGAATCTCCTCCTGTGAGTTACCGTCGGTTGAACGGAGTGTGAAGTCGCAGCAAAGATAGATGGGCTTTGACTCGTCGGTGTAGGGAGCGCCATAGTTGCCATTGGCGGTAGGAGTGGGCAATACGCTGAAGTAGTGACTGCTTGCATCCATATCGGCGTCGGTACCCCAGAGGTCTGCAGAACTGCTTGAAGTAGCGGGAACACCGCTTGCCAACTTACCTGCCTCGAAGTACTTCTGACTAAGGACGGTGCTCTCGTCGTAGCTGATGCTATAGGTGAGGTTGTCGTTGTCATATTTAACGTAACCGGTGGCGGGAGTACCAGGAATGATGTTACCGATGAATGCCTTGTCGGTACGGTTCAGAACGATGTTCTTGCGACCTGTTACAGAACCGCCATTGTCAACCTTGAGCACCTTGCCAGTCTTTGAGATACGAGTCTGGTAGAAGGTGATGTCGGTAATCTCGTAACCGGGAACGGTCTCGTAGATACCAACACGTACACGAGCCTCAGCACGGCGATAGTTGAAATTAACCTTCTCGTTGTAGTCGGTCTTCATCACCTTGAGAGGATCGGCAATATAGTAAGTCTCGTAGATGGCGGGAGTACCATCGTTAGCATTGAGGTGACCACCGATGTTGGTCAACTCTGCCTTGGTAACGATACCATTGGTGTTCTTTGCAGTAATCTGCTCGGGGTTAGTACCGTCCTTGCTGTAGAACGTAACGGTATTGTCCCAGGGAGCCACTGCCCAGAAGCGGTAGTAACCCTGCTCGTAGTCCCAATACTTCTCCTGCTGCTCGCGGTCGAGGGTAATGGGGGTGGTAGCGGTGAGCACACCACTCTCGTCGCCGATGTAAGGTGTCTGTGAGCTACCGTTTTTGCCCACATACTCCCAATAATAAGCATCAGTAACGGTCTGTCCGGCCTGCTGTTGGTGCCATACGGCATAGTTGTTGAAAACCTGCAGGTTCTTGTCACCCTTGGTACCATAGACCTTGAATGTACCGGTCACGGTCTCAAGTCCAGAGGTAGCACGGGTAATCTTGTTAGTACCAGCACCTAAAGCAATCTTGTAGGGGTTCTCCGATTGCAGAATGCGGTTTGAATCACTCAGGTACTCGTCGTTTGCACAACTTGCAGCTGCGATACAAGCTGACAGATAGATTGCAACCTTTTTCATACGCTTTGATTTTTTATGTTAATACTTATTTTATTTACTAAGTTATTTTTTTGGTTTTGGGTTTATTTTACTTTCCGAGGCTGAACGAACTTGTTGTCTTGTTGACTTGTTGACCAACCGTCCGTTGTCCTCAGCCTACATCTCAAACTCATGTGTCTCTTCCTCTGGATCAACGACAACAGCATCAAACTGTCCTCCGTGTCCTGAACCGCCTGTGCTGGGGATTGGAATCTTGTCCACATCCAGATGCAAGGTGATGACACCTCCCTTGTAATGCTCCTTGACCTGATCGGTAACGTCGAAGACAAAGGTTGAGTCGCGACCATTGAAGAAACTCATATTGACCTCTATATAATTAGGTATCTGCGAGTCCAGTACTTTCTGGTAACTGTTGCTGGCGCGTGTCACCTTATAGGGGTCGGTACCCGTAATACCGAAGGTCAGCAAACGTCCGCCGACGATGTCAACCTGCTCCTTCTTCTGCGTCTGGTTGTCGGTATAGCTAAGGTTACGCTTCATGCGCACCGGATAGTTGACCGATACGTCCTGTTCGCTGGTGATGTGCGTATTGAGGTTAACCGAGCGAGCCATACCCGTAAGGTTGGCACTTCCGTCCAGACCAGAGATTCTGCCTTCATTGTTATGCAGGATGATCTGCGTAAGGTAGATATAGGTTACAGGCGTAAGTTCGAGCGGAACATACTTGTACCATACCTGCGTTCCATCGGGCATATTGACGAGCGAGTCATAGTCTGCTGGGTCGTCGCTCACATACAAGTCCCTGTATTCGGTCGAGAAGAGAAACTCTGGCTGATAGAATGCGTAACCAGCCTTATAGTTCTTGCTGTAAGCTGGCGAGTAATGCGGAACCGTAGTGGAGTGCGAAGCCTGATTGGTATAGGCGGTAACATACTCAAGGGTTGTTGTCTCGTCGAAATGGAGCGACTGCACTCCGTCAAGGGTGCTTACGTCGTTCCATACCAAAAGGTCATAGTAACCGAGCTTATAGTTTCCCAGGAATCTTCTTCCGTTGACCATATCGCTGAGTACGTTTTTATGCTCGCCGGTTGGATTGTCCTCCGTATAGTAACGGCGGAGGTTGAAGACATTGGGTTCGATCAAGTCCCATGTACCGAAGAGACTATCATCGCGCTCATCCCATCCGTAATGCCATTCCGCACGCCAGTCGTAGATTATTTCATAATCCCACAACACGTTCAGGTCGAGCACGATACGGTCGGTACGAATTTCAATGGGCACCTCTCTGTCAACCAAGAGCAGTTCAGGTACGCGCTCGCACGAACTGATGAAACCAGACAATGCAGAGAGTATGAGTCCGCAAAGTGTGCAGAGTCCGAATTTACGATTACGTCTCATCGGTTACCTCCTTCCTCCCACCTCTTGAAAGTGGGGCCTTTGTGAGCCTTGCGGCGATAAAGCAAATCATAGCTGAGCGAGATGCTGACCTTTGTCGGACCAAACCAGGTAAAACGATGCTGACGCTTTACAAATTCATCGCGATAGAGGTCAGTATTATAATAATAGTTTCCGTCAATCTCTCCACCATGATAGATAGGCTTGCCGTAAACGAAGGGGTCGTACTTCGTCCAGAAGTAACCTACCTGCAGGCCGAAGTCCAGACGCCAGTGACCGTTACGGCTGATAGGCAGTACGTATCCGGCTCCCAGTCCGCCACCCAGACCTTCACCAACCCAGCCTTTCTTGGCAGAAAAGCCTATTTCATAAATGAAGTTGTGCACATATCCCTCGACGTAGAAACGCTGGAAGGCAGCCTTGCCCTCTGCCGGCCGTGTAAGTCGGGTGTCAGCATAACTCTTGTCGCTGTTGCGGAAGTAGTATCGTCCGTAGAGTTCATAATTGCGAAGCTCGAAATACTTGTGGTTGGTGGTATTGCCAATCCACCAGGGACTGTCGAACTTGGCACCAAAGGTCCAGTGGCCATGGCGTGGATAGAACTCGACCTCCACATTTGGCATGGGGCAGAAACCGTACTGAGGCACATAGGCACCCCACTCCAGCAGGTTGGTCTTGATACCCAGCAACTCACGCAATGGGATGCGCTCTTCCTCGATGCTGTCCTGCTCCTCGGGCTGGATGACAGCAAGGGTATCAACCGCCAAGGTGTCGGGAAGTATCTCGGCAATGGTATCGGGCAACACGGCGGGAATGGTGTCGACAAGGGTTTCTGTCTGTTGCAGAGAGTCTACTACCTGCTCAATGTCCTTCTGCTCATTCTCGGGGAAGATAATCATGAAACGCGAAGCACGCAACTGGGGGAAGTACTTGGCCTTGATGCGCTTCCATAGCTCACCATGACCGAACTTCATCAGGCGCTTCTTGAGCTGTACGGGATTCTTGATGCCTTCTGTAACCATTCGGGTGATGAGACCGGCATCGCGGTCGCCAACCTGGCGCATGACGAATGCCAGCAACTCGTACTCCTCATCGACAACATCAATCTGTATGTCGGAGGCGGTGATTCCATTCTGCTCGAATATCTTGAGCAATGCATCACGGCGCCCCTTGCTCAGTTGCTTGTTGAACCAGAGCGGACCCTCGGGCGAGGCTGCGCTACGCACGCGTATACGCGCGTTCTTTATACTCTGAGCCTTCAGCAACGGTACGGCATAGCGCAAGAAATCATTCAATTCAGGGTTATTAGGCTTAACGACGGTCTTGCTCACCGGGAAAATGATGGGCAAAGAGCGCAGGTAGAAAAGCGAATCTATCTCGAAAGCCTCTCTGTTTGCATCTCCGGAGAAAATGATATATGACGAGATGTCGCGTGCTGTTCCCTCTGCTAAGGTCTTCTGAGCCATAGCAGGATTGAAGCACATCGAAACAAATGCGCAAGTCAAAGATAATCGTTTATATCTATTAATGCGGAACGTCATATCAGGATCCCAGTAGTTTTTCAGAATGCTTATTACAAGATAATTTACGCAAAGTTATGTAAAATATTCATACGTTGAACAAAAAAAACAAAAAAATGCATAAAAAAGGCAAAAAAAAATACATCTTGTGTTAAAAAACATAAAAATAGGACTTTCTTATTTGAAAACCGCACAAAACGTAAAAAAGCTTTCCTTTCTTTCTTTACGGGAAAATTTTGGCAATATATGTTCTATTATGGTGGATAATCTTCTTATCATCAAACGATTTTCACACATAGTTCCTCTACGTTTCTACACGGATTTGTTGGAAAAATACGGGAGCATTTTGTGAAGTGAAAAGTAAAAAGAAGAAGTTCTAATTAATCACAAACTGTAAGCAAATCAAACACGGTATCAGTTTTAATGCTATTTGCAGTGGGTTCAAAGTTCGGTAAGAAGAATTTTTGACTTTATTTTTGTGAATATCAGGGAAAAACATTAATTTTGCACTCGGAATAAAAAGCGATACAAAAACGTCGCAAAGAAAAACTATTGGTGGCTAATGCAGAAATTTATCATAACTGAAGACGGCACAATGTTGTTTGGCGATGTAGAACTGCATCGCTACCTGATTCCCTATGGCGACAACACCTGCCATGGAGGTGGTTTATGGCGAATAGACAACCAACAAGGACGCATAATCCTTTCTGGACGGAGTTTTGACTTCGGACCTCCAGAATTCTGTTATCTAAAACGCATAGACACGAGCACTTTGCCGGCTTCATTGGGTTATCCCATATTCTACCAACGCGAGTTTGCCGGCGAAGAATTCCTGGAACCGGTTGTTTGCGTCGGTTAACCGCGTCCCGCACCTGTTTCCTTTGCCACACTTGCCTTTTTTGACTACATTTTTCCTACATACTTCCTGCGAGGTGATTGTGCTGAAAGTCCAATCAAACTCCAATCAAAGTCCAATCAAACTCCAATTTTTCATAGAAATCATTGTAATTTGATTGTAATTTAATCGTCATTTTTTTGGAGACAGAGTAGAAACACGTTGGAGGAACCTCGTTGCAATTTCTCCGCACGAAAGAAGCCATTCACCTTAAGGCTGTACAGACTGTTGATACCGTGAAGCGAGGTCGTCCCCCAAAATATCTTGCAGACATGAAAGAGCCTAACTCACTTACGGCACATTACCTCCGTGTCATAGCAGGAGAGAAGGA